>JAWLAG010000002.1:315000-615000 GCA_041395505.1 Steroidobacteraceae bacterium
CAAACAAAAAGAGTGAATCACAAGCCCATTGCTGGACTTCTGGTCACTCAGGTCTTGCATCCGCAAAGGACACATCGACGCGAGTTCCCACACAAATTACCTACCGAATTTTTATAGAGCGCCCAGGCCGCTTGGGGCCGAGGGAGGGCCGGAAAGTATAGCCCCGCGGCTCTTTCCTTCCAATATACGTAAAACTTGCTACCGCTCTACAGGATCCGCAGGGCGGTCTTGATCGAGGGGGCGCATTATAGGGGGCCGGGCGGCGCTGTCAACGCAGCGCACAAAAAATATACGAAAGTCTGTTTTTTCAGGGGTTTTGGCACTGGGGGCGGCGCCAGAGGCGCGGTTCCGCGGCGCAACAAGGGCGACCCTGAGGACCCGCCGCCGGGTTTTCCAGCCGGCGTCCCGCGCGAGCGCCGCCCTCAGCCCCCGAGCCGCACGCGGGCGAAGCGCCGCGGGCCGACCTGCAGCAGGTATTCCACGCCGTTTTCCAGCGTCATGTTGCGGTCGCTGACTTTCTCGCCATTGACGCGCACCGCGCCTTCGCCGATCTTGCGGCCGGCTTCGGAATTGCTCGCCGCCAGTCCTGCTTCGCGCAACACCACAACGAGACGAGCGCCGTCGGGCGCAACCGCAAGCGATGTAAGCGGCAGGTCCGTCGGCTGTGCGCGTTCGCGAAATCGAGCGATGAAATTCTCCTGTGCCGTCTGTGCGCTTGGCGCGTCGTGAAAGCGCGCGACGATTTCGCGCGCGAGTTCGAACTTGACGTCGCGCGGATTGCGTCCATCGGCAATGGCGCGACGCAATGCGTCGATATCGCCGAGCGGACGGAAACTCAGCAGTTCGAAATAGCGCCACATGAGCTCATCGGAGATAGACATGAGCTTGCCGAACATTTCGTCGGGCGCTTCCGTGACGCCGACGTAGTTGCCGAGCGATTTCGACATCTTGTTGACGCCGTCGAGACCTTCGAGCAACGGCATGGTGAGCACGATCTGCGGCTCCTGCCCGTAGGACTCCTGCAGGTGCCGACCGACCAGCAGGTTGAATTTCTGGTCGGTGCCGCCGAGCTCGACGTCCGCCTTCAGCGCAACCGAGTCATAGCCCTGGGCGAGCGGATAGAGGAATTCGTGGATCGAGATCGGCTGCCCCGCCTTGTAGCGCTTCGCGAAATCGTCGCGCTCGAGCATGCGCGCCACCGTGTACTTCGCGGCAAGCTCCACGACCTGCGAAGCATTCATCGCACCGAGCCATTTCGAGTTGAATTCGATGCGCGTCAGTTTCGGGTCGAGGATCTTGAATATCTGTTCGCGATAGGTCGCCGCATTGGCGTCGATGTCAGCGCGGGTCAGCGGCGGACGCGTGGCGTTGCGACCGGTCGGATCGCCGATCAGTCCGGTGAAGTCGCCGATGAGGAACACGACCTCGTGGCCGAAGTCCTGGAACTGGCGCATCTTGTTGATGAGCACGGTGTGCCCGAGATGAAGATCGGGCGCCGTGGGGTCAAAGCCTGTCTTGACGACCAAGGGCTTGCCGCGGGCCAATTTGCGACGCAGTTCCGTCTCGATCAGCACCTCCGAAGTGCCGCGCTTCAACTCCGCCATCTGCGTATCGACCGTCGTCATTCTCTCCCCTCGGCGCGGCGCGGCCTGCGTCACAAGGCCCGCGCGCCACGTTGACCCGCGCATACCCGCTCGGTTACGGTTGCCGTTTCGGCTATTTTATGGCTCCTTGAGGATGCAGACCCGGGAAAAATCGGCGCATCGCTGGTATCGCTTGCTGCGCAGCCGCGCGGTGCAGATCCTGGGTGGCGCGATCATCGTTGCGGCCTGGTTGTTCGGGCGCGAACCGGCCTCGCGGGTCGAGCCGGCGACCGGCATCGCAGAACCGCAGGCGCAGGCAGAAGTGGCCCCGCCCGAACCCGCGACGAGTGGCTTGCCGAGCATCGCCGATCACCTGCGCAATAACCCGGCGGCAGCTTCGACAGTCGTCACCATCGCGCGCAACGACACCCTCGATGGGATATTTCGCAGCCTGCAGTTATCGCTCGGCGATCTTGCGACGTTGCGCGCCGTGCCGACACTGCGCGCAATGCTCGATCGCCTGCACCCCGGCGACGCGCTCACGCTGGTGCACGATGGCGGCAATCTCATCGGCCTCGAGCGCCAGCTCTCGGTCAGCAAGACGCTCAACGTCGCACGCACCGAATCGGGCTTTGCCTCCGAGGTCCTGGAAAATCCACTTGAATGGCAGGCGCGCAGTGCGAGCGGAACGATCACGAGCTCCCTGTTCGAAGCCACGGCGAAAGCCGGCGTCAGCGACTCCATCGCGTTGGCAATGGCGGACATCTTCGCCTGGGATATCGATTTCGTGCTCGACATCCGCCCCGGCGACAGTTTCAGCGTCGTCTACGAGGAGCTGCAGCAGGACGGCAAGTACGTGAAGGACGGTGCAGTGATCGCTGCCAGCTTCACCAATCGCGGGCGCGAGTATCGCGCCGTGCGTTACGTCGATCCGGAAGGTAACACGCAGTACTACTCGCCGGACGGCAAGAGCATGCGCAAGGCCTTCCTGCGCGCGCCGCTCAAATTCACGCGCGTTTCATCGCGCTTCAATCCGAACCGCCGCCACCCGGTGTTGAACCGCATCCGCGCCCACAAGGGCGTCGACTACGCCGCGCCCACGGGCACGCCGGTGCGCGCCTCGGGCGATGGCCGCGTTCGCTTCGTCGGTGTACGCGGCGGCTACGGGCGCGTGGTCGAACTCGATCACGGCCACGGCATCGTCACCGTGTATGCGCATTTGTCGCGGTTTGCGCGCGGGCTCGGCAGCGGCCGCAAGGTCGCGCAGGGCGAACTGGTGGGCTATGTGGGCATGACCGGTCTCGCAAACGGCCCGCACCTGCATTACGAATATCGGGTCAATGGCCGCCACCGCGACCCGCTAAAGGTTCCACTGCCGAGCGCCGATCCCGTGCCGGAGCGCTGGCGCGGCGATTTCGAGGCCCAGGCACACTGGGCGCTTGCGACCCTCGATCGCCAGGGCGCGACAAGCACGGTCGTCGCCGCGCGCTGAACCGGGCGGGCGTTGTTCTCACTCCGGCGGCCCAAAGCCGCTGCCGTGTCACAGTGTGACAGTGGCCGCGGCGCTACACTCGTAGTTGCGCCATGGACACCGAGAATCTGCGCAATCCCGGCTATTTCATCAATCGCGAGCTGTCCTGGCTCGCGTTCAACGAGCGCGTCCTCGCGTTGGCCGAAGACGAACGGGTGCCGCTGCTCGAACGGCTGCGTTTCCTGTGCATTTCATCGAACAACCTCGATGAATTCTTCGAAATCCGCGTCGCCGGACTCAAGCAACTGATCGAGCTCGGGCGCGACGGCGGCGCCGCGGACGGGCGCAGCGCGAGCGAACAGCTCGAGGCAATCCACGCCGCCACGGTCGAGCTGATGCAACGCCAGTACCAGTGCCTCAACGAGGACCTGCTGCCGGCGCTGCGCGAAACGGGTGTCGTCATCGCCGGTCGCAGCAGCTGGTCGGAGGAGGAGCATCGCTGGCTCGAGCGCTACTTCGAAACGGAAGTGGAACCCGTACTGTCGCCGCTCGGGCTCGACCCGGCGCGGCCATTTCCGCGCATCCAGAACAAGAGCCTCAATTTCATCGCGCGTCTGGATGGCAAGGACGCATTCGGTCGTGACAGCGAGTATGCCGTGGTGCAGGCGCCGCGCTCGCTACCACGCGTCGTGCCGCTGCCCGCGGCGGGCGCGAGCAAGCGCTTCGTCCTGCTCTCCGCCGTGATCCAGGAGTTCGTGCCGCGTCTGTTCGAAGGCGTCACCGTACTTGGCTGCTATGCATTTCGGGTCACCCGCAACAGCGATCTGCTTATCGATGAGGATGATGTGGATGACCTGCGCCGCGCGCTCGAAGGCGAGCTGCTGCACCGTCGCTACGGCGCCGCCGTGCGGCTCGAAGTATGGCGTGACTGCCCGGCCGAGACCACGGACTATCTGCTGCGCCACTTCGCCCTCGGCGCGGACGATCTCTATTACTGCGATGGCCCGGTCAATCTCAATCGGCTCGCAACGCTCTATGACCTCGTGCAGCGCACTGATCTCAAATACCCGCCGTTCACGGCGGCGACGGATCCACGCCTTCGCAACAATCCCGACTTCTTCGCCGTATTGCGCCAGCAGGACGTGCTCCTGCACCACCCATTCCAGAGTTTCACGCCCGTCGTGGATCTGCTGCGCCAGGCGGCTCGCGATCCCAACGTGCTGGCCATCAAGCAGACGCTGTACCGCACCGGCGTCGACTCGCCCATGGCGGCAGCGCTACTCGAGGCTGCCGCCAACGGCAAGGACGTCACGGTGGTGATCGAGCTGCGCGCACGCTTCGATGAAGAAGCGAATATCGAATTATCGAACCGGCTGCAGGAAGCGGGTGCCCACGTCATGTACGGCGTCGTCGGCTACAAGACGCATGCCAAAGCGCTCCTGATCGTGCGGCGGGAGGAGTCCGGCATCCGCCGCTACTGTCATCTCGGCACCGGCAATTATCACCCCCAGACCGCCCGCGCCTACACCGACTACGGCCTGATGAGTGCCGATCAGCAGATCTGCCAGGACGTACACGAAATCTTCCTGCAGTTGACCAGTCTCACGAAATCGCCCCGCCTCACGCGACTCATCCAGGCGCCCTTCGGCCTGCATGCGGCCCTGTGCGAGAAGATCCGGCGCGAGGCCGACCATGCCCGCGCCGGGCGCAGCGCGCGCATCATCGCCAAGGTCAATGCCCTCCTCGACACCGATATCATTGTGGCGCTCTATGAAGCCTCGCGCGCGGGCGTCAGCATCGACTTGATCGTCCGCGGCATCTGCGCGCTGCGGCCACAGGTACCGGGCGTTTCGGAGAACATCCGCGTGCGCTCGATTGTCGGTCGATTCCTCGAGCATTCGCGCGTCTATTATTTCGCGAACGACGGTCAGCCCGACACCTTGCTCGCGAGCGCTGACTGGATGCCGCGCAATTTCTTTGCGCGAGTCGAAATCGCATTTCCGGTACTCGCGAGCAGCGAGCAGGCGCGGATCGTGGCAGACCTCGAGACCTATCTTTGGGATAACTGTGACGCCTGGGAACTGGGACAGGACGGCAGTTATCGGCGCCTGCAGCCGGGCGAGGAACCCGTGGTGAGCGCGCAGAATGAATTGCTCAGCGATTACGCGCAGCTGTAATCATCGCGCCCAAGCATTGCCCGGCTCTGGTCATGCGGCTGATTCGAGCGGTGCGCCACGCCGCGTGAATACCTTCAGGCGAAATCCGAGCGCGCGCATTTGCGTGATCTCGCGGCTCAAATCGGCCACCGTCAGCGGATTTTCGCGCAGCCAGTTCGCCGGAAAGCGCAGTTCCATGCCATTGCTGCGCGGCTGCAGCGCAAGCGCCGGCAAAGGCTGGTCGCTGCGGCTGCGGTGCAGCAGCACCGCGAGCCGCAACAGCACGACCAGAAAAATCGCGCGCTCATCCCAGGGCGGCAACAGATCGTCGAAGCCGCCCAGCACCATCTTGCGCCGGTGCGTAGCGACCAGGCGCGCGAGCAACCGCTGCTCATCGCGCGCAAACCCGGGCATGTCCGAATGCTCGAGCAGATAGGCGCCATGCTGATGATATTTCGAATGCGATACGGCAAGGCCGATCTCGTGCAGCCGCGCGGCCCACGACAGAAGTTGCTGCGCGAATTCATCGCCAAGCTGCCATGGCCCGGCGACCTGCGCATACAGGCGCAAGGCCGTCGCCTCGACGCGCGCCGCCTGTGCGACGTCGACGCGATACTGTGACTGCATTGCGCGCACGCTGAGTTCGCGCGCATCCTCATGCCGGTAGCGTCCGATGATGTCGTACAAGAGGCCATCGCGCAGCGCACCGCTTGCAACCTGCATTTCGCGCACGGCCAGAACTTCGAATATGCCTGCCAGCACGGCCACGCCGGCAGCGAAGACGGGCGCGCGCTCGCGTGAGATCGCGGTCGCTGCAAGCGCATCTGCGCGGCCCGCCGTGATCAAGCTGCGTTGCAGCGACTCGAGCCCATCGCTGCTGATCCCGCTGCCCGCGATGCCGAGTTCGACAAGGGTCTCGGCGATTGCGAGCACCGTGCCGGAACTGCCAAAGGCCCGCTCCCAGCCGGTGCGTACGAACTCGGCCTCGACGGGTTGCAGTTCCAGTCGTGCCGCGAGACGGGCACGTCGCATGCGCTTTGCGGTTATTCGGCCATTGGGAAAAAAGCGCTGGGCAAAACTCACGCAACCCATCTGTGTACTCTCGAGCACCAGCGGTTCGAAGCCGGCGCCGATAATCAGTTCCGTGCTGCCGCCGCCGATATCAACGACCAGGGTGCGCCCCGAATGCTGGGGCACCGAATGCGCGACGCCGCTGTAAATGAGCCGCGCCTCCTCGCTGCCCGAGATGATCTGTATCGGGTGCCCAAGCGCCTCGCGCGCCCGGTTGAGAAAGCCCTTCTTGCGATGCGCATGACGCAGCGCGTTCGTGCCGACGACGCGTACGGTGCCCGCCTTGAATTCGCGCAGGCGTTGACCGAAACGTTCGAGGCAGGCAATGGCGCGCGCCGCGGCTTCGCGGTCGATGCTGCCGTCGGCGTTGATCCCGGCACCCAGGCGCACCATTTCGCGCAATCGGTCGACGACGACGAGGCGATCGTCCTCATTGCGCGCGACGATCAGGTGGAAGCTGTTGGAGCCCAGGTCAACGGCGGCGAGAACCTGCGGGGCCGTTTGCGTTCTTGCCACCGCTCAATATGACCGCGTGGTGCGCGGTCTCAGGCGGAGAAAGAGGAGCCGCAGCCGCAGGAGGTCTTGGCGTTGGGATTGCGAATGACGAATTGCGCGCCCTGCAGGTCTTCGCGGTAGTCGATCTCCGCGCCGGTAAGGTATTGAACGCTCATCGGATCGACCAGCAGCTTGACGCCCTGGTTCTCGACGCAGGTATCGCCATCCTGCAAGGCTTCGTCGAACTCAAAGCCATACTGCAGGCCCGAGCAGCCGCCGCCCTGCACGAATACGCGCAGCATGAGGTTGGGGTTGCCTTCACCACGAATCAGGTCGGCAACCTTGCGTGCCGCCGCATCGGTGAATACCAGGCTGTTGTCGCTCTCTACCGCCATGTCCATCGGTGCAGTTTAGGACCAGCGCCCGGGCGCGTCAAAAACGAACGCGCGCGTCCCGAATCCTGGGGTCAGGCAGGTTCGACCAGCGCCGCGCCAGCGGGTTCCAGGCTCGCGCCAAGGCTCGTACTTGCGCTCGCGTTGCTCTTCAACGGTACCAGCTTGCCCTGGATCTGCGCACCCGGTGCCGTCTCGATGACGCCGTAATGCACATTGCCTTCGACCCGGGCGGTAGCACCCAGGATGACACGCTCGCGCGCCACGATGTCGCCCTTGACCTTGCCGTTCAGCACGACCACCGGAACGTCGACCGAACCCTCGATACAACCTGAGTCGCTCACCGACAGCGTCGCCGCCTTGCCCGTGCTGCCGCGAACGTTGCCCGCAACGTGACCATCGAGGTGCAGTCCGCCGGTGAAATCAAGATCACCTGATACCGATGCAGCACGGCCTATGAGCGTATCGATTTCGGTTCCGGGAGTCTTGCGACGACCAAACATGGGCTTCCTCGCGGTGTTTTCAAGCAGCGGGCGACTTGGCGCCAAATTACAGGGAATCGACGCTCCAGAGGTACGACTGCGTCACGGGTTCGACGCCTTTGCGGCGCGATTTAACGGTAACGGTGACCCGTTCCGGGACGAACCCTTCGGGAAGTGTGACTTCGGGCGAGAAGTTCTCGAAGTAACGAAAGCTGAAGGGCAGCTCGGCGGCCGCGTCGCCGCCGAGCGCCGTGAGGTCGAGCTTGAGCGGTCGGCCGCCCTGCGCGCCTTCGACGATGATTTCGACGCCGCCCTGGACGACATTTTCCGGTCGTACGGGCTGCACCAGCGTGAAACGCAGCTGGAAGTGCTGCGCCGTAGCCGTCGAGGCGATCCGAAACTGCTGGATCTTCACTTCCGCGGCATTGGCTTTCTCGGCGACGATGCCACGAAAGAACGCGAGATCCTGCGACTGCCGGGCGACCTGCGCCTGCAGTTCGCCGATGGTGCGCGACAGCTCCGCGCGCTCGCGCGACTGACCTACCCGGTAGGTCTCGAGTTCCGCCAGCTGCGCACGCAATTGCTGGTTCTGGCCATCCATTTCGCGCAACAAATGCGTCTGTTCGCGCTGGCGCTGCGCCGCCGCCAGCCTGTCGTAGCCGGCATCGAACCGCCCGAATTCATAGGCGACGTACAGGACGATGAGGCCGAGCAGCAGGCAGGCCGCGATGAACACCGTGCGTCGCATCGGTGTCTGCCGCCGGATGACGACCCGCGGTGCGCCGTCAACCACGCCGCGCCCGCTCGCCGGTGGACTTTTGCCGGGATTGCCTGCGATCGCGCGCCGCCGATGGCGCGATGTCCGGCCACCACGCCGGATAGGGCGGCAACTGTCCCGGGAATGCCAGCGGCGCGAGTTCGTGCAGCGCCTGTTCATAGACCTTGCGCTTGAAGGGAATGACGGCGCGCAACGGTTCCCAGTACTGCGCCCAGCGGAAATGATCGAATTCCTGTTCCGCGCTCGTATCGAAGCGGATCTCACTGTCATCGCAACGGAGCTTGAGCAGGAACCAGCGTTGCTTCTGGCCGATGCACAACGGCTTCGAATCGCGGCGCACGTACCGGGCGGGCAGGCGGTAGTGCAACCAGTCACGCGTCGCGCCGCACAACTTCACGTGCTGCGGCTCGAGCCCGATTTCCTCATGGAGCTCGCGATACATCGCCTGCTCGGCCTCCTCGCCGTGCTGCATGCCGCCCTGCGGAAACTGCCAGCCGCGTCGGCCGACACGTCGCCCCAGGAATACGTTGCCGTCATCGCGCATCAGTACGATGCCGATGTTGGCGCGGTAACCCTGCGTGTCGATGATGTCGGTCATGAACTAAAGTGTTACCCCAGTTGCGCCGAACCACAAGCCGCTTGTCGTAGAGTGCGTGCCTGGCCTAGTCTGCGGCCATGAGTCGATCAAACATGGGTTCGCGGCTGGCCATTGTGTGCATTGCCGCCTGCGCGGTCGGCGTACTGGGTCTCGTAATCGGCAGCGCGGTCGCACCCTCCGATGCCTTGCTTGCCTTGATCGGCCGCGCCCGGCAACCGATGCACGCGAGCATCGTGTTCGACCTGCGCCTGCCGCGAGTCATTGCGGCGTTCGCCGTCGGCGGCAGTCTCGCGCTGGCCGGCGTCATTCTTCAGGCCCTGATGCGAAATCCGCTTGCCGACCCCTATGTGATGGGCGTCTCCGGTGGCGCTGCGGTCGGCGCCGTACTGGCCATGCTGGCGGGTGCCGGCACCTTGCTGACCCAGTCCGCGGCAGCCACCGGCGCACTGCTCGCCGCGGCCCTGGTATTCGCGCTCGGCAGGCGCCTGGCCGGCGCGGGCCTCCTGTTGACCGGCGTCGTGTTCGCGAGTGCCGCAGGAGCGCTGGTTGCCGTCCTGCTCGCGCTCGCAGATCCTGGACAACTCAAGGGTATCGTTTTCTGGTTGCTCGGTGACCTCGGTCTTGCCAGTCAACCACTCGCGGCGCTGGCAGTGCTCCTGCTGGCGCTTGCCGGGATGGCATGGTTTGCGCCCGCGTTGAATGTCATGGCGGCCGGCGAGCTCAGCGCCGCCGCACTCGGTCTTGACGTGCGGCGCTGGCGCGCGCTGCTCTTTGCTGCGAGTGCGATGCTGACCGGTCTCGCGGTCGTTACGGCCGGTATGGTCGGCTTCGTGGGACTGATCGCGCCGCATACCGTGCGCCTTGCAGTTGGCACCAGCGATCATCGCATCGTGGCGCCCGTGGCGGTGATCAGCGGCGGCGCCTTGCTCGCCGCCGCCGACCTGCTCGCGCGGAGCGCCCTTGCGCCACGGCAGCTCCCGGTCGGAGCCGTCATGGCGCTGATCGGCGCACCGATGTTCATGGCGCTGCTGGCACGGAGCGCGCCGCGCCGCGGCTAACGCGGGGTCAGTCGGTCAGGCGCGTCGTGCTGCCAGGTCGCGGCGGTTTTCCATGTATTCACGCCCCTGCAGCATCATCGACACGAAGGTATCGTGGTCGCGCGTCAATACGGCGGTGCGCAGGCGCTCGACCGCACGTGCCAGCGCCTCGAGCGGCTCCGCGCCGTAGTCATTGAGGCTCTGGATCTCGTAGTACATCTCGGGATTGTCCTCGGTCACGCGGGCGGCAACGTCGAATTGCGCATCGAATGTGGTGCTCGACAGGCGTGACAGTTTCGGCGCGGCCTCGCCGCTTGCCGCGAGCGCGTTGCAAAACGCGATATTGAGCGCGTGCGACAGGCCGAGCACGTAGGCGATCAACCGATCGTGTTCCTCGAGCGTCATCACCACCTGCTCGACCATGGTCGGGGCAAACAGGGCACGCGCCTGTGCCAATGCCTCCTCGCAGCCGAGGTCGATGAAAATGACGTGCCGGCCCGAGAGCAGTTGCGCACCCGGACCGAACATCGGGTGTATCGAAGTCACTTTGCAGCCGTGGGATTTCAGCGCCATCAATCCGGCGCGCAAGGGCGACTTGAGCGAACCGATATCGCAGATGAGCCCAGGCGGGCGGCGCACCGCGAGCTCCAGCAGGACCTTGCTCGAAACGACCATCGGCGCCGCTACGATGATCACTTCGTGATCGACTGTTTCTTTGCGCCAGTCGACCTGTACGCTGCCCTCGGGCGTGCCCGCCGGATCGCTCACCGACACGGCAAAACCGAGCGACTGCAGAAAGCCGACGAACCAGCGACCCATGTTGCCGGCGCCACCGATGACGAGCGCCCGCTGACCACTGCCGGCGCCGTCGGCGGCCAGCGCGGCATGCTCCTGGGTGGTAAGCGATGCACGTATCATCAGACGCATGAGTGCCTCGGCCGATTCGCCCGGGACACCAAGACTCTCGGCGCGTGCGCGTGCCGCCATGACGACTTCGCGTTCGCGCGAGAAATCGCGGGTGGCGCGACCGTCACGGCGTTTGGCGCGGGCAATTTCCTCGGACGCCCGCTGCCGCGCCGCGAACAATTCCAGCATCTGCTGGTCGATTTCATCCAGTTGGCGGCGCAAGTCCCTGAGATCCATGTTCTATCCAGTTGGGTTTGACGGTCAGCTGACGTTTTAAGGTGGACGCGCGCGGAGCGCAAGGAACATTTGGCGGGGTCAGGCTGGCCGTGTCCGGCGTTTGCCCGCTACCATGTGGCGATGGACATGCCGATGGAAACACTGCCGCCGATCATGCCGGACGACCCGCTGCCACTCGCGGAGCGCTGGCTCGATGATGCCTGGGAGCGCAGTGGCACACCGAATCCCAATGCCATGGCGCTCGCCACCGTCGATGCCGAGGGCCGACCCGCGGCGCGCATCGTATTGCTGAAGGGCCTGGACAGCACCCAGGGAGTGGCCGTCTTCTTCACGAATTACCATTCGCGCAAGGGCCGCGAACTGACCGCCTGCCCGCGTGCGGCCGCGGTGTTGCATTGGGACCTGATGCATCGCCAGCTGCGCCTGGAAGGACGAATCGACAAGCTGCCGGCTGCCGATAGTGACTCTTATTACCAGTCCAGGCCCTGGCAGAGTCGTGTCGGCGCCTGGGCCAGCCATCAAAGCGAGCCGATCGCATCGCGCGAGGCCTTGCTCGAGCAAGTGCGCCAAACGGCCGAGCGGCTTGGCACGCCGCCGCTCGACAGCACGGCTACGCAGATCGACGTGCACCTCGAACGACCACCCCATTGGGGCGGCTACCGACTTTGGCTCACCGCCATCGAATTCTGGGTCGAAGGCGCGGCCCGCGTGCATGATCGGGTCCGCTACGAACGTGCACTCCACGACGCCGCGGCTCCCGTCCGGTCGGGCGGCTGGACAAGAACCCGACTGCAGCCCTGAGCGCGCGACCACCTCGCATGTGGAAACTCCTGCGCATGATCGTGTTGCTTGGCGTGCTGCTCGCAGTCAGCGTGAGCACCTGGTTGACGCGCCAGCGCAGCACCGAGTGGCGCCAACCGCTGTGGATCGGTGTTTGGCCGGTGGCCATCAGCGCCGATGCCGGCATCGACACCTACATCAATGGCCTCGAACGAGATGACTTCCTTGCGCTGGAGGAATTCTTCAGCCGTGAAGGCGAGCGCTATGGTCTTCGTCAGGCGGCCCCGGTGCACGTCGAGCTCTACCCGGCGCTCGAAATGGCCCCACCCGCGCGGGATCCGCGCGATGGTCCACTCGTAACGGCGTTTTGGAGTTTGCGCCTGCGCTGGTATGCGTGGCGGCAAGGTGGCGACCGTCCGGTCAACGTGCGGGTGTTCGTTGTCTATCATCCGGCAGCGGAAGAACAGGCTTTGCCACATTCGGTCGGGCTTCAGAAGGGTCTGCTCGGTGTGGTGCATGCGTTCGCGGACCACCGGATGACCGCGCAGAACAACATCGTCATCGCTCACGAGATCATGCACACCGTCGGCGCTACGGACAAGTACGATCCGGCGAGCAGCATGCCGCTCTATCCGGATGGCTATGCCGAACCCGAGCGCGAACCCTTGTTGCCGCAGCGCTATGCGGAAATCATGGCCGGCCGGCGCGCGCTGAGCGCAACCGATGCGGCGATGCCCTCATCGCTGCGTCTCGTGCGGGTCGGCAGCAAGACCGCGCGCGAAATCAACTGGACTGGCAGGTCGCAGTGACCATGTTGCAGGCGCGAAGCGTTTCGATATCGACAGCGAAGTATTGCCTGGTCGCGGATCTCGATCTGACGCTGCAGGCAGGCGACTTCCTGGTCCTGCTTGGGCGCAATGGCGCCGGCAAGACGCTCACGCTGCACAGTCTCGCGGGTCTGCGGCCAATCGCATCGGGCCAACTGCTGCTCGGCGGGCGAGCACTCGAACAACTTTCGCGGCGACAGATCGCGCGGCAGGTCGGTCTGTTGCTGCAGGAGAGCGAAGCCACGCTGCCCGCAACCGTGCGCGAGACGGTACTGCTGGCCCGCTACGCACATGGCAGCGGCTGGGGATGGCCAGGCAGCTCCGATCGCGACCTCGTCGCCCGCACGCTCGAAACGATGGACCTTGCGGCAATTGCCGATCGCAACGTCGGCGAGCTGTCCGGCGGCGAACGGCGTCGCGTCGCCATCGCAAGCCTCCTGGCACAGGACCCACCGCTGCTGCTGCTCGATGAGCCGACCAACCATCTCGATCCGCGACATGTCATTGCGATCATGGAGTTGCTGAAAGCGCGCGCGGTGGCCGGCCATGGCGTCATCGCGGCACTGCACGACCTCAACCTGGCGGCCCGGTATGCGACCCGGGTATTGCTGTTGCACGGTGATGGCCGCTGGCAGCAGGGCGATGCCGCATCGATGCTGCAGGAAGCGCCGCTGTCCACGCTGTATGATGCGCCCATCGCGCGCGGTGAAATTGCCGGACGTCCGACCTTCACCATCGCCTGATGCCGCTCAGCCGAGGCAGGCGCGGAGGCTCGCGTGCAATGCGCCGTTCGCCGCGAGCACGCTGGTCGTTTCGAGCCCGGGCTCCTTGCCGTCGAGATCCGTGAACGTACCCCCGGCCTCACGCACGATGACCGCGAGCGCCGCGATATCGAGTATGTTGACATCGGACTCGATGACCGCGTCGATGGCACCTCGCGCCAGCAGGTGGTAGTGCAGGTAATCGCCATAGCCGCGAACCCGACTGATCTTCTGCAACAACTCGCCGAAGCGCGGCCAGCGCTCGCCGCTTGCAAGCGTACGGATGTTGCCCGTGGATACGATGGCATCCTGCAGCGCCTCGACGTGACTCACGCGCACCGGCTGGCCGTCGACGGTGGCGCCCTTGCCTGCCTCGGCGCAGGCCAATTCGCCACTCACAGGCGCGATCGACACGCCTACCACCAGGCGCCCGGCGCGCATCAGCGCAATCTGCGTGGAGAAAAACGGGCAATCGCGCACGAACGATTTGGTGCCATCGAGGGGGTCGACCAGCCACAGGGACTCCGCATCGAGTGACGACTGGCCCGTCTCCTCGCCATAGAAACCATGTTGCGGGAAAGCGCCCATCAGGATGGCGCGGATCGCCTCCTCCGCGCGTACATCGGCCTCGGTGACCGGCGAGCGATCGGCCTTGGTGTCGACCTTGAGATTGCGCTGGTACAGCGAGCGAATGATTTCCGCTGCCTTGTTGGCCGCGTCGACCGCAACCTTGAGTTCGGCTGAATACATCGGCGCGAACTTTACCATTGACAGCCGAGGGCGCCGAACCCTAAAGTCGATTGGTCCGAGGTGTACGGGAAGCCGGTGACACGAAGCGCAAATGGCTTCGTCAGTCCGGCGCTGCCCCCGCAACGGTAAGCAAGTCATATGCCGCTGGCCAGAGCCACTGCGTCTGCACAGACGTGGGAAGGCGTCACCGGCTGGGATCCGCGAGATTCCGCTTGCAAGCCCGGAGACCGGCCTTGCGACGTTCTTCCACATTGATCGTGCGGGCGAGCACGGGAGGCGGATCATATGCATCGTTGCAAGCGGCCGGCTGTCGCGTGGTTGGCGATATTGCCGTTATTCTGTTTTGTGACTGGCCTTCGCGCGGAAAGTCTCGACACCATCGTCGTGACCGCAACGCGCGTGCCGACACCGCTGGCGGAAATTGCGGTACCGGTCATCGTCATCGACCGCGAGGAAATCGAGCGCTCGCTGGCGGGCGATATCGGCGAGCTGCTGCGCCATCATGCCGGACTCGAAATCGCGCGCAACGGCGGTCCGGGCCAGAGCACTTCGCTTTTCATACGGGGCACCAACAGCGATCACGCCGTCGTCATGATCGATGGCGTGCGAATCAATCCCGGTACCATCGGTGGCGCCGCGATCCAGAACATCGCACCTGAGAGTGTCGAGCGCATCGAGGTCGTCAAGGGCCCGCGCTCAAGCCTGTACGGCACCGATGCGATCGGCGGCGTGGTCAATATCCTTACCCGCGCCGGCACACGCACGGGCGTAGGCGCAAGCGCAACCAGTGGCCGCTACGGCACACAGACCATTGCAATCGAGGCGGCCGGGAATCCCGCGGCCGCATGGCGCTTGGGCGGCAACCTCGGCTTTGAACGCAGCGACGGGTTCCCTGCCCAGCAGGCCAGCGTCGATGCGCATGGTTTCAGCAACCTGAACGGCAATCTGTTCGCGCAATTCGATGCCACCGACACGCTGACCCTGTCGGCGCGCGGCTGGATGGCACGTGGCGAGAGCGAATATGCCGACTTCTTCGGGCTCGCCGTGGCGCAGAACTTTCGCAACAGCGCCGCCTCGATCGCGGCGGATTGGCGACCCTCGCAGGCACAGCGCCTGCAACTGCGCGTCAGCCGCATCGAAGATGCAATTGCGCAACGCGAATCGGCCGACCATGTCGATACCGAGCGCCTGGCGGCCGACCTGCAATTCGACCAGCCGCTCGGTGAGCGGCAGGCGCTCACGGTGGGCGCCCTGCTCGAGTGGGAGGATGTCACTGCACTGTCCTTTGGCTCGGGCCTTGCCGAAACGAGCGAGCTTCGTACCTTCTTCATCCAGGACCGCATAAACGCGGGACAGCATTCAGCGCTGCTGGCGCTCGGCTACAGCACGCACGAGAGTTTCGGCAATCAGCTGACGTGGAACAGCGAATACAGCGTGGCGCTCGGCACGCGAATGCGCCTCTCGTTCGCGGCCGGTACGGCGATGCGCGCGCCGAACGGCACAGATCGCTTCGGCTTCGGCGGCAATCCCGACCTCGAGGCGGAGTTTTCGCGCCAGCTTGAAATCGGCTTGCGCTACCAGCTGGGGGCCGGGCAGCAGCTGCACGCGAACGCATTCAACAACGACATTCGCGACCTGATCGTCTATGTCGTGCAGGATCCTGTCACCTTCGCGGGTCGCAACGAGAACGTCGGGCGCGCCCGGATCCGCGGCGTCGAATTGGGCTATGGCCTCGATAAAGCAAACTGGAGTGCGCGGCTGGAAGCGAGTTTCAGCGATCCGCGCAATCGCGACGACGGCAGTTTATTGTTGCGCCGCGCGCGCACCCAGGTGCAGGGCAGCCTGCTCTATCGCCATGGGCGCATCGAGTCGGGTATGCAAATGCAGTGGAGCGGCTCGCGAGCGGATTTCGGATTTCCAGACCCCACCCGACTCGACAGCTACCTGCTCGTCGGCGCGGTGGCGCGCTTCCAGCAATCGAACCGCCTTGGTTGGTATGCACGTCTCGACAATGCCCTGGATGAGCGCTACCAGCTCGCCGCGGGGTACAATACCGCGGGTCGCAGCATCAACATCGGTGCGCGATTGCGACTCGACTGACACCGTGGGCAATCGTCTCAGCAAAATCTACACACGCACAGGCGATGACGGCTCCACCGGCCTCGGCGATGGCAGCCGTGTCGCAAAGGACGATCCGCGGGTCGAGGCCTATGGCACGGTCGATGAACTGAACAGTGCCATCGGCGTCGTTCTGGCGCACGGCCCGCTGCCCGGCGCAATCGCAACCTGCCTGGCTGAAGTGCAGCACGAACTTTTCGATCTAGGTGGCGAACTGTGCATTCCGGAGCGGCAGGTCATCGTCGCCTCGCAGGTCGAGCGGCTCGAGCGGGTTCTAGATGGTCTGAACGAAGACCTGCCGCCGCTCAAGGATTTCATCCTGCCTGGCGGAACGCCCGCCGCCGCCGCCTGCCACGTGGCGCGCAGCGTATGCCGGCGTGCCGAACGGCGCTGTTGCACGCTCGCACGCAGCGCGAAAGTCAACGCCGAGTCGTTGCGTTTTCTCAACCGCCTGTCGGATCTGCTGTTTGTCATGGCCCGCGTGCTGGCGCGCGCGGGGGGCGGCAGCGAGGTCATCTGGCGCCACGAGCGGCGCGGTCAGTAGCTACCGGTTCCGAGCAACCGCCCGACATCATCGCCCGATAGTTGCCCGAGGTCCGCGAGGTTGATGCCGCCAGCGGACAGGTTGCGGCTGCGCGCCGCCTGCAGCACCGCAGTGCACTGCTCGGCGGGCATGGGCCGCGCCACGAAATAGCCCTGGACCATGTCGCAGCCCTGCAGGCGCAGCATGGCCAGCTGCTCGAGCGTCTCGATGCCTTCGGCGACGACCTTCAGGCCGAGGCGGTGCGCCATGGCGATGATCGCGCCGCAGATCGCGGAGTTGCTCGGTGAATCGGCGATATCGGCAATGAAGCTGCGATCGATCTTGAGCGTATCGAGTTGCAGGTCCTTGAGGTAGGACAATGACGAATACCCGGTGCCAAAGTCGTCGAGCGAAGTGCGCACACCGTTGTCCGCAAGCGCCGCCAGCGCATGCATCACCACGGCGCGATCGTGCAGCAAGGCGCTTTCGGTAACTTCGATCTCGAGCGCCGAACCCGCGACGCCGGCATCGCGCAGCGCGCAGCTGACCCACTCGCTGACCGAGCACAGGCTGAACAGCTTGCTCGAAACATTGACTGCGACTGCCAGATCCGTGAAACCCTCGCGCTGCCAGCGCAACACCTGGCGCAGTGCCTCCTGCAACACCCAATCCGACAACGGCATGATCAGCGACGACTCTTCGGCGAGTGGCACGAACGCCGACGGTGGCACCGGGCCACGTTGCGGGTGATGCCAGCGCAGCAGGCACTCTACGCCCACCACGCGGCCGGTCTTGATCTCGAGTTGTGGTTGATACACCAGCGCAAGCTGATTCTGTGCGACGGCGAGCCGCAGATCGTTCTGCAGGGCAATGCGGTCGCGGAGCGCGGCACCGGCCGGTTCGTGGTACAGCTGCAAGCGGTTGCGGCCGCCGTCACGAGCGCTATGCAACGCGGTCACTGCGTTACGCATGAGGTCCGCGCTTTCGGTGCCATGGTCCGGCGTCACCGCGATACCCACTGTGACCGTAATCAACACCTCGTGTTCGCCGCAGCGCATCGGCTCGGCCGACACCGCGAGAATGCGTTCAGCCAATTGCAGCGCCTGTCGCGTGTCTTTGAGTGAAGGCAGCAACAGCATGAACTCATCGCCGCCAAAGCGCGCGACCGTGGGACTCGCCAGAGTGCCGCCATGCAACATCAGCAGCGTCTCGAGACGCGCGGCGTAACTCTTGATCACGGCATCGCCAACTGCGAGGCCGAGCGTATCGTTGATGTGCTTCAAGTTGTCGAGATCGACGTACAGCAGCCCAAGTCGCGCGTCATTGAGGTTCGCCGCGTTGATCTCCCGCTGCAGGATTTCGCTGAAACGCTGGCGATTCGGCAGGCCGGTCAGGTCGTCGAAATACGCCAGCTGGGTGATGCGATCGGAGTCACGCTTGCGCTCGGTGATATCGCGCAGCAGAAGCATGTATTCATCGGCACCTGCCGCCACGCAGCGCACTTCGAAGGTCTGTTGGCCGCCAGGCGATTGGGCACGCACGGGCAGTTCGAATTCGAGCGGTTCGGACTGTTCGCGAGCCTGTTGCAGGACCTTTGCGACACCGCCGGCATCAATCAGCCTCGGTGCGCTTTGCAGCGACGACAAGACCAGGTCCGTGGCGACGCGCCCTTCCCCGCCGCCGCCCAGTTTGGCGATCAACGCACCGGCGCCGTCGACCAGCAACAGCGGATCGGGCAAGGCATCGAGGAGGGCCGCATTGCGTCGCTCGCTGGTCAGCAGGGCCTGCCGTGTCTTGCCGCCGCGGATCAGGTAGCGGACGCGATGCCCGAGCAAGCCCCAGTTGAGCGGCTTCGCAACGAAGTCGGTCGCACCGGCCTGGTAGGCAAGCTCGACCGAGGCAACATCGTCGCGGCCGGTCACCATCATGACGGGTACGTCACCTATGCCCTCCAGCGCCCGTATGGCGGCGCAGGAGGCGAATCCGTCCATGCCGGGCATTTCCACGTCGAGCAACACGGCGTGGGGCAGCCACTCCCTGCAGGCCGCTACCGCCGCCTCGCCATCTGTGACTTCGATCACATTGAAGCCCGCCTGGGTCAGCGCGGTACGCATCAATAGCCGTGTCGCGACATCATCGTCTGCAATGAGTACGCGATCGCCGCTCATGATGGGCGACTCCGTCGTCGCCGCTGGCGCGACTTGTTTCCCGATCCGCTGGGCATGAGGGTCAACTGGTTGTCCGTGGCAGCTACGCAAGAACCTGTGTCGGCAGCTCCACAAGCTTATTGAATGGCCGTGCCATTCGCGCTGACCGCGCCCACAGTCGCGACAGGCAAAACCGGTATTAGGTCAAATCGGGCGCAACGGCCGTCCCGTTGCATCGACTTCGCTCTTTATTTGGGTACCGACGAGCAGGGCGAACAACACCAATACGGCAATGGTGCCGAAGGCGACCTGGTAGCTGCCGTAGCGATCGAACAGAACGCCCGTCAGCCAGATGCCGAGACCGCCCCCGAGCGACTCCATGGTGCTGATGACACCGTTGATCTTGCCGAGCGAGCGCAATCCGAAATTGTTGACGGCGAGCATGTTGTAGAGCGTGAACAGGCCACCCCAGCCGAGTCCGATCACCACGACGGCAACCCACAGGAGTTCATGGCGCATGCTGGCGAGCAGCACGACCCCGACGAACATGACCGCGAGGCAGGCGAGGAATACCTTGTGACGGTCGATGACGTCGGCAATCGCACCGTTGACGAGCTTTGCGATCATGGCCATCAGCAACAGCCATTGAATCGATGCGCCGGCCGTGCGTGCCTCGAAACCGAGGTCGGTGAAGTACAGGAACAGATGATTGAGGAGGCCTAGTATCGAGTAGTAGGTGGCCGCGCCCGACAGACCGATTGCCCAGAACGTACGCGTGCGCACCGCTTGTGCGAAGGACAGGCCATGACGTCGCAGATCCTCGTCGCCGGCCTGTTGCCCGACAGCGCTCGCGCCCATGTCCTGCGGCGCGCTACGCACGAGCAGCACGATCAGCACCGCGAGGACGATCGGTAACAAGGCGTCGTAACGAAACGCCTGCCGCCAGCCAAAGGCCTCGATCAGCTCGATGTTGGTGCGCGTGAGCACGATGCCGCCGAGGCTGGTACCGACAAGTGCGATGCCGATGGCAAGACCGCGATGGCGCACGAACCAGGCCGAGATCATGATGATGACCACCATGGTGCCGATACCGGACAGGGCCAACGCGAAGCCGGCATGGATCCAGTACATCTCGTGCACGCTGGCAAGGCGGCTGTAGGCGAAGTAGGCGCCGCTCAAGACCAGGCAACCGCCGATCAGCATCGGTTTGATGCCGATGCGATCGACCAGGATGCCGCCGAGCGGCGCGAACGCTGCGACGCAGGCGAAATTGACGAAGTCGCGGAATTTCAGGTCGCCGCGGCTCCAGCCGAATTCATCGAGCAGTGCCCGGTCGAAGGCGGAAATGGAAGTGGCGGTGAGCCCGTTGCTGATCACGAGGATCAGCAGGCCCATGGCGGCAATCAGCCAGGGATAGATTCGGCGCAACTGGCCAGTTTGGTTCATTTTGATCCTTCGTCAACGAGTCGCCGCAACAGGGGCCAGTCGAATGCCGGTCCCGGATCGCTCTTGCGGCCCGGGGCGACATCGCTGTGGCCAACGATGCGATCGGTGTGAATGGCAGGATATTCGCTCATCAGCAAGCGGGCGAGTGCCGCCAGGCGCTCATATTGCACGGCTTCGTAGGCGAGCTCATCCGTACCCTCGAGCTCGACGCCTATGGAAAAATCATTGCATTGTTCGCGGCCCCGATAGACCGATTGACCCGCGTGCCAGGCGCGCAAAGTGAAGGGCACGTACTGGGTGATGCTGCCGTCGCGGCGTATCAATGCGTGCGCCGACACACGCATGCGCGAAACGCGTGCAAGCTCCCGATCGGCGGCCGGCAGTGTCGTGCCGGCAAACAGCTGATCGATCCAGGGACCACCGAACTGCCCCGGCGGAAGGCTGATGCCATGCACGACAAGCAGCTCGATCGAGCTGCCCGCGGGGCGTTCATCGCAGTGCGGCGAGAGCAGCTGGCGCACTGCGCGCAGCAGGCCCGTGCGCTTGTCCAGGCTGAGGTTGGTGCCCATCCGGCGATATCATGCCAAATCAATGTCCGCGCCGCCTGTGCGAAAATCACTCCATGACCGCGGACGATCCCAACGCGAGCTGGATTGCGCGCGACCTGGCGCGAATCTGGCACCCCTGCACCCAGATGAAGGATCATGAGTCGCTGCCACCGATTCCGGTCGCACGCGGCAGCGGCGTGTGGCTCGAGGACTTTGCCGGCAAGCGCTACCTCGACGCCATCAGCTCGTGGTGGGTCAATCTGTTCGGCCACGCCAACCCGGTGATCAGCGCTGCCGTGCAGGCGCAGGCGGCGCGGCTCGAGCACGTGCTACTCGCGGGCTTCACTCATGAACCGGCAATCGAGCTCGCGGAGCAACTTGTCGCTCTGGCGCCGCCAGGTCTCAGCCGCGCGTTCTTCGCCGACAATGGTTCGGCCGCGATTGAAGCGGCACTCAAGATGAGCTTTCACTATTGGCGCAATCGTGGCCAGCCGGACAAGCGCCGTTTCGTGACGCTGGCGAACAGCTATCACGGCGAGACGCTCGGCGCACTGGCCGTAGGCAACGTCGATCTCTACAAGTCGATCTACCACCCGCTCCTGATGGAGGTGATCACCGTGCCGAGCCCGGATTGCTATTTGCGCGAACCGGGCAGCAGCTGGCGCGAGCATGCCGAGCGCATGATCGTACCGATGCGCGCCGCGCTCGAGCGCCAGGGCAGCGAGATTGCCGCGGTGATCGTCGAGCCCCTGGTGCAGTGCGCGGGCAGCATGCGCATGTATGACCCGCATTACCTCGCACTGCTGCGACGGATCTGCGATGAATATGACGTGCACCTCATCGCCGATGAGATCGCCGTTGGCTTCGCCCGCACCGGCACCATGTTCGCCTGCGAACAGGCTGGCATCACTCCGGACATACTGTGCCTCTCGAAGGGACTGACGGGCGGTTACCTGCCGCTGTCGGTTGCACTGGTTGGCGACGGGATCTACCAGGCCTTCTACGACGATTACATCCGCCTCAATGCATTCCTGCACTCGCATAGCTACACAGGCAATCCACTCGCCTGCGCTGCAGCCAACGCGACACTTGGAATATTCCGCGACCAACCGGTGCTTGCCGACAACCGAAGGCTCGCCGCGAGACTCGGCGAGTTGCTCGCGCCGCTCGCCGATCACCCGCATGTCGCCGAGATACGCCAACACGGCATGATTGCCGCCGTCGAGCTGGTCAGCCGTCGCGAACCGCGCCGGGCCTACGACTGGCGCGAACGGCGCGGCCGGCGCATCTACCGCCACGCGCTCGAGCGCGGCGTGCTCCTGCGCCCGCTCGGCGACGTCGTTTATTTCATGCCGCCCTATGTGATCAACGATGAGGAATTGCGCCTGATGGTCGAGGTGGCGATGAGCGGTATCGAGCTCGCAACATGCGACTGACGCGCGTCTATCTGCCGCACGCGCGTGACGTCGGCACGCGGCTCGCACTTGGCAGCGAAGCGGCCGTGCATCTGGGGCGTGTGTTGCGCCTGGCGAACGGCAGCGACATCGAAGTATTCGACGGCCATGGCCGCGCCTTCGCGGCGCGGCTGATCATGGCGCGTGCGGGCGAGGGCGAGGTCGAACTGCTGGCCGAACGGCCCGCGATTCCCGAATCGCCCCTGTCGCTCACCCTTCTGCAGGGCCTGCTGCGCAATGAGAAAATGGACTGGGTGATCCAGAAGGCCGTTGAGCTCGGCGTGCAGCGCATCGTCGCCATCGCAACCGAAAGATCGGTCGTGCGGCTCGCCGCCGAGCGGAGCGAGCGGCGCCTGCGACACTGGCGCACGATCGCGATCAATGCCTGCGAGCAGTGCGGCAGGAGCGTATTGCCGCAGATCGAGCTCACCTCGCTCGCGCAATTGCTGGCGGGTGCATTGCCCGCGCAGCGCTTCGTACTGCAGCCGCGCGGCGCCATGACCGTCGATGAGCTCGACACGGCGCTCGCCCAGGCGGCCGTGATGATCGGGCCGGAAGGCGGATTCAGCGAGCGTGAGTCGCGCACCCTCGCCGACGCCGAATTCCGCGCGCTGCGACTCGGGCCGAGGGTGATGCGTACCGAGACCGCCGCGCTCGCCGCGCTCACGGCCCTGCAAATGCGCTGCGGCGACCTCGCCGGTCGCTCAACCGAGCGCGACTGAGGTTTCCTCGCTGATCAGTTCCTCGAGTCGCTCGAGATCCGGCACGAGCGGCATTTCGTTCAGCATCCGCACCTGGCAGAGGATGGGCTGACGCTCGCCGATCGCGCGGCTGTTGTCCGGGCGGATCACGTCGCTGCTGACGCGCACCAGCTGCGGAAAACCCTGGGACAGGATGGCGAAGTGGCCACCTTCGAGCGCATCGCCGAGACAATGGAACACGACCACACGCGCACGCTGCGACGAGGGCGGCACGGGCTGGCCGCAGAGTGCTTCGAAAGACACCAGCGGCACACTGCGGCTGTTCCACTGGATCGTACCGAGGTACCAGGGCGGCGCGCCCGCCATTTCCGTAGGCTCCTCGTAGGCGACGACTTCCGCGACACAGGAGCGCGGAATGATCAGGCGTTCCTCGGCCAGGGGGATCAGCAGGCTGTAGATTTCCAGAACTCGTTCCGCCACTGCTGTCTCCCGCTAGCCCTGCTGCCCGGCGGTTACGCCAGCCGCTGAGTCGTGACGGCGGCTCACCAATGGCTCGATCGCCTCGAGCAGCTGCGCTTCCTGATACGGTTTGCCGAGGTAGTCATCGACACCGAGCTCGATCGCCCGCGCGCGGTGCTTCTCGCCCACCCGCGATGTAATCATGATGATCGGGATCTTCTTCAGGCGCGCATCGTTACGCACATGCGCAGCGACTTCATAGCCGTCCATGCGCGGCATTTCGATGTCGAGCAGTATGATGTCGGGCACGTGCTCGGCGAGCACGGCGACCGCGTCCATGCCATCGCGCGCGGTCATGACGCGCATGCCATTGCGTTCGAGTAGGCGTTGCGTCACGCGGCGCACGGTGATCGAATCGTCGACCACCAGCGCGAAGGTACGACGGTCGACCTTGTCTCGCGCAACGGGCGCCTGGCCGCGCATGCGCCATTCGCTGCGCAGCAGCGTGCCGATGTCGAGGATCACGACGATACGGCCGTCGCCCAGGATGGTCGCGCCGGAAATTCCACGGATCGCGGCGATCTGCGGACCGACGCTCTTGACGACGATCTCGCGGCTGCCGATGAGTTCCTCGGCGACGATGCCGGTCGAATGATCGCCGGCGCGCACCATGACCACCGGAATGGTCGCATCCTGGTCCGGCAGCGGCGCAGGCTCGAGCCCCACCAGCGTTGCCAGTTGCTGCAGCCGATAGGTCTGGCCGTTGAATTCGAAACTTGCCTGCTCATCCGCCAGGCGTCGCGCCAGGTCGTCCTTCGACAGGCGCACCACGCCCTCGACGGTCGGCAGTGGCAAGGCATAGAGTTCATCGCCCGCACGGACGACCAGCGCATGGCTGATGGCGAGGGTGAACGGCAGACGGATCGTGAACCTGACGCCTTCGCCCGCCTTTGATTCGACCTGCAGCGAGCCGCCGAGCTTCTTGAGCTCCGTGGCAACCACATCCATGCCGACGCCGCGTCCGGCGTGCTGGGTCACCGTACTCGCGGTGGAGAATCCCGGCTCCAGGATCAGCTGGATGGCATCGCCATCACTCAGCTGCTGGCCGGCGCGCACCATGCCCATGCGCTGCGCTTTCTCGCGCACCGCACCGAGGTCGATGCCGGCACCATCATCGACGATATCGACGATCACTTCGGCGCCTTCCCGACGCAGGGCAACCGCAATGCGGCCCGTTTCGGGTTTGCCGCGCGCGCGCCGTTGCTCGGGCAGTTCGATGCCGTGCACCACGGCGTTGCGCAGGATGTGCTCGAACGGCGGCAACATGCGCTCGAGCACCTGGCGGTCGAGTTCGCCCGCTGCGCCTTCGATATGAAGTTCAGCGCGCTTGCCGGTGTCGGTAGCGGCCTGGCGCACGATACGTGACAGGCGCTGCACGTGACGCTGGAAAGGCACCATGCGGGTGCGCATCAGGCCGTTCTGTAATTCGGTTACGACGCGCGCCTGCTGCTGCAGCAGGTTCATGGTATCGGAAGTGAGCGACTCCAGGAGTCCCTGGATGCTTGCCACGTCGCTGGCCGTCTCGGCGAGTGCGCGGGAGAATTGCTGGATGGCGGAGTATCGATCGAGTTCCAGCGGGTCGAAGTCGCTGCGTTTGGCACTGTCCTGTTCGTGGCGGTGCAGGATCTGCTTCTCGGTTTCGATCTCGAGCTTGCGCAGCTGCTCCTTGAGGCGCGTGACCGTTCGCGACAGTTCGCCGAGGTTGAAATTCATCGCGCCGAGCTGCTGCTCGAGACGACTGCGCCCGATACTCACCTCGCCGGCATTGTTCAGCAGCTGATCGAGCAATATGGCGTCGACGCGCGCCATTTCGGCGCGCTCGCCGCCGGCGGCGGGTTCGCGTCCGGGCGGCAGCGGTGCGGGGGCTGCGAGCTTTTCGGCAGGCAGCTCCTGGCCCGCATCGGGCTGCGGCATGGCTTCGTTCAACACCGCGAAGTCGAAGGCGGAATCCGGTTCGAGCGCTTTGGCGGCGACGAAGGTTGCCGCGGGATCGAATTCGGGTTCGGGTTCGGGTTCGGGTACGGCTTCGACCGGCTGCGCAGGCGATGCTGACCTGGCGGTTGGCGGCTCCTGCGGATGCGCAGGCGTTTCGACCGGCTTTGCCACGCTCGCCACGGGCGCGAGCTTGGGCGCCTCGCTCCGGCCGCTGACCGCCGCGCGAACACGGCGCAGCAGGTCCACGTTGGCGGCGGGCGCGACACCGTTGGCAACGTGCTCGCGCATACGCGCGAGTTCATCGAGCGACTGCTGCAGCAACTGGCGCGTCGATGCATCGAACAAGGTTGCCCCGGATTCGGCGCGGCCGATGAGGGTCTCCAGCTCGTGGCTGAGGTCACCCATGGAGGTGAGGCCGGCCATGCGCGCGCCACCTTTCAGGGTGTGCAATGGGCGCTTGAGGCCCGCGAGTGCATCGAGAGAGCCGTCATCGCCAAAACGGTGCAGCGCCGACTCGGCCGCTTCCAGCAACTCGGTGGCTTCCTCGGCGAAAATTGCGGCCACCTCCGGATCGAAGTCGGCGGCCGGCGCCGCCTGGGCCGCCGCTTCCTCCTGGGAGGCGCGCTCGTTCTGTGCGGCAAGCTCGGTGAGCCGTGCGTCGAGTTCCGACTCGGCCTTAGAGATGCGCTGGCGCAATTGGTCGTGGTCGCGGAAATAACCGCTGGGTTCGTCCGGATGAGTCGCGATGTCTTCCATCGCATCCATGCACTTGTCGATCAGGTCGACCTCTGCATCGGACAGGGATTGTTCGTTCTCGTGGGCCTTGCGCAGCCAGCGCTCGAGGGGCACGGCGAGTTGCGTGCCGTGACGCGCCTCGGCGGCGCGCGAACTTCCCGACAGAGTGTGGCAGGCGCGATAGACCTCGTCGGTGACACGGTGCGGCGCGCGGCTCTCGCGGGCCGCGCTCACGAAGCTTCGGACGCTCCTGATATGGGCCCCGACCTCACGGGCGTAGATGTCCCACAGGGAGCCATCCGCCGCCGCGGGCGCCGCCGGCGCGCTCGGTGTCACCGTGCCATCATTCGCAGGAATCTGCGTCGCGGCGACGGTCATGGTTCCGGCGCGTGTTTCACTCTCGGCCGCACTCGGCGCAATTTCGTCCCGACCCGCCGCGAGCGCGTGGGCACGTGCGATGAGCGCGGTTGCCGAAATCCGGGACGGGCCGCCCGATTCGAGATCATCGACCATGCGCGGCGCCAACGCGACGGCCTCGCGAATGGTGTCGAGAATCTGTCGCGTGCGGCTCAGGGTGTTGTCGATCAGCCGGTTCAGCAGGTTCTCGATTGCCCAGGCAAACTCGGCGAGTTCGCGCGCACCGACCATGCGGCCGCTGCCCTTCAGCGTATGGAAGGAACGGCGCACGACCAGCAGCGCATCGTGCTCGAGCGGATTGTTCTCCCAGACCGGGAACTCGCTGCTGATCTTCTCGACTTCCTCGCGCGCCTCCTCGACGAAGATAGCGAGCAGCTCGGGGTCGACGTCGGCCACGGCCGGCTGGGTCGTGACATGTGCGGCAAGCACCGGGGGCTCGACCTGTGGCTCGGCCGTCGCGGTGAGCTCGGCGATGGTGGCGTCGTCGGAGTCGCGCGGCGGCTCGATGACGACGGTGCGCGGGTAGGTCTCCTCGCCCATCGGCGGCACGGTCGGCACGACCTGATCGGGTTCGGCGGCGATTGCGTCGAGGCATCGCTGCGCGTTGTCGAGCATGTACCAGGGGTCTTTGCGCCCTGCCTGCAGTGTCTCGAGATAGTACTCGAGACTGACAATCGAATCGGCCAGGCGATCGAGGTACTGCGGCGGCAGCGCGGCGCCGCCCGGGCGCATGACGCGCTTCAGGCCTTCGGTCAGGCCGTCAACGATATCGACTGCCCGCGACTTGCCCAGGATCAGTAGCGCTGCCTTCAGGCCACGCACCAGCGCGGGCCAGGCGTCGAGACTTGCCACATCGAGCGTGCCGCGCACATTCTGCGCGACCGCTTCCTTGATACGCGCGAGATTGACGATGCACTCGCGCATGACCGCGGCCTGCACGGCCTGGAATTCGTTGTCGCCACCGGCGGTGTCGGGTACCGGTGCGCCGCCCGAACGCGGCACGATCATGCCGACGAGATCGGCATCGAGCCGATCTTCGACATGGATGAGCGCCGAGGCGACTTCCACCAGGGCGGCGTCCGTGACCGGCAGGCGCCCCTCGGCCATCGCCGAAAGACGCTCGATTTCGCCCTGGATGCGTTCTCGCAGGCCGCCGAGCCCGAGCACGCCCAGCGTGTCGCCAATCTTGCGCAGCATCTCGACCTGCGGGCCGAGTTCATCGGGCTTGCCGGTGCTGCGGCGGACGAAGATGTCGAGGACATCCTTGACCTTGCCCAGGTCCTCGCGAATCGCCGCAGCAACCGTGTGCATCAGCTTGACGCTCGGCGCAGAGAGATTTTCGCGCTCCTCTTCGATGGACTGGTCGACCGGCAGCAGTTCCGTCAAACGGAAGGACGCGCGCACGGCGGACACCTGCGGGCCGTTGCTGGTCGTACGAGCCACGTAATAAAGCAGGTTGTTGAGCAGTTCGATGGGCGGCGAACGCGCATAGGCGGTCTCGCCAATTTCATAGAGCCGCTTGATTTCACGGTCGGCGAGACCCAGCAAGCGCTTGATCGAGACGCCGCCATCGAGGCCACGTTCGCGCAGGGCCTCGAGTACGGCCCCGACGACCCACCACAGCTGGAACACTTCCTGCTGCGTGGCGACCTGTTCGAGCTTGCGCGCGACGCTCGCAAGGATATTGAGGTTCTGGTCGATACGCTCGCCGCGTATCCATCCGATCAGTCCGACCTGGAACTGCGCGCGCAGCCGCCTGGACCACTGCTCCACCGACAGCGACGGGCGTCCGGGCTCCGGAGCCTGTGGCGTCGCTTGTTGCTCGGACTTGAGGTTGAGCAGGAGCAGCGTGCCTTCCGACAACAATGGGCTGCCACGAACGGCGCGCAAATCGTTGAGCAGCGGCAGGAGCACCAACGCGAGGTCGCGCCCGCCGGCAAGCACACGCTCGATGTAGGCCGGCAGCTGCACGATGGCGCGCATCAATGCATCGAGGCTCTCTGCCTGGTTCTTCTGCTCAGAGGACTTGCTGAGCAGGTAGCGCGCCACCTGCTCCATCTCCTCGGCGAGCAAGGCGGCGCCGTAGATCTCGAGCACACGCAGCACGCCCTGTGCCTGATGGATGTCCTCGACGCATCGCTCGAGGAGCGAGGTGTTCTCCGGTTGCTCGATGAAGTTCTCGAGCGCGTTGCGCGCCTCGCCAACGGTTGCGGCGAGCTCACGGCCAACGAGATCGAGTGTTTGTGATGAGACTTCAGACATGAATGGGATCCGCGGGCCTAACGAGCCGTCGCATCGCGCACCTTGGGCTCGCCTGCCTTGGCAAAATCAGGAGCCGGCACGTTGATCGTCTGCGACTTGAGTTCCTCGCCCTCGGGCAGTTTGAATCCCGATACCGACATGCGCAAAGCTCCAGCGAGTTCGGCGAGCTTGGCGATCGCAAGCGAGGTGGCATTCGTCGAACGCGTCGACTGTGCGCTGATGTCCTTCAGGGCCTGCATGCTGCGCGCGACATTCTGCGCGCCGCTCGCCTGGCGCCTGGAGCTGCCAGAGATGTTCTGCACGAGATTGGCGATCTGATTCGACACCTGCTCGATTTCATCGAGTGCAGCGCCGGCATTCTCCGCGAGCAGTGCGCCGCCGACCACGTCGGTGGTGCTGCGCTCCATCGATACCACCGCTTCGTTGGTGTCGGTCTGGATCGTGCGCACCAGCACTTCGATCTGCTTCGTGGCATTGGCGGCGCGCTCGGCGAGGCGCTGCACCTCGTCGGCAACCACTGCGAATCCCCGGCCCGCTTCGCCCGCCATCGATGCCTGTATGGAGGCATTCAACGCGAGAATATTGGTCTGTTCGGCGATGTCGTTGATCAGTTCGACGATGTTGCCGATCTCCTGCGAGCTCTCGCCAAGGCGCTTGATGCGCTTGCTCGTCTCCTGGATGGTCTCGCGTATGGTGTTCATGCCATCGATGGTGCGGCGCACCGCATCGCCACCCTTGTGCGCGACATCGACTGAATGTCGGGCGACGTCGGCAGCGCGCTCGGCATTGCCGGAGATCTCTTCGGTCGAACTCGCCATGGCGCCAGCCGACTCGGTCGCCGATGTGATCTGCTGCGCCTGTGCGGCCGAGGCCTTGGCGAGCTGCTGTGCGAGCGACTGTGTCTGCCGGGTCGCGCCGTCGAGCTGCACGGCGGAACGATTGATCGTGGTGACCAGTCCACGCAGGGCGTCGATCGCATAGTTGATCGAATCGGCAATCGCGCCGGTAATGTCCTCGGTAACCGTCGCCTGCACGGTAAGGTCGCCGTCGGCAAGGCTCGACAGCTCATCCAGCAGGCGCAGGATCGCCTCCTGGTTGCGATCGGTGTCGCGCCGCTGCACGACGCTCTGCAGTCGCTGCCGGCGCGCATCCGCGGCCAATTGCATGAGCTTCACCAACAGCCAGGCGAGCGGCAGCAGGACGGCAAGCGCCAGCGCAATGGGCCACCAGCCGGCCTGACCGCCACGCTGCGGCATGCTGCCGATCAGATCCGTCGCGAGATCGACCACCCGGGCGCTCGCGGTCTGCGCAGCCGGCAATGCCGGCGCCGCCGACACGGCTTCGCGGATGCTCTTGTTGAGGCGGTCATAAACAGACTGCAGTGCCTGCAAGCGCTGTTCCGCCGCCTGGCCGCTCGCGCGCGGCAGGCCGAGCGTCGAGTCGCGCCCGGCAAGGCCGGCGATCACCTGCCCCATGTAGTCGCTGCTCTCGGCGAGCGACTGGGCCGCCTGTGTCGTGCCGCTGCCCGAGACCAATGCCTGCAGGTCGACCTTGAGGCGCTGCGCGCGCAGTTCGAATCGTTCGAGCGGCCGCTTGAGCCCCTCAAGATCGGCACCGGTAAATCCACCAGCGAGCACGCCGAGCTGTTCAAGTATCTGCGGCACGAGTTGCTGCGCATCCTGCACGGCGGCGCCCAGCACCTGATTTGCCTGGTCCGCCTTGGCGACCAGGTCGGCATTGGCGAGCAGCTGCTCGAGCCGCCCGTCACGTGCCCATGCCGATGCCGCATCCTGCTGCGCCAATTGCCGAAGGCGCACGGCACCGTCGGCCACCGACTTGCTCGCATCCTTGTCGCCGCGCACGGCCCGGGCGGCAGCCACCGCCAGTTCGTTGACTGTCGCCTGCGCCGGGCCATTGCCCTGCGGCAGCAGCGTGAAATAGGCGAACACACCAGCCGCCGCCACGGCAAGGAGCGCCGCGAGCGCGACCAGCCAGGTCAGGCGTTTGATCAGGCGCGCCGAGTCGGCGACGTTATTGGCGCTGGCATTAGTCATGGCAGGTCGTTTCCATCAAGCCGCCGCATCCTGAAATGCCGAGCTCTCGACCAGCGAACGCAGGCTGAGCACCGGCCAGACCTCCTGGCCGCGGCGGAACGAGCCGGCCAGATACTGCTCGCAGCGCACGACCGTCGGCGGCGCATCGGCACTGAATTCGCCATCGGTGAAGCGCCGAAATCCGAGTACTTCCTCCACCATCAGCCCGGCCGGCACATCGCGATGATTGACGACCAGGACCCGTGTATTGCGCGTGACGGGCGTGACGCCGCTGCCGAGGAACTGGCGCAGGTCGAGCAGCGGCAGCAACTGGCCGCGGATGTTCGCGAGCCCCTTGACCCAGCTCTTGGCGCCCGGCACGCGCGTGACGTGGCTCGGCAGGCTCAGAACCTCGCGGGTCTCCTCGCGAGCGACCAGATACAACTCGCCCGCCATGCGCAGCGCGACGCCGACCCATTCGCGTTGCTCGGGATTTTCCTTGGCGACGGCCGCAGTGAGTTCGCGGCCACGCCGGTCGAGCTCCGAGAGCAATTCGAATGGGCGGTCGCGAAGACTCTTGAGGTTGCTTTGCTCCGACATGTCAGGCGGCGAGTGTCGCTTGGGCCTTGGCGACCAGCTCATCCGGTGAGACGGGTTTGACCATGTAGTCGACGGCACCCTGGCGCAGGCCCCAGATCTTGTCCGTCTCCTGGCCCTTGGAGGTCACCATGACGATCGGTATGCCGCGCGTCGCCGGATCGTTCGCCAGCATGCGGGTCGCCTGGTAGCCATTCATGCCCGGCATGACGATGTCCATGAATATGAGGTCCGGGCTCATCTGCTTTGCCAGGCGCACGCCCTCGGAACCGTCGGCCGCAACGGCCGTGCGAAAGCCATGGCGCTCCAGCGCCTTTTGCATCACGTGCACTTCGGTGGGAGAGTCGTCGATGATCAGTATGAGCGGCACGGCAGTCAGGCCCCGATATGGATGTCAATCGCGCTGAGCAGTTCGTCCTTTGTAAATGGCTTGGTGAGATAATGCTCCGAACCGACGATGCGCCCGCGCGCACGATCGAACAAACCGTCTTTGGACGAGAGCATGATAACCGGGGTCGACTTGAAAACTTTGTTGTGCTTGATCAGCGAACAAGTCTGGTAGCCATCGAGACGCGGCATCATGATGTCCACGAACACGATATCCGGCTGATGGTCGGCGATCTTGGCCAACGCATCGAACCCGTCCACGGCGGTTATGACCTGACAGCCTTCCTTGGTCAGCAGCGTTTCCGCTGTCCTGCGTATGGTCTTGCTGTCATCGATGACAAGGACTTTGAGCCCCTGCAGCCTAGAGTTGCCTGCACTCAATTCCACGCTGCTCCTCGCAATCTGTTGCAATGCGACCCGATCTGGCATGACCGCCGCGAAATCCGCGGCGGTGCATTACCTGCTAATGTCGTGCCTTTTAACATATCGGTATGGCCCCCGCTATGCCACCTGCATCACGTTTTTGATTCCGCATCTGCTCATCTTGGGGATTTCTGATGGCCCACACGTTTCGCCTGGCAGTCGTGATGGATCCGATTCAACAGATTGCCTACAAGAAGGATTCGACCCTGGCCATGCTGCTGGCCGCCGCGCAGCGGGGTTTCGAACTGCATTACCTCGAAATGAGCGATCTGCGGCTGCGCAACGGCGAGGCTTTCGGCAGTGCCCGGCCGCTCGAGGTGCGCGCCGATCCGGCGCGCTGGTTCACCCTGGGTGAGGCCCGCGAATGGCCGCTCGGTGAATTCCCGGTCATCCTGATGCGCAAGGACCCGCCCTTCGACATGGAGTACATCTACTCCACTTATATACTCGAGCGTGCGGAGCAGGCGGGCAGTCTCGTGGTCAATCGCCCGCGCGGCCTGCGCGATTACAACGAGAAACTCGCGATCGCGCGCTACCCCGACTGCTGCACCGATACGCTGGTCACACGCAGCCTCGCCGACCTCGACGTATTCCTGCGCGAGCACGATCGCATCGTGGTCAAGCCGCTCGACGGCATGGGCGGACGCTCCATTTTCGTACTCGACGCCAGCGACAAGAATCGCAACGTCATCTTCGAGACCCTGACCAGTTACGGCAGCCGCTACTGCATGGCCCAGCGGTATCTGCCCGAAATCGTCACGACGGGCGACAGCCGCATCCTGCTGATCGACGGTGAGCCCGTGCCCTATGCGCTGGCGCGCATCCCCTCGGCCGCCGACAATCGCGGCAACCTCGCGGCGGGCGCCAAGGGCGTCGGCCGTGAGTTGAACGCGCGCGACCGGCAGCTGGCCGCGCGCATCGGCCCGGACCTGCGCGAGGAGGGGATGTTGTTCGTCGGCCTCGATGTAATCGGTGGTTTTGTCACCGAAATCAACGTGACGAGCCCGACCGGTATACGCGAGCTCGATGCCCAGTTCGGTACCGATATCGCTGGCACACTGATCGACGCCATTCAGCGACGGCTTGGCTGAGCCGGTTCTGCGACGCAGGCCGGCCGCCATGGGCGAGCGATTCGCTATCATCGGCCGGTCAACATGCTGAACCCCGCCTCAATCGTTCGCTCAGGTATTGCCCGTCACGCCGTCGCGTCGGTAAGCGATCGGCTGGCGAGCATGGTCTTCCTCGCGACGCTGCTGCACGGCATGTTGATCGTGGGCGTGACATTTTCGAGCGCCGGCGATCGCGGCCAATCCGCGCCGGGCCTCGAAGTGCTGCTGGTGACCAGCGAACTTCCGGCAGTACCCGAAAATGACAGCGCCGAATATCTCGCGCAGCGTTCGCAACTCGGTTCCGGCACGGCAGCCGAGGAAAGTCGCGCGCAGATCCACGCGCCGGCTGCGCCCGCAGGCGGCGCCCGCCGCTCGAGCGATGCGCGCCCGGGCGAAGCCGCCGACGTTGCCGGCAGTGCCGAGCAGGTGCTTGCCACCCAGGGACAAAGTGGCGACGTGCTCTACCTCGCGAACATCAGCGCCGGCAGCGCGGCAAGCGCCGCTGACGCGGCAATGCTCGACGGCGAATCGAGCCAGACGCGGCCGAGCGATGAGCCCGATGAGATCGCGCTGCGTGGCGAACGCCAGGATGAGTTGTGGATAACACCGAATACGCGCGAATCCGCGCTCGCGCCCTATCTGGACGGCTGGCGCCAGCGCATGGAACAGCTCGGTACCGTCAATTTTCCCGCCATCGCGCGCAACGCGCAGGCGACGACCAATCCCGTACTCGAGGTCGCGATCAACGCGGACGGGAGCCTGCGCGAGGCCAAGGTGCAAAAGAGCAGCGGTTCGAGCGAACTCGACGCCGCGGCGCTCGCCATCCTGCGCCTTGGCAATCCATTCGCGGCCTTTCCGCCCGATCTGCGCGAGCGCTATGCGTCGCTTCGTTTCGCTTATGAATGGCGCTTCGAGGCCGGCGGTGCCCGCCGCGGCACGGTGCGGGCGAATCCCGACCAGCCGGCCGACCCCGAAACGGACTGACGGCGAGGCCCCGCAGGCGGTAAAATATTTTGCAATGAGCACTTCGGGGAGCCTCGCGAACCAACTGCTTGTGGCCATGCCACAACTGGCGGATCCGAATTTCTCCCAGTCGGTCACCCTCATCTGTGACCATAGCCCCGACCAGGGCGCACTCGGCATCGTCGTCAACCGCCCCCTCAGTATGAGCATGCGCGAGGTTTTCGCGCAGCTCAAAGTCGAGTGCACCGACGACAACCGCAGCGAGCTGCCGGTGCTGCTCGGCGGGCCGGTGCAACAGGATCGCGGCTTCGTGATCCATCGCCCCGGCGGCGAATGGGATGCAAGCCATAGTGTCTCGCCCGACATCCAGATCACGACCTCGCGGGATATCCTCGCCGCCATCGCAACCGGCCAGGGTCCACGCGATGCGTTCCTCGCACTCGGCTACGCGGGCTGGCAGGCCGGGCAGCTCGAGCGCGAAATGCTCGACAATGCCTGGATCTGCGCGCCGGTCGATGCGCGCGTCCTTTTCGACCTGCCCTATGCCGAGCGCTGGTCTGCCTCCTGGCGATTGCTCGGCATCGATCCGCTGCGCATGTCGCTGCAGCATGGTCATGCCTGACGGCGGCCGGGTCGTCATCGCCTTCGACGTCGGGAAAAAACGCATCGGCATTGCCGCCGGCAATACCGTGACCAGCACGGCAACCGAACGCAGCACCGTCGCGGTCGGTCAACAGGGCCCGGACTGGACGGCCATCGACGCGGCGGTGCGCGACATCGCACCCGCGCTGGCCGTCATCGGCCTGCCCTACAATGTCGACGGCACACCCGGCCGGCTGGCGCCGCTTGCGGCGGCCTTCGGTGCCGAGTTCGAACGGCGCTACGGCCTGCCGGTCGAATACGTCGATGAGCGCTACAGCTCGGCCATTGCCACCGAAGAGCTCAGCGCCGCGCGCGCCCGAGGCCAGATGCGTCGCCGCGTGCGCAGAGAGGACATCGACAGGATCGCGGCCCGGATCGTGCTCGAACGCTGGTTGAACGGAGCAGGCAGGAAATCATGATCGAACAACTCGACAGTCGCGGAGGACTGCACCACCTGATAACGCTGGAGGGATTGCCGCGTGCCCTGGTCGGGCAATTGCTGGACAGCGCGCAGCGCTACGTGGTCGAGCCGGGCGCGCGCTACGGCAGTTTCGACAGGCTGCGCGGGTTTACCGTCGCGAATCTGTTCACCGAGCCGTCGACGCGCACCAGGGTTTCGTTCGAACTCGCCGCCAAGCGCCTCGGCGCAGAGGTCGTCAATCTCGAAGTGCAACTGTCCTCGCGCGTCAAGGGCGAGAGCATGCTCGACACGATCTACACGCTCGAAGCGCTCAATGTCGATGTACTGGTCATGCGCGACTCGGAGGCCAACGTGCCTGATCTGGTCGCCGCGAATGTGTCGGCGCATGTGAGCGTACTGTCGGGTGGCGCCGGCAGCGCGGCCCATCCGACCCAGGGCCTGCTCGATGCCCTGACGATACGCCAGCGCAAACCGCAGTTCGAGCGACTGCGGGTGGTGATCGTCGGCGACCTGCGCCACTCGCGGGTCGCACGCTCGGCGTTTCACGCCCTCGGCATCATGGGCACGACGGACATCCGAATCGTCGCCCCGGAAGCACTCATGCCCGATGACAGCGAGTTCGCAGGTTGTGAGCGCTTCGTCGATTTCGACGCCGGTATCGCCGATGCGGATGTCATCATGATGCTGCGCATCCAGAAAGAGCGCATGGCGCAGGCGCAGATGCCGGATGCCGACCGCTATTTCGCAGAATACGGCCTTGATCAGCGTCGCCTCGCGCTCGCCAGGGCGGACGCGATGGTCATGCATCCGCAACCCATGAACCGCGGCATAGAAATATCCTCCGAAGTCGCCGACGGCGCGCAATCGGCGATTCGCGCCCAGGTGCAAAATGGCATCGCCGTGCGTATGGCCGTGCTCGATGCCGTCACGGCTGCGGCCCGGGGCGAGCGATGAGCCAGGCCGCGCGCGGCACGATCGCGCTCGAAGCCGGACGGGTGCTCGCGCAGGAGGCGCATCCGGCCGGGCAGTATGTGCTGCGCATCGCGGCGCCGGTGTGCGCGGCGCGGGCAACCGCCGGAAGTTTCGTTCATCTGCAATGCGCTGCCGACCTGCCGATGCGCCGGCCACTGTCGATCTATCGCCGCGATACCGATGCGGGCTGGATCGAAGTGCTCTACAAGGTCGTCGGCGAAGGAACGGCAGCGCTCGCACAACGGCGCAATGGCGAGTCCTTGAGCGTGCTCGGACCCATCGGTCGCGGCTTCACGCCTGTCGCCGGCCGACCCCGGGCGCTGCTGCTCGGTGGCGGCGTTGGCATTCCGCCGCTCGTGTTCCTCGCGCTGCAACTGCGCAAGGACGATCCGCGATCACGGCCGCTGGCCATCTTCGGCTCGGAAATTCCTTTTCCATTCGAGCTTGCCGCCGCGCCGCGGGCAGTCGCGTTCATGCCGGCGACAGCCACCGCAGGCATGACGCTCCTCGAAGACGCGGGTGTCGATGTCCGGCTGGCAAGTCGCGCCGGCATCACCGGCTGTTTCGATGGTTTTGTCACCGATCTGGCGCGCCTGTGGCTCGAAGCGCAGGAGGGCGCGCCGCTGCGCGATCTCGCGGTCTATGCCTGCGGCCCGCACGGCATGCTCGAGGCCGTTGCGGCGCTTTGCCGCGAATTCAACCTGCCTTGCCAGGTGTCGCTCGAGGAATACATGGCCTGCGCGGTAGGCGGCTGCGCCGGTTGCACGGTGCGGGTGCAGACCGACGCGGGTCCGGCGATGAAACGGGTGTGCGTGGATGGGCCCGTGTTCGAGGCGCAGACCGTATTCGGCTGATTGCGCGGCAGCAGCTGCCGCCCGAGGCGCCTCAGCGCGACAGGTCGAGGCTCTCGTCGACCGCGGCGAACGTCTGGTTGCGACAGGCCGGGTCGTCGATGCAATCGACCGTGAGCTGCGCGAGGTCCTCGCGAGTGACGGCCCCAAGTACACTGCGATCCTGCGTGAGATGGGCGCGATGCGTCGCGCGCATGCGCTCTGGCGCGACGATGCCGGTGCGGATGATGAGGTAATCGAGCCCACTCGCCTTCAGGTCCTCTTCAGCGCGGAAGCGTTCCGCATGCGCTTCGCGGGTCCGCTCGAGCGCTTCGGCCGAATAGGCCCTGGCGCTGTCGCCAACGCCGACGGAACTCAGAAAAACCAGCTTGGCAACGCCGTGTTTCCGGGCGGCCGCCGTCATTGCCATTTGCGATCGGTCCCAGAAACCCTGCTGGTTGCCGCGCCCGCCGATGGCATTGATGATCACCCGTGGCCTCGCGGTGGCGACTGCGTTGTCGACGTCCGGGGCATTCGTGGCATCGCCCACCACGAAGTTCACTGCAAGGCCTGCAAGGCGCGCCCGATCGGAATTCGGACGTGCGAACACGGTGACAGGTTCGCCCCGCGCGAGGAGCCGCGCCACGATCAGCGAGCCTGTGCGGCCCGTACCACCAAAGACCAGTACGCCGCTGTTGACAGCCTGGGGCGCTCGCGCACCTGCACAGGCGGTCAGCAACAGTGCGAGGAGAATCCACTGCGGACGCTTCATCGGGCGACTCCAAAAGCGCTATAATCGAGTGGTGAAATTTATCATCACCCTGCTGCTTTGGTTCGTTCTGCTGGCACTGTCGTGGCCGCTCGCGATCGCCGTCGCCATACTGTGGCCATTGGTCTGGCTGCTGGCGCTGCCCTTTCGCGTAGCGGGTATTGCCGTGTCGGCCGTGCTCGGCCTCGTACGGGCGCTGCTCTTCCTGCCAGCTCGCCTCCTCGGCCAGCGCGGCTAACAACTCCCGGCCAGATCCCGCGCGCACGGCCCGGGGTGCTCGTGTTCAACCGAAGTTGATCTTCGCCTCGAGGTTTGCGCGCGAATCGGCGTTGGCGAGGGCTTCTTCCATTTCGATCCGGCCCTGCTTCACGTGCTCGTAGAGCGCCATGTCGAAACTCTGGATGCCCTTCTCCGTGCTGACCCGGATGGCTTCCTTGATGCTGGTTACATCGCCCTTGCGTACGAGCTCGGAGATGTGGGGCGTGTTGAGCATCACCTCGACGGCGGCGCAACGCCGCCCGTCGCGGCCAAGCACCAGCCGCTGCGCGAGTATTGCCCGCAGGTACTGCGACAGGTCCAGAAAGATCTGGTTGTGCTGATCGCGCGGAAACATGTTGATGATGCGATCGAGCGTCTCGGCGCAGTTGTTGGCATGCAGTGTCGACAACACCAGATGGCCCGTACCCGCCAGGTTGAGCGCCGCCTCCATGGTCTCGCGGTCGCGAATCTCGCCGATCACGATCACATCCGGCGCGGCGCGCATGACGCCGCGCAAGGCGCGCGCGAAGCTGCGCGTATCGAGGCCGACTTCGCGCTGGTTCACGATGGAGCGCTTGTTGGTGTGGAGGAATTCGATCGGATCCTCGATGGTCACGATGTGATCCGACAGGTTTTCATTGCGATGGTTGATCATCGCGGCGATCGAAGTGGACTTGCCGCTGCCGGTTGCGCCGACCATCAGCACCAGGCCGCGCTTGCGCAGCGACAGGTCGGTAAAGACCTGTGGCAGGTCGAGTTGCGCAAGCTTCGGCGTTTCGGCGGCGATGTAACGCAGCACCATCGCCGGCACGCCGCGCTGGTAGAAGATATGCACCCGGAAGCGGCCGAGGCCGGCCTCGGAGATCGCGAAGTCGATTTCCATTTCACGCTGGAACTGCTCGAGCTGCTCGGGATTCATCAAGCCGAAAGCGGCCTGCCGCACCGTATCCGGTGTCAGCACCTGCTTGTTGATCGGCATGATCTCGCCTTCGATCTTGATCTTGATCGGCGCGTTCGAGGTGAAGAAGAGGTCGGAGGCCTTGCGCTCGACCATCAGCTTGAAAAGTGGCTTGGTATTGAGCTGGGCGGCGCGTCCGTCGCCACCGTTGCGCATTTCCACGGCTTCCGTCACGGCATTCATATCGTTCGTCAAATGACCCTGCCTGATTCCTCTTCGACCAGGTGCAACGAGCCACCGTCGTCGAGGTTCTTGATTTCACGCTTGCTCTCGAGCTTCACCCGCAACCGCAGCTCGTTCTTCGAGTCGGCATTGCGCAGCGCATCTTCGTAGGAGATGTAGCCTGCCTCGTACAGTTCGAAAAGTGACTGGTCGAAGGTACGCATGCCCATGCGCGTCGAGCGCGACATGACTTCCTTGATCTTCGCGACCTCGCCTTTGAAGATCAGGTCCTGAATGAGGGGGGAATTCAGCATGATCTCCATGGCGGCGATCCGGCCCGTACCGGACTCGCGCGGAATCAGGCGCTGTGACACGAGGGCGCGGATATTGAGCGACATGTCCATGAGCAACTGTTCGCGGCGCTCATCGGGGAAGAAGTTGATGACGCGATCGAGCGCCTGGTTGGAGCTGTTCGCGTGGAGCGTCGCGAGCACCAGGTGGCCGGTCTCGGCGAACTGAATGCCGTACTCCATGGTCTCGCGATCACGAATCTCGCCGATGAGGATGACATCGGGTGCCTGTCGCAGGGTGTTCTTGAGGGCGTTGTGCCACGAATCGGTGTCGACGCCCACTTCGCGGTGGGTGATGACGCAGCCCTTGTGCTGGTGCACGTACTCGACCGGATCCTCGATCGTGACGATGTGCCCGCGCGTCTTGTCGTTGCGGTAGCCGACCATGGTTGCAAGCGTCGTCGACTTGCCCGAACCGGTGCCGCCGACCACGATCACGAGGCCGCGCTTGGTCAGCACGACTTCCTTCAGGATGGGCGGCAGGTCCAGTTCCTCGAAGCTCGGGATCTTGGCGTTGATCAGGCGAATGACGCAGCCGGCATGGCCCTGCTGCACGAAGGCGCTGACACGAAAACGGCCGATGCCGGGAGGCGCGATGGCGAAATTGCACTCGCGGGTGGCGTCGAATTCCTTCGACTGCCTGTCGTTCATGATCGATCGCACGAGCACGGCCGACTGCTCCGGCGTCAGTGCGCGCTCGCTCTGTGGCCGTACCTCGCCATCGATCTTGATGGCGGGGGGAAATCCTGCGGTGACGAACAGGTCGGACGCCTTCTTGTCGACGACGCGACGCAGCAGATCCTGCATCAGTTTGATGGCTTGCTCACGATCCATGCCGAACCCCTGTTACACCGAGTCTTTGTGTTGCGCCTTGTAGCGCGCCTCTTCCTTGCTTACGACGCCTTTCGCAACCATTTCCTGCAGACACTGGTCGAGCGTCTGCATGCCCTGCGCCTGGCCGGTCTGTATGGATGAATACATTTGCGCAATCTTTCCCTCGCGAATGAGATTGCGGATCGCCGGCGTGCCGATCATGATCTCGTGCGCGGCGACGCGCCCGCCGCCATTGCGCTTGAGCAAGGTCTGCGAAATCACAGCGCGGAGCGATTCGGAGAGCATCGAGCGCACCATTTCCTTCTCGGCGGCGGGGAAAACGTCGACCACGCGGTCGATCGTCTTGGCGGCGGAACTCGTGTGCAGGGTACCGAACACAAGATGACCCGTTTCGGCCGCGGTGAGCGCCAGGCGTATGGTCTCGAGATCGCGCATTTCGCCGACCAGGATGATGTCCGGGTCTTCGCGCAGCGCCGATCGCAGCGCCTCGCTGAACCCGAGCGTATCGCGATGCACCTCGCGCTGGTTGATCAGGCAGCGGCGCGACTCGTGCACGAATTCGATGGGATCTTCGATGGTGATGATATGGTCCGGGCGGTTGTCATTGCAGTGATTGAGCATCCCCGCAAGAGTGGTCGACTTGCCCGAACCGGTCGGCCCGGTGACCAGCACGAGACCGCGCGGCAGCATGCACAGGTCGCGAAACACCTTCGGCGCCGCCAGGTCATCCAGCGACAGGATGTTAGAAGGAATGTTGCGGAAAACCGCCCCGGCACCGCGATTCTGGTTGAAGGCGTTGACGCGAAAGCGCGCGAGCTTCGGGATCTCGAAGGAAAAATCCGTCTCGAAGAACTCCTCAAAAGCCTTGCGCTGCTTGTCGTTCATGATGTCATACACCATGCTGTGCACTTCCTTGTGGGACAGTGACGGCATGTTGATGCGCTTCATATCGCCATCCACGCGAATCATCGGCGGCATACCGGCCGAGAGGTGCAGATCCGAAGCATTACTCTTGACGGCAAAGGCGAGCAATTGCGCGATATCGATGGACATGCGGGCTCCTGGGAAAAAGCCGGAGCAGTATAGCGAAGGGTCAGGGGCTCCAATATGTTAGGTGGTCCGCAGAATTGGGTCTCGGGGTACGAAACCACGCGCCGGCGTATCGCTGCTGCCGCCGAACGCCATGGCCGGACTGTCGATTCGATCACGTTGCTGGGCGTCAGCAAGGGCCAACCGGCGGCCGCCATTGCCGCGCTCGCGCAGCTCGGCCTGTGGGATATTGGCGAGAACTACCTGCAGGAGGCGCTCGAGAAAATGGCCAGTGTCGGTGAACGCGACCTCACCTGGCATTTCATTGGTCATCTGCAGAGCAACAAGACGCGCGTCGTCGCCGAGCGCTTCCATTGGGTACATGCCGTCGACCGGCTGAAGATCGCCGAGCGACTGTCGGCCCAGCGGCCGTTCCATGGCGCGCCGCTCAATGTCTGCCTGCATGTGAACATCGCCGCCGAACCGGGCAAGGGCGGTGTCGCGCCCGCCGAGCTCGAGCCGCTGGCTGCCGCGGTGGCGCAGCTGCCCCGGCTGCGGCTGCGCGGCCTGATGTGCCTGCCGCCTGCCGAGACCTCGTTCGATCGCCAGCGGCACTGGTTCGATGCCACCCGCGCACTCTACGATGCGCTGAATGCGAAGGGCATGAAACTCGACACCCTGTCGATGGGCATGAGCGCCGACCTCGAAGCGGCGATCGCCGCCGGCGCCACCATCGTGCGCGTCGGCACGGCATTGTTCGGTCCGCGCCCTGCGGCCTGATGCGCCCCATTGCAGATAGAATATGCGCATGACCCATCCATCTGTCAGTTTGATCGGTGGCGGCAACATGGGCCGCGCAATCGCCGCTGGTCTGATCAAGGACGGCTGGCCGCTCGAGCGACTTCGCATTATCGAGAAAGATGCCGAGCAGTCGGCGCGGCTGCAGGCCGAACTTGGAATCGAAGTCGCAGCTCAGCTGACCCGACCGAGCGACGTGCTGATCCTCGCAGTCAAACCGCAGGACAGCCACGCCACGGTCGCGCGGCTCGCAGCCCGTATGTCCCCTGGCGAGCGGCCGCTGCTGCTGTCGATTGCGGCGGGGATTACGACCTTGCAATTGCGCGACTGGACGGGCGGACATTGCGATGTGGTGCGCGCCATGCCGAACCGAGCGGCGACACTCGCCGAGTCGGCCACGGCGTTGTTCGCCGAATCGGGCACGGGCGGAGCGCAACGCGATCTTGCCGAGCGGTGCATGGCCGCCATCGGCGCAACCGTCTGGGTGGCCAACGAAACCGACCTCGATAGCGTGACGGCGCTCTCGGGCAGCGGCCCGGCGTATTTCCTGTTGCTCGCCGAGGCGATGATCGACACAGCCGTCGAACTTGGCCTGCCGCGCGATGTGGCAGCGCGTCTTTGCCGCCAGACGCTGCGTGGCACCGCGCTCCTTGCCGATGCAGATGGCGATCTCGCGGCGTTGCGCGCATCGGTGACCTCCAAGGGCGGCACGACGGCGGCGGCGCTTGCGAGTTTCTCTGCGGGGCATTTCGATCAGATCGTCGCCGCGGCAATGCATGCGGCTGCGGCACGCAGCCGCGAACTCGCGGCGGCGGCGACCACCACGCGCTGATAGAGTACAAAGAATGCTGGAAGCACTGCGTTTTCTCGTCGGATCGGTCGCACAGCTGGTGCTGTTCGTGTTCATGCTGCGCCTGGTGTTGCAGTTTGCACGTGCCGATTTCCGCAATCCCCTTGCCCAGGCGGTCATGCGCCTCACCAACTGGTTGATCATGCCGCTGCGGCGCGCATTGCCGCCAATCGGTCGCATCGATACCGCCTCGGTCGTAGCCGTTCTGCTGGCAAGTGCGGCAACCGTGGCGCTCGAATTCGCGATGCGCGCGGGGCTCCCGGTTGCGCCCTGGCTGTGGGCGCGGCTCATCGTGCAACAGATCGTCGTGCTGCTGTTGTGGATCGCATTCGGGGCGATACTGCTGTATGCCCTGCTGTCCCTCATCGCACCAGGCGTACCCTCACCCTTCGGCTCATTGCTGGCATCGATTGCCGAACCGGTCCTGCGTCCGATACGCCGGATCATTCCGCCGCTGGCCGGTCTCGACCTCTCGCCGCTCGTTGCACTGCTGTTGATTCAGGCCCTGCTGATTGTCTTTCGTTGAACTCGATGTGCGCGAGTCCCTTTGCAAGACATCGACTTACGACACAGTCCGCATCAAGAATCGAATTCACCGGCACATGCGGATCCGCGCCGTCTGTTAGCGAATGGCGACAGCCGCGTCGCGCCATAGACGGTTTCGGCCTATAAAACAAGGCATTTCCGCGCGGCTTCGCATGTGTTATGTTGCGCGCCGATTCATCAACGGCGGTGTGAGCCGCCTTTTCACGGACCAAACCTGCTAGGAGAATCCACACATGGCATCAAGCGGCGCACCGACCAAATCCGACATTCTCAATTCCATTTCCAATGACACGGGCCTGTCCCGTAAACAGGTCGGATCGGTTTTCGATTCGCTGAACGGTGTTGTCAAGAAGAGCTTGCGCTCGCATGGCCTGTTCACCATGCCTGGCCTTCTGAAAATGAAGGTCGTCAAGAAGCCGGCCACCAAGGCTCGCGAAGGCGTCAACCCCTTCACGGGCGAAAAGATGATGTACAAGGCAAAGCCTGCCTCCAAGAAAGTGCGCGTATTGCCGCTGAAGAACCTCAAGCAGATGGTCAACTGATCGCTGCAAGGCAATTACTTCAAGATCATGAAGCCCGGCCGGCCGCAGTGCCGCCCGGGCTTCAGTTTTTCTGGACGAAATCGACGACCGCCTGGCGCAGCTCGGTCAGTCGACCATGGAAGAAATGCGAGGCGCCTTCGAGCCACCGGCATTCTGGCGGATGCGCCTGCGCCTGTGCCCAGCTGCGCATCTCCTGCCAGTCGATGAGCTCATCCGCCGTGCCCATAAGCAACAACCAGGGTATGGCGGGCGCGGCGAAGGTCTCGGCACCGAACCTGCTGACCGCTGGCGCCACGGTGATCAATACTTGCGCATCGGCCTCGGCGGCGGCCGCGAGCGCGACATAACCGCCGAAGGAGAAACCCGCCAGCACCAGCGCGGCACCGGCGAACCGCTCGCGGCCATGGCGGATGACCGCCAGTGCATCCTGGGTCTCGCCCCGTCCTTCATCGAATACCCCGGCACTCGCACCGACACCGCGAAAGTTGAAGCGCAGCACCGGTATGCCGGCGTCATTGAGCGCCCGGGCGAGCATGTGCGCAACCTTGTTGGTCATGGTCCCGCCATGCAGGGGATGGGGATGGCACACCACGGCAAAACGCGACGCTGCGGCCGTCTCGCTGAGCGGGTTCTCGAGCAGCGCCTCGATCGGGCCGGCGGGCCCCGCGACGGTGAGCGCCTGGGGCCTGGGTGGCGCAGCGCGGCTCACGGTGACTTGTAGACCTGCCCCGCTTTCATCACGAAGCGCACGCGTTCGAGCAGGGTGATGTCATCGAGCGGATTTCCGGCGACGGCGATCAGGTCGGCAAACTTGCCGGGCTCGATCGTGCCAAGATCCTTGTCGACACCGAGGAACACTGCCGGCACGACCGTGCTGCTGCGAATTGCCTCGATGGGCGGCATGCCGCCGTCGACCATGAACTTGAACTCGCGCGCATTCCCGCCGTGTGCCGAGACGCCCGTGTCCGTTCCGAACATGATCTTCACGCCGCTCTTGTAGGCCTTGGCGAATGTGCCCTGGATCTGCGGCCCGATCGCGAGCGCCTTCGGGCGCACCAGCGCCGGGAAGAAGCCCTCATCCTGCGCGCGATCGTAAACCCACCAGCCGGCCGTGATCGTAGGCACGTAGTAGGTCCCGCGCTCCTTCATCAGGCGCCGGCCCTCCTCGTCCATGAAGGTGCCATGCTCGATGCTGTCAACGCCGGCGCGTACTGCGCGCTTGATGCCCTCCGCGCCATGCGCATGCGCGGCGACCGTGAAGCCGTAGTCGCGCGCCGTGGTTACGATGGCGCGGATTTCCTCCTCGCTGAACTGCGGGTTCTGGCCATTGCGTGCCACCGACAGCACGCCGCCGGTCGCCGTGATCTTGATGACATCCGATCCATCCTTGTAACGCTGCCTCACCGCAGCCGCCGCCTCGGCGAGGCCATTGACCACGCCGTCGCGAGGACCTGGATCGCCCTGCAGGTGGCCGGCCCAGCCGTTGGTCGGATCGGCGTGCCCGCCGGTGGTGGCGATCGCCTTGCCCGCCGCAAAGATGCGTGGACCCTCGACCTTGCCCGCATTGATCGCATCGCGCAGCGCCAGGCTCGCCAGAAAGGTGTCGCCCAGATCACGCACCAGGGTGAAACCTGCCAGCAATGTGCGCTTCGCATTGACGACGCCGTCGATCGCGACATCGGTGCCGTTCAGCTTGAACTGATCGAGTTCGGAGGATTTTCGATACTCGCTGGTGATATGCACGTGCATGTCGGCAAGACCGGGCAATACCGTCATGCCGGACAGATCGATCAACTGGTCACCGGGCCCGGCGGGACGCAGGCCATCGCTGACGGACACGATCCGCCCGTCTTCGATCACGATGGTCTGCCGCTCACGGACACGATCGTCCTTCATGGCGAGCACACGACCTGCGTGTATCAACGTCGCCGCCTTGGCGATCGACGTGGCGATGAGCGCGCCCGCGAGTGCGAGCGACATCAGGATTGCGCGCATCAGTCTCCCCTTTGCGCCGATGATGGGACGGATTACTTGATGGCCAGCAATTCGACGTCGAACACCAGGGTGGCGCCCGGTGGTATCACGCCGCCTGCGCCGCGCGCGCCATAGCCGAGTTCGGGCGGTATCACCAGTCGTCGCTTGCCGCCGGCGCGCATGCCCGCGACGCCCTGGTCCCAACCGGCGATCACCTGGCCTGCGCCGATGCGAAATTCGAACGGCTGGTTGCGATCGAGGGAGCTGTCGAACTTGCGCCCCTTTTGCTCAGGCGCGCCCTCGGCGTAGAGCCAGCCGGAATAATGCACCTGTGCTGTTTGTCCTGCCTCGATGGCGGCGCCTTTGCCCGGCGTGATTTCGGTTATCTGCACTTGACTTGTACTCCCAGGGTCGACGGCGGGTGGCGGTGGTACCTCGTCCTGCCCGCAACCCGACAACAATGCGATCGCCACGACCGCCCAAATCGCGCCAGCTTTCATGTTTCCTGTCCTTCCTTCTGCGACGCAAAATCGAGTGAAGCGGAATTGATGCAATAGCGCAAACCCGTCGGCTGCGGCCCGTCCTCGAAGACATGGCCGAGATGCGCGCCGCACCCGGCGCACAATACTTCGGTGCGTACCATGCCGTGGCTGGCATCGCGCACCTCGCGCACGCGATCGCCTGCCAGCGGCCGGAAGAAGCTCGGCCAACCGGAACCCGAGTCGTATTTGCACTTTGATGCGAACAGTTCGGCCCCGCAACAGACACAACGATAGGTGCCGCTGTCCTTGTTATAGGTGTAGCTGCCGGTGAAAGGCCGTTCCGTGCCCTTGTTCTGGGTCACCTCGTATTGCAGCGGCGTCAGGCGGCTGCGCAGCTCGCTGTCATCGGGCTTGCTCATCGGGCGATTATCGCACGAGCCGCGCCAGCAGCGAGTTCAGCCGCTGCAGGTACTCGCCGGGATTGCCAAGCTGGCCGCTCTCGGCGAGCTTGGCCTGATCGAAGATCACGAGCGCCAGTTCCTCGAACTGGGCGTTGTCGGCCAATCCTTGCAAGTGGCGGATCAGCGGATGCTCGACATTGACCTCGAGCACGGGTTTGCTCTCCGGCGCGCTCTGGCCGGCCGCCTTCAACATGCGGGCGAGCTGGGTCCCCAGGTCGTTCTCGCCGACGACCAGGCAGGCGGGTGAGTGCGCGAGGCGGGCGCTCACGCGCGCTTCGGCAATCCGCTCACCCAGGCTGTCCTTGAGGCGCTTGAGGAGCGGCTTACTCTCTTTCTTGAGTTCGTCGATGCGCGCACTGTCGGCCGCGTCGGCCAGCCCGCTCGACTCCAGGTCGCCGCGCGCGACGTCCTTGAATTTCTTGCCGTCGAACTCGCTCAACTGGCCCATCACCCAGGCATCGATGCGATCACCGAGCAAAAGCACTTCGATGTTCTTCGCCTTCAGTCGCTCGAGATAGGGGCTCGTGCGCGCCGCCTCGATCGAATCCGCGATCAGGTAGTAGATGTTCTGCTGGGCGCTGCCGGCGCGCTCCACATACCGCTTGAGCGTCACCTCGGGCGTCGTCCCTTCGCTCGCGGTCGAAACGAACCGCAGCAGCGGCAGGATCTTGTCGCGATTGCCCGGATCCTCGGCGAGGCCTTCCTTCAATACAGGGCCGAATGCGCGCCAGAAGGTGGCATAGCCCGCGGCATCGTCGGCCGAGAGCTTCGCGATCATATCGAGCGCTCGCCGGGTGAGGGCGCTGCGGATGGCGCCGACCTCGCCGTCCTCCTGCAGCAGCTCGCGCGAGACATTGAGCGGCAGATCACTCGAATCGACCACACCCTTGACGAAGCGCAGGTACAGCGGCAGGAACTGTTCGGCGTCATCCATGATGAACACCCGGCGCACGTAGAGCTTGAGTCCATGCGCGGCATCGCGCTGGTACAGATCGAAAGGTGGCTGAGCCGGCAGGTAGAGCAGGCTCGTGTATTCGCGTTTGCCTTCGACCCGGTTGTGCGACCAGGCGAGCGGCGGGGTGAAATCGTGCGCGATGTGCTGGTAGAACTCGCGATATTCATCGTCGCTGATTTCGGTTCGCTGACGCGTCCACAGGGCCTTGGCCTGGTTGACGGTCTCGTAGTCGGTGCTTGCCTCGCCTTCCTTGCGACACCACACCGGAAAGGAAATGTGATCAGAGTAGCGGCGCACCAGTGCGCGAATACGGAACGGATCGGCAAACTCCCTGGCATCGCTCTTGAGGTGCAGGATCACCGTCGTGCCGTGCGCGGCGAGGTCGCGCGTGTCGACCGTGAAACTGCCATCGGCCGTCGAACTCCAGTGCACGCCGGCAGAGGCCGGTTCGCCCGCCTTGCGCGTGAGCACCTCGACACGCTCGGCGACGATGAATGCCGAATAGAAGCCCACACCAAACTGGCCGATGAGTTGCGAGTCCTTCTGCGCATCGCCGCTCATCTGGCGGAAGAACTCCGCCGTACCCGAACGCGCGATGGTGCCGAGGTTGGCAATCGCGTCCTCGCGGCTCATGCCGATGCCATTGTCGCGCACGGTGAGGGTCCCGGCCGTGGCATCAACGTCGATCCAGATGCCGAGCTCGGCGCCACTGTCCTGCAAAGCGGGCTCTGCAAGGGCAGCGAAGCGCAGTTTGTCGTTGGCATCCGATGCGTTCGAGATCAGCTCGCGCAGGAAGATCTCCCGGTGGCTGTACAGGGAGTGGATCATCAGCTTGAGCAATTGCTGCACTTCGGCCTGAAAGGCCATGGTTTGCGGCGCGGCTGCCTCGGACATGGAAGTTCGCCCTCCGGTGGAAAATCTGGCGGGCGCTAAAGGTGCGGCCTCGGGCCGCGAATTTCAAGGGTTGCAACCGCCGGCGCGGCGGCAGGAGTCAGCGCAGGCTTGCGCCGGCGAGCAACACGGCAAGTGCCAGGGTCGCCGACAGCGATGCGGCGGCGTGAGCGCCGCGGTGCAGGATCTCGCCCGCGCTCTCGCGAATGACATGGCGGCTGGCGTGCAGCCAGTCATCGAGCTCGTCCCAGACCAAAAGCAGGCGTTCCATTCGCCGCGCATGCTAGACGTTCGCGGCGCGCATTCCCGTGCGCCATCTCACAGCGCCAGTTGGGCGCAGCGCACAGTTTGCAAGTTGCTTTGATTCTGTTTAGTGCGTAGGCTCGACGCATGCAGCGCATCGTCGTCCTGAATCCCAAAGGCGGTTCGGGTAAAACGACCATAGCCATCAATCTCGCGGCCTATTACGCCGTCAACCGCCAGCCAACCGTGCTGATGGACTACGATCCACAGGGCTCGGCATTGCGCTGGATCAAGAAGCGTCCACCGCAACAAATGCCGATTCACCATATTGCGGCTTTCGAACAGGATGGTCGCACGACCCGCGCCTGGCAGTTGCGAATTCCAGACGGCTTCGGTCGCGTCATCGTCGATACGCCTGCCGGCGTTACGCCACAGCGCATGCCGGAGCTCACCCGCGATGCGGACAAGATCCTCGTGCCGATCCTGCCCTCGGACATCGACCTGCACGCGAGTGCGCGTTGCATTGCCGATCTGCTGCTGGTGGCGAAGATCAAACGCGGCGACAACCGCATCGGAGTGATAGCGAACCGGGTGCGGCGCAATACCCTCGTCTACCAGTCGCTGCTGCGCTTCCTGCACTCGCTCAATCTGCCGGTGGTGGCGACCCTGCGCGATTCGCAGAACTACGTGCGCAGCGCCGAGCTCGGCATCGGCATCCACGAGATGAAATCCTACGTGGCCCGCGAGGATACCGATCAGTGGCACTCGCTGATCGACTGGCTGGAAAATCGCGCGGTGTTGACCGAGGGCGAGGCTGGGCTCGACGCGCCGGCAGAAGCAGCGGCCGGGCTGTAACAGCGCGGCCGTGCGGGATCAGTCCTTTTTCGTCTCGTCCCAGTCCCCACGCACCTTGTCGGCCCAGTTCTTGTACTGCGACAGGCTGTAGAGATTCTTGGTGATGGCAGCATGACGACCGCGGGCACGTTGCACGCGATCTATCCAGCTGCCGTAAGGCGTCTCGTTGGCCGTGGCCCGCGAGGCAACGGCATCGCGCGGCTGCGGCCGACTGCTGTTGTCAAAGCGATCCGACGAACTCATGTGCACCTCGCACTCAACCTGGTGCGCAGAATAAGAATTACCGCGGCCAATCCGCAGGAACTGGTTCACGTTGAGCCGCGGCACGCACGCTTATGCGATGCGACTCTCGCCACCGCTGCATTATTGAAGAGTTATGTTACGCGACCAGCCGATAGCAGGGACGATACACGGCGCCGGGAAGTTTCATTCGTCCCTGCGCGACGAATGCCGTCAGCAGCTCATCGAGCAACGCGACGATGCGCGCGTCGCCGTGCAGTTCATAGGGGCCGTGCTGCTCTATCGCTTCGATGCCGTGACGTTTGACGTTGCCGGTGACGATCCCCGAGAAGGCGCGCCGCAGGTCGGCGGCCAACTCGTGCGCCGGCCGCGCGGCATCGAGCGCAAGCGCTGCCATGGACGCATGATCGACCACGAAGGGCCGCTGCAGCGCGGGCCCGATCGACAACAGCCAGTTGAAGTTGTACGAGTCCGCCTTGCCGCGGCGAAATTCCCGCACCCGGGTCATGCCGGCCGCCATGCGCCGTGCGACTTCGGGCGGGTCATCGACGATGACCTCGAGCCGCTCGGCCGCTGCCTTGCCGAGCGTGCCCGCCACGAAGTGGCGGATCTGCCCAAAATAGTCGCTGCTGCCGGCCGGCCCGGTGAGTATGAAGGGCAAGGGCTGCTCGGCATTGGCCGGATCGAGGAGGATGCCGAGCAAATAGAGGATTTCCTCGGCCGTGCCGACTCCGCCGGGGAAGACCACGATGCCGTGACCGAAGCGCACGAATGCCTCCAGACGCTTCTCGATATCGGGCATGATCACCAGATTGTTGACGATGGGATTGGGCGGCTCCGCGGCGATGATGTCGGGCTCGGTAATGCCAACATAACGGCCATTGCCGATGCGTTGCTTGGCATGACCGATGGTGGCGCCTTTCATCGGACCTTTCATCGCGCCGGGTCCGCAACCGGTGCAGACATCGAGACCGCGCAGACCGAGTTCGTAGCCGACCCGCTTGGTGTAGTCGTACTCTTCGCGGCCGATGGAATGTCCGCCCCAGCACACCACGATATTGGGTCGCTGCTTCGACTCAAGTAGTCGCGCGTTGCGCAGGATGTGGAACACCGCGTTGGTGATCGCAGCGGGACTGCCAAGGTCGAAGCGGCCGCTTTCGACGATTTCGTTGGCGATGAACACCACGTCGCGCAATACCGCGAACAGCAACTCCTTGGTACCACGGATCATCACGCCATCGACGAAAGCCGCCGCCGGCGCATTGCGCAGCTCGAGCTTCACACCCCAGGGGTGGGAGACGATGCGGATGTCGAAATCGCGGAACCGCTCGAACAGTTCCTTGGCGTTGTCGTTGTCATTGCCGCTGTTGAGCACGGCGAGCGCACACTGGCGGAACAGCGGATAGACGCCGCCCTGGCCGGTGTCGAGCAGTTTGACGATCTCGGCCTGTGACAGATTCTCGAGGCTGCCGCGTGGACCGACGCGGGCGTCCACGAGCTCAGGAAGGACAACGCTGGTTTCCACTCAGGGCAATATTTCGATGGGTATGTTGTCGGGTACCAGCAGCCACACTTCGAGCATGTCGGCATTGGACAGCGCGATACAGCCGTCCGTCCAGTCCTGGCGCGAGTAGTAATCGGGCGCATAGCGCGGGTCGTTTGGCAGGCCGTGGATCATGATGGAGCCGCCGGGTCGCACGCCGAGGCGCCGGGCATTGCGCCGGTCGCTTTCGTTGGGATAGGAGACCTGCAGGCTCAGGAAGTAATCGCTCCGCGAATTGCGCCGCACCAGCCGGTAACGACCCTCCGGCGTGCGAAAATCGCCCTCCCTTTCCTTGTGGCCGACCGGATTCAGGCCGAGGGAAATCCGGTAGCGGCGCAGGACATCGACGCCCTGCCACAGCTCCAGACGCCGCTCGCGTTTGAAAACCACGATCCGGTCGGCGACCGGCAGCTGCGCGGCACTCTGGCCATTCAGCGCACCGGGCATGGAATCGGCTTCGGCCGGCGGCGCGAGCGCGGCCTGCGCCAGCAGGGCGACCGTCGCGGCGACGCACAAGGACCTGATGAAAGACCCGCAAGTCATGGAATTCATTATAGGACGAGCCAGCGCCAGGGGCGAACGTGCAGCCGTCACAGCCCTTGAGCCAGGGCGCCGCATGGTGTCTTATTGTTGGCTTATGGCCACTCGAACCCGCAGTGCGGCACGATGCGCAGGCGCCGTTGCAACTGCGCTCCTTTGCGCCTGCGCGGCGGCGCCGCAGACCCCGCTTGCCGAGCGACTCGATCCGTCGAGCGGCATGGGCCTCACGAGCCTCGCCGAGCCGCTGCAGTTGCTCGCCGGCGCGCCGCGCACGAGCGGGCGCGACCCCTTCGCCTACCTGGGGCCCTTCCAGACCAATCGCATGGGTGAACGACACCTGTACCTGTGGGTGGCCCTGCCCGGCGATGGCGCGACCATCGAGCCCGTCACGCTGCGCTGCGGTGTCGTCGACTACCCGCTCGCGTCATCGGGCGCCGACCCGCGACCCGATGCACTGCGCATGGCGCCCTACGCGGCCCCGGCACCGTGGAGTGCGATCAGCGTGCACGCGCTTCCCGATGAACTGCTGGCCTGCCTCGCCGACGGCGAGGCGATCACGCTCGAAGCCATGACAGTCACCGCGGGCAGCGAACGGTTTGCACGCACCAGTACGGCGCCCGAGGCGCGCCTTCGCGCCTTCTACGACGCCACGCGCTGAGGGACGCCGGGATGGCGCCGCGCGCGCGGCACCGATCACGCGTCCGCGCTCCCGGTGGCAACGGTCTTTGGTATCACCAGCTGCATGCCGGCGCGCAGCGCGCCGAGGTCGATGTCGGGGTTGTACTGCTGCAGCAGCCAGGCCGGCAGGTAGCCGAACTTCTGCGTCAATGTCCACAGGCTGTCGCCGCGGCGCACGATGTAGATTTCGGTGCCCGCGATACGGTAGTCATTGAAAAACCGCGCCTGCAGACGGCTGTGATAATCGCGGCGGCGCTCCTCGAATACGCCGCGGGTGACCCGCGCGAAGTCGAGTTTGATGCGTCGACCGAGCAACAACGGTTGGCCGTAGCGCAGCTGGTTGATGCGCCGCAGCTGCGCCGCGGTCGTCTCGAGCCACTCGGCGTAATGCCCGAGCGTCTCCTCGCCGTAGACCCGCACTGAATCGTCTTCATCGACGGCGAGATCCATGAGATCCACGCTCTGCGGCGTTTCCGTTGGTGGCCCCACCGAGGGCCCGAGTTCCGCCGCCTGGCCGGCACTGACCGGCTGGGCGTCACGCGCCACCTCGGCTTCGCGCGCCACGGCTTTTGCTTCGCGCACGGTATCGGCGGCCGCACGGGCAACGGTGATTTCGATCTCCGGAATCTCGCCGCCCGCGGCTTCGCCATCGCGCTCGCGCCTGAGCCTGGCAATACTCGCCGCCGGCGCCGTGCGGGTCAGCGGGCCGCCGCGCAACCAAGGCTCGGCAGGTGGCAATTCGGTTGCCGTGGTGCCGGCTGCCGATCCCTGGCCCTTGGGCGTTGCCTTGCCGGATGGCACCACGCTGCTCACGGCGCTGGCGGCGGTCTCGGCGCCGCTCGCGCCAGCTCGTGGCAGCGCCGCGGCGACAGCACTCGCGGCACGTGATGTCGTGGCCACCGGGGTCGCTGCGGCCTTGGCCAACAATACCGGCTCACGCTCGGGCAGCTTCAGGAGCGCGCCGCGGCGCAGGATGGCGCGTCGCGAAATGTCATTGAGATCGGCGAGCTCGGCCACCGATGTGCCGTACTTTCGCGCGATGATGCCGAGCGTATCGCCACGACGGACCTTGTGGTATCGCGATTGCACCTGGTTCGCGAACAGCTCCTGCGGGAACAGTTTCTCGGCCAGCATCGCCGTGGTCCAGGGCCCGCCCTCGGCCGGCAGGCGCAGTCGGTAATCGCGCGGTACCAGGCGGCTGCCCCGCCAGACAGCGTCACGCAACCCGGGATTCAGTGCCCGCAGGCGCTGCTCGTCGAGCCCGGTTGCACGCAACAACGCGGCCGCAGGGACGAAGCCGGGTACCGCGACCTCGGTGAACTTCTGCTCCGGCGCGCGCTCGATATCACCGAAATACTTGCGCGGGTCTTCATCGATCGAGAGCGCGGCGAGGAATGAAGGATAGAAATTTCGCGATGCGAAACCGAATGTGCGGCTCTGGTAATTGCGTGCGATGGTGACGAAATCATCCGTGCCCATCTTCTGCTTGGCCCGGCGCATGCCCGCCGCGCCGTGGTTGTATGCCGTCAACGCGAGCGGCCAGCTGCCGAGCACGCGGTAGTTGTAGGCGAGCAGTTGCGCAGCAGCTTCCGTCGAGCGGTAGGGATCGAGGCGCTCGTCCACGGCATCATCGACACGCATGTAGCGCCGGCCGGTCGAACGCATGAATTGCCACAACCCGGCTGCGCCGACCTTGGAATAGGCATCGGGATTGAAGGACGATTCCACGTGCGGCAGGGCCGCGATCTCGGGCGGCAAGCCGAGATTGGCCAGCGTCTCCGCGATATGCGTCTCGTAGGCGCCCGAACGCACCAGCCCGGCGCGAAAGCGATCGGCCTGGCCGAGCTGGAATCGTACCCGCTCGCGGGCGGCCTTGAGCTCGGCAACCGTTGCGCGCCCATGCCACAGCTCGAGCATGCGTCGCGCCGCGATATCGAGACCGGCGACCGCAGCGGCGTCGCCAAGCGTGGCGTCACCGAGGTCGATGAGCCGCTGCATCACCGCAAGATGGGTGTCGCGCGCCTCGTCGACTATTTTCTGACGGCCCGCCGGCGACATGTCGGCCGGGAAGCGCATTTTCTCGTAGACCACATCGAGGTTGCGCTCATCGTGGAGGAATCCCTCGTTGGTCGTGATTTCGGTATAGACACGGATCCAGAAGTCGACGTCCGACTTGAGCGCCGCTGGCCGCGGAATGTCCGTGCCGGCTGCGGCAAAGTCCTGCCAGCCGATGAGGCAAGCGACCGCGATGGCCGCAAACCACCAAAAAGTCCTTGTTTGCTGCGTTGTCGGACGCATTTACAGTGCCACCAGGAGATTCAACCCGCTGATTGTTGAGCGCAAAACCTGCCCTACCCGCGATTACGTGAAATGCCGAGGCCCGCCTATTGTCAGCAATTTTGACAGCTTGGCGTTGAAATGCCGCACATGACTTAATGCGATCACGGCCGGGCGCGGACCTGGATCACGAAAATGCGCGGTGAAATGCCCATCGTTCCGCCGCAAGGGCGCTGCCGGCCCTGCGCGGCCCATCTGGCACGGCATTTGCTTCGTATCGGGGGAAACAAGAACAAGAAGAGTTACACTCCTCCACAAACAAGCAAGCGACCGATAGCCCCGCGACGAGCGGGGCTTCTTTTTTTGTGGAAAAAAAAGGCAGTCTTGCGACTGCCTTTAAGTAACACGCCAATCCCGTCAGGGCAGGGAACCAGGCGGGGAGCCCGGTGCTGGCGCGTTTTAACCGAGCAAGCGGCAGTTCAGCCGCATTTTGAGTCTCCGCAATTGAGGCAGGTCATGCAGCCGTCCATCATCACGACCGCGGCGGTGCTGCACTTGCTGCAAAGCTGGGCGCCATCCGGAAAATGCGAATCGGCGAAGGCATCGGTCTGTTTCTGACGCGCTTCGAATTCCGCACGCTTCTCCTGGACGAGTTTTTGCTGATGCTCATCGAGCCCCTGCTTGCGCATCAGGCCGATGAACTGCAGGTGCCGCTCGATGACATGGCCGAGTTCGGCGATGATCGAGGGCATGAATTTGCCGCCCGGCTGCCAGTAGCCGCCGCGCGGATCGAACACGGCCTTCAGCTCATCGACGAGGAAGGTCACGTCGCCGCCCTTGCGAAACACCGCGGATATGATCCGCGTGAGCGCAACGATCCACTGGTAATGGTCGAGGTTCTTGGAATTGATGAAGATCTCGAATGGCCGGCGCTGCTCGTAGGGCGTGCCTTCGTTCAGCACGATGTCGTTGATGGTCACGTACATGGCGTGATCGGACACCGGCGTCTTGATCTTGTAGGTCGAGCCAACCAGCATCTCCGGCCGCTCGAGCTTCTCGTGCATGCGGATGACCTTGGCGGTATTGCCATCCTTGTCGCGCACGAGGTCCTGGTCGACGACCAGGGTCGGTCGCGCTTCGGCCTTCTCCTCGGGCTTCTGCACCCGGTATTTGACGATCTTCTTGTCGATCTTGATCGCGTTCATGGTCAGAATTTTCCGTAGTAGCCCTCTTTGAGGGCATCGAAAAGGTTGGCGGCCGTGTGCAGTTCGCCGTCGTATTCGATTTCCGCATCGCCCTTGACTTCGATCTCCTTGCCGTCGTCGGTAGTGAAGACATAGGTCGTGTTCTTGAGGTCTTCTTCCTTGACCAGCACGCCCTGGAACGCCTCAGGATTGAACCTGAAAGTCGTGCAACCCTTCAGCTGCTTTTCGTGGGCATACAGGTAGATATCCTTGAAATCGTCGTACTTGTAGTCCGTCGGCACGTTGGCCGTCTTGGAAATGGACGAATCCACCCACTTCTGCGCCGCGGCCTGGATGTCGACATGCTCGGTGGGCGTGACGTCCTCGGCGGTGGTGAAGTAATCGGGCAGCTGCTCGCCCGCTTCGCTGCTGCCAGGCATGGCGCGCGGATTGACCAGCTCGCGATACGCCAGCAGTTCGAAGGAGAACACGTCGACTTTCTCCTTGGTCTTCTTTCCCGGGCGGATGACGTTGCGGAAATAGTGGTGCGCGAACGACGGCTCGATGCCATTCGAGGCGTTGTTCGCAAGCGAGAGCGAAATCGTGCCGGTCGGCGCAATGGAACTGTGATGCGTAAAACGCGATCCGACTTCGGCCAGTTCGTTGACGAGCGCCGGCTCGACGCCGGCGAGCCGCTGCATGTAGCGGCTGTAACGGGCGTGCAGCTTGCGGCCCGGGATACGGTCGCCGATCTTCCAGCCGTCGCTCGCCATCTCCGGGCGCTTGCGCAGCATTTCCGCCGTCACCGCGAACTGCTCGTTCATGATTGGGGCGGGCCCTTTTTCGCGCGCAAGTTCGAGGCCCGCCTGCCAGCCGGCGACCGCCATCTCGCGCGAAACATCTTCGGTAAAGCGCAGCGCGTCGGCCGAACCGTACTTCATGCCGAGCAAAGTCAGCGTCGAACCGAGCCCGAGGAAGCCCATGCCGTGGCGGCGTTTGCGATTGATTTCATCGCTCTGGCGCGACAACGGAAGGCCGTGGATCTCGACGACGTTGTCGAGCATGCGGGTGAATACCTTGACGACGTCGCGATACTCGACCCAGTCGAACTCGGCGAATTCGGTAAAGGGATGACGGACGAAACGGGTGAGGTTCACCGAGCCGAGCAGACAGGAACCGTAGGGCGGCAGCGGCTGCTCGCCGCAAGGATTGGTCGCGCGGATGTTCTCGCACCACCAGTTGTTGTTCATCTCGTTGACGCGATCGATGAGGATGAATCCAGGCTCGGCGAAATCGTAGGTCGAGCTCATGATCAGATCCCACACGCGGCGCGCCGGCACGGTCTTGTAGATCTTGCAGGCGACGAGACCTTCGTCGTTGCTGACATAGCCCTCGCGGACGGGCCACTCACGCCAGATGAAGTGGCTGCGATCGGTCAGATCCGGTTGCTCGGCATCGTATTCGCTTCGCGAAATCGGGAACGCGAGCGGCCAGTCGCCCCCTTCGCGCACGGCGCGGATGAACTCGTCGGTGATGAGCAGCGACAGGTTGAACTGGCGCAGACGGCCGTTCTCGCGCTTGGCGCGAATGAATTCGAGTACATCCGGATGGCCGACATCAAAGGTGCCCATCTGCGCGCCGCGCCGGCCGCCTGCCGAGGAGACGGTGAAGCACATCTTGTCGTAGATGTCCATGAACGACAGCGGCCCGGAGGTATAGGCGCCGGCGCCGGTGACATAGGCGCCGCGCGGACGCAGCGTCGAGAACTCGTAACCGATGCCGCAACCGGCCTTGAGCGTGAGGCCCGCCTCGTGGACCTTGCCGAGGATGTCGTCCATGGAGTCGCGAATCGTGCCCGACACCGTGCAGTTGATGGTCGAGGTGGCCGGCTTGTGCTCGAGCGCGCCGGCATTGGAGACGATGCGGCCCGCGGGAATCGCGCCGCGGCGCAATGCCCAGAGAAAACGTTCATACCAGTGATCGCGCAACACCGGCGCCTCGACATCGGCGAGCGCGCGCGCGACGCGTTTGAAGGTATCGTCCATGGACTTGTCGATTGCGGTACCGTCCTTGGCAACCAGACGGTATTTCTTGTCCCAGATATCCAGTGAGGCTTCCTGGTACGCAATGGCGTTCACATCGCGCAGCTCGACCTTGACGACACTGTTCATGTTGTTCTGCGACTCCGCAAATCCAGACCTGCCAAAAACGGGAAAGTGCCCACCCCATCCACGTGCTGGGCGCGCGTCGATCAGGACTACTCCGTTCTTTGGGCGCTTTTGCAGCCACTGTCAGATGGCCGCCTCCCCGACTCCCCCCTGCACTCGATCAAGTTGGCCCGGCCGGGACACAAGATCTTGTGTTGGGTGGACAAGCGTAAAACTGCGGTCTGCGACCGTCAAGGTAATATGACAGCCTTCGCCTGAGCAGTTTTTTCGCGCCTGTACATGGAGTTATGAAAAATCCTGCAGCGATTCACCCGGAAATTTTTCCGTTGCCCGTGATCGGCCATACCCCCACATATTGTGTGCACCAGGAACCCACAGACCATCCACAGCTTGATCAGAGGGTAGAATTTTCGCCGCCATGAAATCGCCAATCAGAACCTCTGTCGCGGCACTCGCGCTCGCCACCCTGGTGGCCGCGGCGCCTGCCATCGCACAAACCCCCGCAACCGCGGCCGCGCCGATGCCATCCCTCGCGCCGATGGTCAAACGCGTCTCGCCCGCGGTCGTCAATATCGCCACCAGCGGCGTCGTGCAGGGCGGTCCGAGCAATCCGCTGTTCGACGATCCGTTCTTCCGCCGCTTCTTCGACCTGCCTCCGGGCGCCGGCCGGCCGCAGCGCAAATTCCAGAGCGCCGGGTCGGGCGTGATCATCGATGCGGCGAAGGGCTACATCATCACCAATGCGCATGTGGTCGAGAATGCCACCGAAATCACCGTCAACCTGCAGGACGGTCGCGAACTCGCGGGTGAAGTGGTTGGCGCCGACCCGCCGTCGGACATCGCCCTGCTGAAAGTGCCGGCCGAGAAGCTGGCGGAAATAAGACTCGGCGACTCGGATCAACTCGAAGTCGGCGACTATGTGGTCGCCATCGGCAATCCCTTCGGCCTCAAGAACACCGTCACCTCCGGCATCGTCAGCGCCCTCGGGCGCAACGGCATCGCCGGTTCGACCAGCAACAGCCTGGAGGATTTCATCCAGACCGACGCGTCGATCAATCCCGGCAACTCCGGTGGCGCACTCGTGAACCTGCGCGGCGAGCTGATCGGCATCAACTCGGCGATCCTCTCGCGCAGCGGCGGCAACATCGGCATCGGCTTCGCCATACCGGTCAACATGGCACGCGCAGTGATCGACCAGTTGAAACGTTTCGGCGCGGTCAAACGCGGCCTGCTCGGCGTGTCGATTGCACCGGTCACACCGGATATCGCCAAGGCACTCGGCCTCAAGCAGGCGAGCGGCGCGCTGATAACCGAACTCGTGGCGGGCTCCGCCGCGGAATCGGCGGGACTGAAGCCCGGCGATGTCATCACTTCGGTCAATGGCAAACCGGTCCGTTCGGACAGCGAGCTGCGTAACACCATCGGCTTGTTGCCCGTAGGAGCGAAACTCGACATCGGCGTGATACGCGACGGGCAACCGCGGCGCATCGCCGCGACGGTCGCCGAGAACAATGTCTCCGGCCCGCCCGAAGACGCCACAGCCCAGGTCCCGGGCGATGACGCTGCGCCGCTGCACCCGGGCCTCGCCGGTGCCGTGCTCGGCGACGCCGAAGGCGGTGGCGTGCTGGTGCGCTCGGTCGCGCGCGGCAGCCGCGCCGCGGCGGCGGGTCTGCGTAGCGGCGATGTCATCGCCGAGATCAACAACCAGGCAGTTCCGGACCTCGCGCGTCTTCGAAAGCTCGCCGCCGGGCAGCGAACCCTGCTCGTGCTGTTGAAGCGCGGCCGCGCGCTGGTCGTCGTTCCGGTGCGCTAACCGATGCGAATCTGCGTGCTCGGCGGCACGGGCTTCGTCGGCAGTGCATTGGTCGGCGAACTCGCCCGCCGGGGACATCAGCTGCGGGTATTGACGCGCAATCCCCTCGCCGCGAGCCATCTGCGGGTATTGCCACAGCTGCAATTGCAGCGCGCCGACGCGCATCTGCCGCAGGCGCTGTCGCGCGAACTGGCCGATGCCGACGTTGCCATCAACCTGATCGGCATCCTGAACGAAGGCCGTGATGCAAAGCAGCGCTATGCGAGCGCCCACGTGTCGATCGCGAAGAACCTGCTGGCGGCCTGTCGCGCCAACGCGGTGCCGCGTCTATTGCAGATGAGTGCGCTCGGTGCGAGCGCGGATGCGCCGAGCGCCTACCTCCGCAGCAGGGCCGATGCCGAGCAGCTGCTCTCCGGGGCCGGCGGTGTCGCAACGACGATATTTCGCCCGTCAGTGATTTTCGGTCGCAACGATACGCTGCTCAATCGCTTCGCCGCGCTGCTTCGTATCGCCCCGCTCGGCATCATGCCGCTTGCGCGTGCCGACACCCGTTTTGCGCCAGTCTGGGTCGGCGATGTGGTGCGCGCATTCGTCCGCGCGCTGCGCGACCCGGCCACTGCCGGGCAATGCTACGAGTTGTGCGGCCCGCAGGTACTGACACTCGCGCAGCTTGTCGAGTACGCGGCTCAATTGACCGGCCAGCGTTGCCATATCCTGCGCCTGCCCGACAGCCTCGGCGCCCTGCAGGCAGCCGTGCTCGGCCTGTTGCCCGGTCGGCCATTGACCCTGGATAACTTCCGCTCGCTGGAGCGCGACTCGGTCTGCAGCGTCGATGGGCTCGCCGCACTTGGCATCAGGCCCACGCAGCTTGGTAGCATCGCGCCCACCTATCTGGGTCGCGGCGCGCGCGAGGCGCGGCTTGCCGGCTTTCGCGAGAGGGCCGGACGCTAGTACGTCATCTCGAGATCCCACTTGAGGCGCAGTGGGCCGTATCACAAGGTGTTCTTGACGATGGCGCCATTCTTGATGATCACGCGAAGGCTGCGCTCGGGATCATCGAAGACCGCGATGTCCTCGAGTGGCTCGCCGTCGACGATCAGCAGGTCGGCAAGCGCGCCGACCTCGATGACGCCCAGCTTGCCGTAGGGATTGCGCTGGCCCGACCAGTCGAGCAACTCGCCGTTGCTGGCCGTCGCCTGGTGCAGGATTTCGACCGGGGTGAACCAGCGACTGCGCGCCGCGAACTCGTGCGATTGCAATTCGTAGACCGATGCCGCGCCGAAGACATCGGTGCCGAAGGCAATCCTGACCTTGTAGCGCTTTGCGAGCTGCATCATGGTATCGAGCCCGGCACTGACCTGCTGCGACTTGGCGCGCTGGGCAAGCTGCGCGGCGCTCGGCGGCCCGCTACCGCGACGTGGCGGCGCGAAGGCGCCGCTGAACAAATAGGCCTGCGGCGACAGAAACACGCCGCGCTCGGCCAGGAGCCGCATGGTCGGCTCGTCGATGAGATGGCCGTGCTCGATGCAACGCACGCCGGCCTGTACGGCTCGCCTGATGGCGGCCGGCGTGTAGGCATGCACCGCAACATAAGTTCCCCAGTCGCCGGCGGACTGCACGGCCGCCTCGAGTTCGGCGGCGGAGAACTGCACGCTGTCGAGCGGATCGTACTGCGATGAGATACCGCCGCCTGCGGTCAGCTTGATCTGCGTCGCGCCGAGGCGCAGCTGTTCACGCACTGCGGCAGCCACTTGCGCAGGTCCATCGACGATCAGTGAATAGCCGAGCAGCTGCAGCGGATCCGCGGGCCCGCCGAGCGCGACCGCGGGCGTTGCGATGCGTTCGCGCATATCGCCATGGCCGCCGGTCTGGCTGATGATCGCACCCGATGGAAAAATCCTTGGACCCGGAATGAGGCCCTCGTCGATGGCCTGCTTCAGCCCGAAAGACGGTCCACCCATGTCGCGTATGGTGGTGAAGCCGCGCATCAGCATGCGCCGCAGCTCCTCCGCCGCGCGCAGGGTCACATAGGACGGATCACTGTCGCGCAATTGCGCCCTGGGGATGGGCTGCGCGGGATGCACGTGGGCGTCGATCAGCCCGGGCACGAGCACGCGACCGCCGGCATCGATCACCGTGGTCTCACTCCCAGCCGGGAGCGCACCCGCCGGCTGCAGCGCAATGATCTTGCCTGCGTCGATCAGGAGGTCACGTCCGGTGAGCAGGTTCGGGTTGCTGCCATCGAAAATGCGGGCATTGCGGATGACGAGCGTGGCCTGCGGCGGCGGCAACGGCGTTGCGGCCTCGCCCGCCAGCGCGGCGAGGCAGGACAGAACGATAGCCAAGCGTGGCATGGTCATTAGGGTTCCCTCGTTGCGGTATGGCCCGGGCCGTCATCGTCGGTGCCGCCGTCGATCCGGGCACAGAATGACGACCTCGCCGCCTGATCGCGCGCCGCCAGTTTACGGACCGCCTCGTGAAAGCGCCGCAGGTCACCGCCCTGCTCGTCCAACAGCCGGCGCAATGCAGGCACACAGTCGGAGTAGGTCGTTACCGCCGCGAGGCGCGCATTGTTGAGGCCACCCTCGAGCCAGGCTGCGTATGCGCTCTCTTGCTCACCACCGCGACGCAACTCGCCGACCGACACGGCGAGCATCGCAAGACGACCCGCTTTGGCGGTGCGCAGCGTCTCGGGGGTGCCACCGCCGGCATAGAGCGCGGCGAGATCATCGCGCGCAGCGGCCACCAGTCCTTCGAACCGTCGCTGCAGCACCTGCTCTTCCTGCCAGGCGATCACGGCCTGCGGTGGCCTGCGCTGGCCGAGCCAGGCGCTGATGCCGGCCTGTTCCACGACCGACGCATAGGCCTCGTTGAACGCGGTGTCACCGGCGACGTAGACGACCTGGTGCGCGAGTTCATGAAACATGATGCCGATCACGGTGGCGTCGGAATAACGCAGCATGCTGCTCGGCACGGGGTCGGCGAACCGCCCGAGCGTCGAATAGGCCGCAACGCCGCCGACGGCAACATCATCACCCCGGCGCGACAATCGCGCGGCCATCCGCCGCGCCGCGGACTCGCGGAAATAGCCACGATAGGCAAGGCAACCGACGATGGGGAAACACCAGCGCCGCGGTTCGAGCGCGAATTCCCCGGTCGCGACGACATTCCACACGACATAGGGACGGCCGATGTCGGCATAGCTGCGATAGCTCGCATTGTCGGGCAGTGCCAGTTCCGTGACCGCGAACTCCCGTGCCTCGCGCAGCAACGCGAGACGCTCGCGCAATGCCTTCGGGCGCCGGTCATCGGCGATGACTGCGCCGATCGGCTCGCGCGCACGCTGCAGCTGCCACTGGCCGCGCGCCGCCTGGGCGTAGTAACCAAGCGCACAGCCGCCGAGCTGGGTCGAGGCAACCCCGGTCGTTGCGAGCAACAAGGCGAATCGTAGCTGGCGGCTGCGCTCAGGTAACATCGGCAGCGTGAAAGTCTACCTTGTCGGCGGCGCAGTTCGCGATCAGCTGCTCGGTCGTGCGGTGAAAGAGCGCGACTGGGTCGTGGTCGGCGCGACACCGCAGCAGATGCTGGCACAGGGCTATCGCGCAGTCGGCAAGGATTTCCCGGTCTTCCTCCACCCCGACAGCCACGAGGAATACGCGCTCGCGCGAACCGAGCGCAAGGTCGGGCCGGGCTACCACGGCTTCGAGACGCACCACGGGAGCGATGTCACACTCGAGGAAGATCTGCGCCGCCGTGATCTGACCATCAACGCCATGGCACGCGATGACGACGGCAGCTTGCTCGATCCCTACGGTGGCGAACGCGACCTCGGCGCGCGCATCCTGCGCCATGTATCACCCGCCTTCGCCGAAGACCCGTTGCGGATCCTGCGGGTCGCGCGCTTCGCGGCGCGCTACGCCGCGCTCGGATTCACCGTGGCACCGCAAACAATGGCGCTCATGCGCGCCATGGTGGACTCGGGTGAAGCCGGCGCGCTCGTTGCCGAGCGGGTCTGGCAGGAAACCCGGCGCGCATTGGGCGAGCCGCAGCCGCAGCGCTACTTCGAGGTGCTCGCCGAGTGCGGCGCGCTGGCCGTGGTCTTTCCAGAGCTGCAGGCCCTGCGCGGCGTGCCGCAACCCGAGCGCTGGCACCCTGAGATCGACAGCTTCGTGCACGTCATGCTCTGTCTCGAAGTGGCGGCCCGCGAGCAGGCCGACGTTGCGGTCCGCTTCGCCTTGCTCGCCCATGATCTGGGCAAGGGCCTGACACCGCGCAACGAGTGGCCAAGCCATCGCGGGCATGAACTGAGCAGTGCGCGGCTTGCCGCCGCGCTCGCTGACCGTCTGCATGCGCCCCGGGAGTTCCGTGATCTCGCCGTGCTGGCCGCGACGCATCACACCCGGGTGCATCGCGCGTTCGAGCTTCGCCCCGCAACCGTGCTGCGATTGTTCGAGCAGGCCGACGCCCTGCGTCGACCGGAAAGGTTCAACGCGCTGCTCGCGTGCTGCGAATACGATGCCCGCGGACGCACGGGGCGGGAGCAACAGCCCTACCCGCAGGCGAATTGGCTTGCCGCGCTCCGGGATGCCGTTGCAGGGGTTGCACCCGGCCCGGCGCAAATCGCCGAACTGTCGGGCGAAGCGATGCGCCAGTGGCTGCACGAACGCCGACTCGCCTGTCTCGCCGAGCGCATGGCCGACAGACGGCCGCATTGACGCGACAGGCGGTTGCCGCGCCGACGAATGGGCCTTGACGCCGGACGGCTGACCTGCCACGGATCGCGCCACGGTGGTAATCTTTAGCCACTATGGGCACAAGTCATGGCCGACCGGACGACGACGTCCCGTTCACATTCGCACCGGAACCGGACGGCAAGGCGCCGACGCGTGCGCGTCGTGACAACCCGCGCGGCGCAGAAGCGCAGTGGAACAATCAGTTCACGACCACGGTCCCCGCCCTGCGTGATGCCGACCTCAAGCTCGTCAACGCCTGGCGCGACAGCGACGAACAGGGCGGCGACCCATACAACACCGCGGGCCGCAAGCTCAAATAGGCAGGCATCCGCGGCGGTTCATGCGCCGCCGAACACCACGACGATCACGACCGCCAGTACCAGCCGGTAGATGGCAAACGGCGCAAGTCCGACACTGCGTAGCACGCGCAGCAGCAGATGAATGCAAAGATAGCCGGTGAGCGCCGAGAGCAGCACGCCACCCAGGATCTTGCTCCACTCGAGGTCCATGCCGACCCGCGCCAGGTGCAAGCCTTCCCAGGCACCCGCGGCGCCGATGCCGGGCACCGCCAACAGGAATGAGAATCGCGCCGCGGCTTCGCGCGTCAGGCCGAGCGCGAGGCCGGCCGTCATGGTGACACCCGAGCGCGAAGTGCCGGGCATGAGCGCGAGCGCCTGCGCACAGCCGATCAGCATGGCATCGCCGAAACGCAGGCCGTGCACTTCGCGGTTGCGCCGCCCATAGGCGTCGGCGAGCCACATGAGCAATCCGAAGAACGCGAGCGTCGCTGCCACGAACAGGGGCTCGCGCAGCCGTGCTTCGATGAAATCCCCCGCGAGTACGCCGACCAGGCCCACCGGGATGGTCGCGAAACCGAGGTAGAGGCCGAGCATCGCGCCGTTGTTGAGGCGACGTTCGCGGGCTGCGCGCAGGAGGCCACCCAGGATGGCGCCGATATCGGCCCGAAAATAGACCAGCACGGCGAGCAGGGTGCCGACATGAATCGCAACGTCGAAGGCGAGTCCCTGGTCGGGCCAGCCGAGAAAATGCGGCACCAGCACCAGGTGACCGGAGCTTGAAATCGGCAGGAACTCGCTGAGCCCCTGGATGATTGCCAGCACCGCGACCTGTATCCACTCCATGCAATCCGCCTTTCGTTCCCGGTCAGAGACTGTAACGCAAGTCCTGCAGCGCGAAGCCACTGCAGCTTGGCACGGGGCCGCGGCCAAGTTGCATCACCTTGAATGCTTCACCCATTTCCCCGGGCAGCAGCAGCGTTTTCATCTGGCTCGCAAGCCGCAGTCGCCCCGCTTCATCGTCCTGCTGCGCGAGCAGCCGCGGCCATTCTGACTGACCGAGGGCGGCGAGGAACGCCGCCTGGGTCACGAATCCATCCACCCGCAGACCCGCCGCCGCAGCGGCCGTCGCCACCGCGGAAAAGTCCACCCAGGCGGTGATGTCCTGTAAACCAGGGTGAAGGAGCGGATCGTCATGCGCGCGATGGCGGAAGTGACAGCGCAGCGTGCCATCGCTGCGATCCGGGTGATAGTAGCTGCCCGCTGGAAAGCCATAGTCGATGAGGAGGACGCTGCCGGCCGCGATCATGCTCGCGAGGCTTGCGATCCAGGGTGGAAGTTCCAGGCAGATCTCGCTCCGGTAGCCGGCCGGCAACGCATGCGGCAATCGGCCGCGCAATTCGGCGACCGCAGCGGCCAGCGCGTCGCGGGCGGGGCGCGGCACGAGTCGCCAGCGTCCCTCGCGAACGCCGATTCCGATCTCGTCCACGCCGCCGTCGCCGCGAATTTCGAAGCGCTCGACCGGCAGTGCGTCGGCGACTTCGTTGGCGATCAACGCGCCGCTGAACGGCGCGGCGGGCAGTCGGGTCAGCCACTCGATGCGCGCGGCCAGTTCAACCGGCAGGCGCGCGAGTCGCTCGCGCTGGCGCGAGGCGAGATCCGCGCTCGGTTCGAGGATCAGATAGCGGTTCGGCAGATGCCCGCGCTCGCGCAGCGAGCACAACAGCCCGTCGGCGAGCGCACCAGTGCCGGCACCGAGTTCGAGGATCGTGCCGCCGCGGACTTCGGGCAATTGCGCGCAATGCCGGGCGAGGGCGAGCGCGAACAGGGGCGAGATCTCCGGCGCCGTGACGAAATCTCCGGCGGCGCCGAACTTGGTTGCACCGGCACTGTAGTAGCCGAGGCCTGGTGCGTAGAGGACGAGGCGCATGTAGTCGGCAAAACCAAGCCAACCGCCGGCGCGCGCGAGCTCGTCATCCACCCGCTCGCGCACGGCCGCGAGCTGCGCGCGTTCGGCATCGGCGAATACGGTCGTCTTGGTCCCGCTCACGCGTGGCATCATAATCGCTGCATGGCGAAAAACTCAGCACCGCTCGCGGGCCGCACCGCGCTGATCACGGGCGCAGCGCATCGCCTCGGCGCAGCGATGGCCCGCAAGCTCCATGGCGCGGGCGCGCGCGTGGTGATCCACTATCGCAGCGGCGCAGAGCAGGCGCAGCAGCTGGCGGAAGCGCTGCAGCGCGATCGCGCCGGTTCGGTCGCGCTGGTGCAGGCGGACCTGCTCGATCTGGAACTGCTGCCGCAGATCATTGCGACAGCCGCAGCGCCCGACGACAAGCTCGACATTCTCGTCAACAACGCCTCGACCTTCTATCCGACGCCTTTCGGCAGCATCGATGAGCAACAGTTCGCGGACCTGGTGGGCACCAACCTGCGCGCGCCCCTGTTCCTGTCGCAGGCGGCGGCACCGCTGCTGCGCGCGAGCAAGGGATTGATACTCAATATCGTCGACATTCACGGCATGCGCCCATTGCGCAACTATCCGGTCTACAGCATCGCCAAAGCCGGGCTGATCGCACTGACGCGTTCACTGGCCCGCGAACTCGGTCCCGAGATCCGTGTCAACGCCATAGCTCCTGGGCCGGTGTTGTGGCCCGAGGACGACGGGCCCGATGAAAGCGAACGCGAAAGCATCATCCAGCGCACCGCGTTGAAGCGCGCGGGCGATCCCGACGATATTGCCAAAGCTTGCCTTTACTTCGCGACGTCCGCCGACTATGTCACCGGCCAGGTGCTCGCGGTCGATGGCGGCCGCAGCGTCGGCTGGTAACGCGCTCAGTCGCGCGCCAGATCGAGATCGATGGGCGTGAGCGGATGGCTTGCCGCGTCGAACTCGCGCCACAGCTCGCCAACGCTGCGCCTTGTCGTCGGATGCACGACGTCGGGCGCGATTTCCGCCATTGGCCCCAGCATGTAGCTGCGGCGCAGCAGATCGGGACGCGGCAGTCGCGGCGAGCCGCGCAGGTTGATCTCATCGCCATAGAGCAGAATGTCGAGGTCCATGCTGCGCGGCTCCCACTTCGGCGCGAGGCGCGCGCGGCCGCAGGCGGCTTCTATCTTCTGCAAGGCCGCGACGACGTCCGCAAGTGGTTCCGAGGTCGTGAATCCGGCGACGAAGTTGATGAAATCCGCGCCGTCGAACCCGGCTGGCGCATTCTGGTAGGCATGCGAGAAACGGATGTCGGCGAATCGCTGGCGCAACAACGCTGCCGCGCGCTTGACGTTGCGCGGCGCATCGACGTTGCTGCCGCCGGCGACATAGACGGCAACCAAGTTCAGCCCGCCCGGCGCAGGATCGACACGCCGACATCGCGCGAACCGCGGATGGCGCCCGGCTTGTTGATCGACAGGCGCACCCAGGCGAGGGCGAATTCCTCGAGGAGCAGCGCCGCCAGCCGCTCGGCCAGCGTTTCCACGAGATGAAACTGCGACTCTTCGACGAAGGCGATGATGCGTTTCGCCACGCGCTTGTAGTCGAGCGTGTCATCGACGCTATCGCGCGCAGCCGCACGGCGACAGTCGGCCGGCATCTCGAGGTCGATCACGACGCGCTGGCGCACGCGCCGTTCCCAATCGATGAAACCGATGATGCATTCGGTGGTAAGGCCGCGCAGGAATATCACATCGGCACCGTCGTCGAAATTCATCGGGTATTGAGCTCCTCGAGCGGCCAGCGCGGCCGCGCCACGATCGCCAGATCGGAACACAGCCCCTCGCCGCTGGTCAATCGCAGGAGCCCGGTGAGCGCGATCATCGCGGCATTGTCGGTGCAAAATTCCAGCGATGGGAAATAACAGCTCGCGCCCATCGCCGCGAGCTCCGTCGCGAGCACGCTGCGCAGCTCGGCATTGGCGCTGACGCCGCCAGAGACGACCAGACAGGACAGTCCGGTCAGCTCGAGTGCGCGCTTCGACTTGCCGACCAGCACCTCGACGATGGCATCCTGAACAGCGCGCGCGATATCGGCGCGACGCTCATCGCCGAGCTCGGGCTCATTGAGAATCGCCTGGCGAACGGCAGTCTTGAGGCCGGCGAAACTGAATTCGAGATTATCCTGATGCAGCATCGGGCGCGGCAGGACGCAGGCGCCGGCGCGACCCCGCTCGGCAAGCGCCGCAAGCTGTGGCCCGCCCGGGTAGGACAGCCCTAAGAGCTTGGCGCATTTGTCGAAAGCCTCGCCCGCCGCATCGTCGCGGCTCGCGCCGAGCAGCTGGTAATGGCCGCGGGCCGCGACCTCGATGAGCAGGGTATGACCGCCCGAGACGAGCAGCGCCACATGCGGATAAGGCGGTGGCTCGCGCGTGAGCTCGCTCGCGAGCAAATGCCCTTCCAGATGATGAATGCGCAGCGCCGGAATCCCCAGGGCGAAGGCGAGCGCCTCGCCAAGCGCCGCACCCGTGAGCAGCGCGCCGACCAGCCCCGGTCCGGCCGTGTAGGCCACGGCATCGAGCTCGCCCCGCGCGAGCCCAAGGTCGGCGAGCAATTGTTCGATCATCGGCAGCAGGCGGCGGATGTGGTCCCGCGACGCGAGCTCAGGCACCACGCCGCCGTGGGCGCGATGCAGCTCGATCTGGCTGAAGACACGATGGCCCAGCAGGCCGCGCTCGCTGTCCATCACCGCCACCGCCGACTCGTCACAGGAACTTTCGATGCCGAGGACCAGGCGCGGTTTCTCACCGCTAGTCATCGCTTTTTGCCTTTTGTCTGGCGGGTCATTAGAATGCCCGCCTTTGTTCCGTCGGGCAGTCCGGATAAATTCATTAAAATCAAGAGGTTGGTGTTTCGATGCCGAGCGTGAGAGTTCGAGAAAACGAGTACTTCGATGTCGCCTTGCGGCGCTTCAAGCGTGCCTGCGAAAAGGCCGGCGTCCTGACCGAGCTCCGTCGCCGCGAATTCTACGAGAAGCCGACCCAGGAACGTAAGCGCAAGAAGGCCGCCGCCATCAAGCGGCACATCAAACGCGCCACCATCGGGACCGCGCGCCCACGATGACACTCAAGGAGCGCATCACCGAAGACATGAAAGCGGCGATGCGGTCGGGCGAGAAAGAGCGGCTCGGCACCATTCGCATGCTGCAGGCCGCCATCAAGCAGCGCGAAGTCGATGAGCGCATTACGCTCGATGATACCGCGGTCCTTGTGGTCATCGAGAAAATGATCAAACAGCGGCGCGAAGCCATCAGCCAGTTCGAAGCCGGCAACCGCGCCGATCTCGCCGCCAAGGAAACCGCCGAAGTCGAACTGCTCGCCGCCTACCTCCCCGCGCAACTGAGTGAAGCCGAGATCGAGCAACTGGTGAATGCCTGCGTCGCCGAAACCGGCGCCAGCACCGTCAAGGACATGGGCAAGGTGATGGCTGCGGTGAAGGCCCGCGCCCAGGGCCGGGCGGACATGTCGGTCATCAGCGCGAAGGTCAAGGCCCGGCTCGCCGGCTGATTGTCCCGGCCGCGCGGGTCGCGGCGGTTTGGCGATATGCTTGTCGGCATGTCACGCGTCAAATACATCCCGATCATGCCTGCCGCGCGGCGCTCACGCACGCGTGCCACGGCTGCTGCGTGGCATCCCCCATTTTCCAGGAACGCCGTAAACCCCTCCCTGGGGGCTACGGGGCGCACATCCCTGCGCGCCACGGTCCTGGAAAATGGGGGATGCCACGCAGCAATTGACGCGCGAAACGGAGCGCCACGAGGCCGGCCTGTGCTTGACGATCTCGCAATCGAGATCCGCGAACCAGCCGATTAGCCACATGGCAGGCCGGATCCCCCAGCATTTCATCGACGAGCTGATCGCGCGTTGCGACATCGTCGAACTGATCGGCAGCCGCGTCGAACTGAAAAAAGCCGGTCGCGAATACAAGGCCTGCTGCCCGTTCCACAACGAAAAAACGCCATCTTTCTGGGTGAGTCCCGCCAAGCAGTTCTACCACTGCTTCGGCTGCGGCGCGCATGGCACCGCGCTCAGCTTCTTGATGGAGTTCGACCGCTTGAGTTTCCCGGACGCCATCGCCGAGCTCGCGCAGCGCCTCGGCCTCGAGGTGCCACGCGATGCGCCCGCCGATGCTGCCGAGCGCCAGCGTGACGAACTGCAGCGCCTCAACGATGACGTGGCGCGATACTTCCAGCAACAACTGCGCGCGGACAAACGTGCGAACGAGTACCTGCGCCGCCGTGGTCTGGCGGGTGATGACATCGAGCGCTTTGCACTGGGGTTTGCGGACCCATCGTGGAATGCCTTGCTGCAACGATTCGGGACCGATCGCAAGCGCCTGCAACACCTCGCCGAACTCGGCCTGATCATCGCGCGGGACGGCGGGAGCGAGGGCTATTACGACCGCTTTCGCGACCGGATCATGTTTCCGATACGCGATATTCGCGGCCGCGTGCTGGGATTCGGCGGCCGGGTCTTGGATGCCGGAGAACCGAAATACCTCAACTCGCCCGAGTCACCGCTATTTCACAAGGGCCACGAACTCTACGGACTCTACGAAGTTCGCCAGCAGCGCGATGCGCTGCGCCGGCTGCTGGTCGTCGAGGGCTATATGGACGTCGTGCGCCTGCACCAGGCGGGCATCGGCTATGCCGTGGCAACACTCGGCACCGCAACCACGGCACAGCATCTGCAACGCGCGTTCCGTCTGGTACGCGAAGTGGTATTCGCTTTCGATGGCGACACTGCGGGCCGCCGCGCCGCCTGGCGCGCGCTCGGCAATGCACTCGGTGAAGCACGCGAGGGGCGCGAGATCCGCTTCGTCTTTCTTCCCGAGGGTGAAGACCCGGACAGCCTCGTGGCCAAGGAAGGCAGGCAAGCGTTCGAGCAACGCCTCGATGCCGCCGAGCCGCTGTCGGAATTTCTGGTGCGCGGCCTGGCAGCGGATCTGGATCTGGCCCACGCCGACGGTCGCGCACGATTCGCCGCCGCGGCCAAGCCCTTGGTGGCTGCCGTGCCGGACGGTGTCTACAAGGCGCTGCTGATCAGCCGGATTGCCGACGAGATCGGCCTGCCAGCCACGCAGTTGCAGGACCTATGGGTGGATGCGAATGGCGCGCGCCCCGCGAGTGCGCCGGGGGCAAGTCACAAGCGCCCGCCGCGGCCCGCCAGCCGGATGCGGCCGGGGCGCGGCAATCTGCTCACCCAGGCGCTCGCAATCGCCCTGCATTATCCCGCCGCAGCGGCCGCCATCGACGACGGACGGTGCGAGGCGCTTGCCCGCAGCGCGCGACCCGGCGTCGACGTGCTGTCGGAAATCCTGGCGCAGCTGCGGGCGACTCCGGGCCTCACAATGGGCGGCCTGCTCGAGCGCTGGCGCGGCCATCGCTACGAGGAACGCCTGGCGGAGCTGTCGGGCAATGCCCCTGCCCTGACGGATGAATCGGCCGCTGCCCGGGAACTCACTGCGGCGGTTGACCGTCTGATCGCGGGCGAGGTGAGGGAGCGCATCGACGCCCTGATCGCGCGGGGCGACCAGCTCAGCGCCGAAGAAAAGCAGGAACTTCAAGCGCTTATGTCAAAGGTCGGCGACGGCGAAAAGCGCTGACTTCAGCACCTTGTTGGCACGCTGTTTGCCGCGCCACGGCGTACCCCCTTTGCGCTCGGCAAGTTGCCACTGGCCGGCCTGCAAACTTGGCGATGACTGCCCTGTCAAAGTAGAATTGTCGGCTTAACTCTTGCGAGCACAGTCCCTCCGACCCGAGCGTTTGTCGATCATCTTGCGTTGATCGCAGTGCCCCGGTTGCGGGCAAAGGAAACATGACGGCCAAGAAATCCAAGAAAAAAGCGGCAACCAAAAACCGTGCGACGCGCGCCGCAGGCGCACGCCGCAGGAGCGCGGCTGCGCCACGCAAAAGTGCCACCCGGTCTGGCGCGAAGCGCAAGGCGGCGCCGGCGCCGAAGAAAAACATCAAGCCCGCCGCGCGCGTCAAGGCGGCAAAAGTACCGGCGCGAAGCGCGCCGAAGTCCGCAGCGTCAGCCAAACCAGCTTCAGCGGCGAAAGTCAGCGCGGCCGCCAAATCCGAGGTCGCTGCAGCGAAAACCGCCCAAGCCAAGGTCCGCGCGCGCAAGACTGCGGCCCCCACAACGACTGCGAGCGAGACTCCGCCCGCATCGCCGGCCCAACCGACCGCCGCGGCACCCGCGCGCAGAGGCCGCCGCGGCCGTCGCGCATCGCCCGAAATCGAAAAACTGCTCGCGCCCGAGCGCAGCGGCGGCACCCTGCCCGAAGATCGGCAGTCGCAGCTCAAGCTCCTGATCGCGCTCGGCAAGGAACAGAGCTACCTGACCTACTCCCAGGTCAACGATCACCTCCCCTCCGAGATCGTCGACCCCGAGCAGATCGAAGAGATCGTCAACACCATCAACGACATGGGCATTCCGGTGTACGAAAAGGCACCGGACAGCGAGTCCCTGCTTGCCGCCGAGCCCTCCGGTCCGACCGACGAAGAAGCGATCGAAGAAGCCGCGGCCGCGCTCGCGGCCCTCGATGCGGAACTTGGCCGTACGACCGATCCGGTGCGCATGTACATGCGCGAGATGGGTACGGTCGAGCTGCTCACACGCGAAGGCGAAATCCGCATCGCGAAGCGCATCGAAGAAGGCCTCGACGCTGTTCGCCTGCAGCTGTCGATGTACCCCGCGACATTTTCCTTCCTGCAGGAAGCCTATCAGCAGGTGCAAGCCGGTCAGGGCCGGCTGGTCGACATCATCGTCGGGTTCATCGACCCGAACGCGCCCGACGTCATTGCCCAGCCGCAGAATCCGACCAAGGTCGAGGCGCGCGATGAAAACAAGTCGGAAGACGACGACAGCGAAGACGAAGACGGCGACGACAGCGAGGAGACCGTCGACACCGGTCCCGATCCGGAAGAAGCCGCAGCACGCTTCGCCAAGATCGGCAAGCTTGCAACCCAATTGCTCGCGGCACTCGCCAAGGCCGATGCCAAGGAACCGAAGACCGTCAAGCTGCGCAAGCGTCTGTCCGATGAGTTCATGGAGCTGAAGCTCTCGCCGCGCATGTTCGATGCGCTCATCTCCAACCTTCGCGCGCACGTCTCCGAAGTGCGCCTGCTCGAGAAGGAAATCATGGTGCTCGCCGTGCGCGAAGCCGGCATGCCGCGCAAGGACTTCATCACGACCTTCCCGAAGAACGAAACCAACCCGCGCTGGATCACCAAGCACATCAAGGCCGGCAAGAAGTATTCGGCGCCGCTCGAGCAGCTCGCCCCCGAGGTCGAGCGCCGCCAGGTCAAGCTGCAGCAGCTGGAGCAGCTCCTGCACCTGTCGATCAACGAGGTGAAGGAGATCAACCGCGAGGTCTCGATCGGCGAGGCCAAGGCACGCCGCGCGAAGAAGGAAATGGTCGAGGCGAACCTGCGCCTCGTCATCTCCATCGCCAAGAAGTACACCAACCGCGGCCTGCAGTTCCTCGACCTCATCCAGGAAGGCAACATCGGCCTCATGAAGGCGGTCGACAAGTTCGAATACCGCCGCGGCTACAAGTTCTCGACCTATGCGACCTGGTGGATACGTCAGGCCATCACGCGTTCGATCGCCGACCAGGCACGCACCATTCGCATCCCGGTGCACATGATCGAAACCATCAACAAGCTGAACCGCATTTCGCGGCAGATGCTGCAGGAGATGGGACGCGAACCGACCCCGGATGAACTCGCCGTGCGCATGGAGATGCCCGAAGACAAGGTGCGCAAGGTCCTGAAGATCGCCAAGGAACCGATCTCGATGGAAACGCCCATCGGCGATGACGAGGACTCACACCTCGGCGATTTCATCGAAGATACCTCGGTGGCCTCGCCCATCGACCAGGCAACCAGCGAATCGCTGCGCGAGACGACCCACGCCGTGCTCGCCCAGCTCACGCCTCGCGAGGCCAAGGTGCTGCGCATGCGCTTCGGTATCGACATGAACACCGACCACACCCTCGAGGAAGTCGGCAAGCAGTTCGACGTCACCCGCGAGCGTATACGTCAGATCGAAGCGAAGGCGCTGCGCAAGCTTCGCCACCCTTCGCGCTCCGAGCAGCTGCGCAGTTTCCTGATCGAGGACTGATTGCGCCATCCGCCCGGGATTCGCGCGAATCCCGGCGCCTTACTCGACGGTGAGGTGCTTGAGTTCGAGCGAACCGAGCTTGGCGGTGACTTTGCTGCCGGGTCGCACCGCCGCGGTATTGGCGAACAAAATGAAGTATGTGCGTCCGGGGTGCTGGTCGGCATTCGACTGACGCAGGAGCCCGAGCTTCGCCGTCATCGGGACTTCCATCTCGCGCCCACTCGCCTCGTCGATCAACACCGGCTTCACCTTGGGCCCGAGCGCCGCATTGGCGAGTTTGGGATCGAGCACGCGGTAGCGAAGATCCACATAGTGTCCCGCTGCCGTCAGACGTATCGCGTCGATGGATACGACTTTGTTGGCGTCCTCGGCGTTACAACCCGCGAGCAGCGTCGCGACCACCAGACCAAGCGTCGCCACCAGGTTGCGGCCGCTGCCTTGCGCAGCGGCCGACGTGCTGCCTGCCGTGTATCGCGCTGGATCCAAGTTCTTCAAAGCGGCGTGTTGACGCGCTGGAAGTTGGTTTCCAGGGCGGTGTTGTGTTCAGACACTTCGCCCGGCATGTCGGGCATCCGCGCTTCGATCCGGATGCGGTTGCAGCCGGCAGGATTCGCAAGGAGGCCCGTGAACGTCCAGCTGTTGCCTGTCACCGGCACAACCGTCGGGGTTGCACCGCCATCGACGCCCTGGCCGACGCGCGTGCAGTTGGTGTTGCCGGTGTTCTGTACGAACTGGACTGTCACCGTGCCGCCCACCGGGGCATCACGCAGGACGCCCGCGAGTTCCCACTGATCCTGGGCCGTACCGGCGGGGTTGTGGAATACCGTGGAACTTGCACGCATGTCGCGCACGATGCGCACCGTGCCCGGCGCACTCACCAGCTGATCCGCCAGGATGACGCCCGGCGCATTCTCCGTCACCGTATAGGTGAACGAAGCGATGCCGACCCAGGTGGGATCCTGCGGATTGAAGGCCAGCCTACCCGCGGCAGCCGCCGTACCTGCGTTGACAGCAAGGGTTGCGGGCGGCTGCGCCACGCCGGAGAGCACGAAGGCCTGGCCCGGTGACACGCGAATGGGGTCGCCATTCGGGTCGCTGTCGTTGCCGAGCACGCCCGGCGCACCCGTATTGATGGCGCCACTGACGATGTTGCCTCCTTCGAAGTTGCAGACGCCCTCGCCGGTCGGCGACTGCACACAGAAGAGGTCGTCCGCCGCGATCGGATTGCCGACGCCCGGCGTATTGCCAACGCGCAACCGGGCAAACATGCCGCCGCCGGCCGTGCTGTTGTTCGCCAGTCGCAGTGTGCGATCGATCATGGGATAGGTCGCCGCCGTGGCCGGTGCAAACAGCACATCCAGGGTCTTGCCGGCGGCGAGCAGTGTCGAGTATTGCGAGTGGCGTGCCGGCAGCGGATGGCCGTCTTCGGCAACCGTCGTGAAGTACTCACCAATGAGCTGCGGCGCGTGGCTCTCGATGCCCGCGTTCACGAGCCGCAACAGCACGTTGCCAGCCGGCACGTCGATGGGATCGACATTGGGGCGATAGGCTTCGCCATTGATCAGAAAGAAACGCGGGTGATAGCGCTCGGTGCTGGTGGGACCGGGCGCAACGCCATAAGTATCGGTATCCACTGCGGCGTGTATCGCAGGATCGATCTCACTGAACAGCAGCACCTGATCGCCGTCGATCGCGACGCCCGGATAGGCCTCGGTCGCGCTGGCGCGCTTGACCACGGCGCCAAAAAGACCCATCTGCACCTGCACCTGCGGGTGTGTACCACTGTGGTAGAGATAAGTACCCGCCGGAACGTTCTCCCACACATAGGTGCCTTCACTGGCCGCTGCAGGCGTGCGGGGAGTTTCGGTGTCGAAGGAGCGGACACGCTCGCGACCGTCGCCATCCGTGAACTTCACCGGACTCATTGCCTTGGGCAAGGCAGGGATCACGACCGAGGTCGCGTTGGTGATGTTCGCCAGACCCGGTGGCAGGCGGTTCTGGATATGAACGGTCAGCGTCGTATCGCCAGGCGCCATGTTGATGGTCGGGCCGGGCGAGAGCACCGGACCCGAGCAGGCCGCGAAACTGGCCGTGCACTCACGATAGCCCCACATGGGGACAGCCGTCGTGCCATTGCCATTGCCGGAGCCGTCGGCGACCCGCTTGTTGAATTGCTGCACACGCAGCCACACTTCAGTCTGCGCCGAAGCGGTCGCGCTCGCGAGCAACAGTCCCGCGGCGAGTAACGCCAGATTGGATCGCTTACAGATCGTATTCATATCGTTTGTCCTCATGCGCCCGCAGCACTTAGTCGAGCGGAACTTCCGGGCCTTCGATGATCATCATGGTCATCATGCCGCCCGGGAAAATGTCATCGTTCGTGAGTTCGCGCTCGGTATGCGAGTGCCACATGTACGAAAAGCCGCCCGCCGGATTCAAGCCGCCCTGGTTGGGTGGCAACGCTTCGAGCGTGCCGAGGTAGGCGCTGCCGCTCCACAGGCCACCGAAAGTGAGCGACTGTTGCTCAGGCAGCACGACGGGTATCGCCTTGCAATGACTGTTTGGATCCTCGTTCGGCTCACGCGCGCCGCAATCCGATGGCGAGTGCCCCGGTCGATTGCCGTAGATGTCCCAGTTGAGACCGAGTCCGGTCCAGGTGAAGATCGCGTCATAGGTGCTGCCGGGTACGACCTGCACGGTGTAGTTTGAGGTTGCGAGATCCGGCAAGCGCGCCGAGGTCACGCCGCCCGGAGCGAGATCGGGATTCGCGAGCGGTGCGACGGGAGGTCGTGGCAGAAAATCAGGATAGGGTGCCTCGGGCGTCGCATCACCCGAGCCCAGCACGCGGCCGTCGCGGGCAATCAGCCAGGCATTGTTGCCGTGATGGTGGAAGGGATGCAGATCACGACCCGCGCCGACAATGCGCATCAACGTGCGCTCGCCCGGGTGCATGCGCGCCAGTGCGCCATAGGGCTGACGCGGCAGCCAGCCAATATTGTCCGGATGCATGGTGTCCGGGCCATTGCGGCCGTTGATGAACCACAGCGTCGCAGCGTAGGCAGCCGGGTCGGCGGCGGCGACCAGCAGATCGTCTGTTATTGGCGTACCCGCTGCCAGCGCAGCCTGCAGCGTCGTTTCGACCGCGGCATGCGCCCGGCGGTCCATATCAGACAGAAAAAACAGGAACTCGCGGTCGTAGGCCGTGGCCACCGTGCCGTAGTTATAGGCATGGGGGCTCGCCGCGTTGAACCCTGACGGCCGGACGATCAGCGCACCCACCATACCCATCTCGACCTCGAGCTCGGGCGTCGAGCCGCTCTGATACATATAGGTGCCGGCATTCGAGGCCGTGAAGGTATAGGTCACGGTTCCGCCGCCCGTCGCCACTTCATTGGTGATGAGCCCGGTCGTGCCACCCGAAGCGTTGACCCCGACCTGGCCGGGAAACACGATCGACACCGGCAATGGGATGTCCGTGTTTGTGAGCGTGACCTGCACGGTATCACCCTGGTTGACGATCAGCGTGGGTCCCGGGTATTGCATGTCGCTCCCCGCAACACCATATCCCCAGGTCAACAGGCTGTTGCCGTCGCCAAGCGCAATATGCCCCGCCCGTGCCTGCAGGTCGAAGCAGGCACTTGCACCGGCGCAGGGTGTGCCGCTGATGCCCGAAACCGCGGCCTGCGTCATGGGCGCAACCAGCAGCATCGCGACCAGCCAGGCACCCGAAGTCTTCATCTCAGTACTCATTTTCCTTGCCTCCAGGTCCTTTACGGGGCGACGACGCGAATCTCGGTCATCATGCCGCCAAAGTCTTCCTCGCCGTTGCTCAGTTCGTTGAGATTGGTCGAGTACAGGATCCACGTCGTGCCGACCGCGGCGCCTGCCGGGATATCGACCAGCACGTCCACGGCCTCACCGCCACCCAGGGTGATCGAATTGGTCGTGTAGTACAGATCGTCCTCGCCGGGTCCGCGCAGAATGTGAGCGCCCGTACCCACGACCTTCATCGGCAGTCCCGTGGTCGCCAGCGTGTAGAACTGGGTCACGTTGAGATTGCTGATTCGAAGCAGCACACGGTCGCCCGCCCGTGCTTCGACCAGCGCGCTCACCGGCTGCGACGAAGTCGTGGCATTGCGAACACCCGAGGTCGCCTTGTCGCCGTCCGTGACCGGGTCAATCGGGTTCGGGTTGACCGTATCCGGATAACCGCGGCCATTCAGCATCGGGTAATCGTCATGCATGTCGGCAAACGGCAGTGGTTGCACGGCCAGGTGCTCGTCATGGAAGTTCGAATCCATCGAGCCGATCTGGATCGGCACTTCGACGTCATAGCCCGTGGAGCCGTCGCCGTCGTTGTACACGAACTTGCTGTAGCTGCCATCGCCGAACACGGTGCCGCCCGCGGCCAACGCGTTCTGCTTCGGCCGCACGTACAGGCTGCCCAGCATGCCCATCTGCATGTGCTCCGCCGCCTCGACGTGGCAGTGGTACATGAAGGTGCCCGGCTCCACGATGTTGTAGTAGTAGGTGAACGTGAACCCGCCGTTGATGGCGATGCTGCTCTCCGGCACACCGTCGAACACGCTCGCCGCATTCGGGAAGCCATGGAAGTGCACGGTATGCGGATCGAACAGGTCCGGCCGCATGATCGTGCCCACGTTGGTGAGCGACAGGTAGACCTCGTCACCCTCGTCGAACGCGAGCGTCGGTGCCGGGAAGTTGGCGTTGAGCAGACCCTCGGCTATGGCTTCGTTTTCCGGCACGCCGGTCACGTCGTTGAAGCCGAAGGTGTAGATCTCGCGGCCGTCAGCCATGCGGATGAAGCCATCGCCCGCGGCCAGGTGGCGGCAGACGATGCCCGGCGTGTCGCTGATGCCATCGCCATTGGTATCGCCCTTGCACTGCACATAGGCCGTGGTTGCCGGCGCGGTGCCGGAGGCTGCACCCGCAATCACCGGTACCGCAGCGACCGTGAAGTCGCCAGGTGCACCGGTACCCGATGCCACCACCGTGACGGTATCGCCCGTGACCCAGGCGGGCCCGCCGGTCACGACGATCGTCCATGTGCCGCCGCCGACGGTCGTGCTGCCGACCAATTCGTTGGCGCCATCGCGGGTCACGGTGATGGTTCGGCCATTGATGCTGCCGAGACCCGAGATCTCCCAGCGTCCGCCGCCACCCGAGGCAGCGAAGTACTCGGCACGGGTCACCGCGAGTTCACGATTGAGCGTGACCGTTCCCACATCGCTGTAGGCCGTATCGCCGAGGATGGCACCGATCACACGTGGCGCGCCGACGCGGAATTGGAAGGTCGGCGTGCCGACATAGTTCGGAGCCGGCTGGTAGCTGAAGGAGCCATCCTGCGCCAGCGTCACCGTGCCGCCCTCGTTCAGATTGCCAACGAGCTCGGCGCTCGGCGAACCGAAGAAGATCGCCGGCAGGGCAGGATAGCCACTCAAGACGCCAGGGGCCGGCTGCGACAGTCCACCGTTGCTGGTCACGTCGAAGCTCTGGTTGGCCGGCGTCGGCAACACCTGCCCGTCGGACACGATCAGCGCGAATGTCTGGCGCGCCCGATTGGCGGTGTTGTTCGTGCCCGTATACGCCGTGACACGCAACAGATAGGTACCACCCTGGCTCGACGTTGGCGTCCAGGTGAGCAATCCACTCGTGCTGCCAATCGACACACCGGCGGGTAGTGCGAGCGTCCCCCCGAAGAGATTGACACGCTCGACGATATAAGTGATGGGCGGCGGATAGCCGTTCGGATCGGCCGCGATCACCTGGTACTGGAATGGGACGCCGAAGTAGGTATTGCAGGTCGGTGTGCCGAAGATTGTCGCGCAGCCTTGCGGCACGGACAGGATCTGCGGCGGCGCCGGCGTCGCGTTGGCCACGGCCGGCGCTTCGTCTGCACCGATGTCCGCGCGCATCGTGACGCCATTGCCGGCTGTACCGTCAACGGGACGCGAGTCGCCGTCGTAGTCGCGCACCAGCGCGGCACCCAGGCTCAGGTTGCTGTTGGTGCCGTTGCCACCCGCCCCGAGATTCGGGTCGATGGCCGACGAACCGGCCTCGAGGTGGTAATTTCCCACCGGCGCGAGCGGCCCGTGCCAGGCACTGACGAAGTTGCCGCCTTCGTCCGTCGCCGCGGCCGCGACCAGCGGCACATCGAAACTCGCTGCGTTGAACGGGAACGTGGCCGTGCTGGTGTTGCCGTTATAGAACGGCTCGCGCAGCAGCGCGTCCTCGCTGGACAGCGGCACGCGCGGGTTGTTCGACGGATAGCCGTTATTCGACGGATTCTGGGTGAGGATGTTGTACTCCGCATCGAGCCGTGCACCGCCGCCGGCACCGAGCACCGCGAGATCGGACACACCGTTCGGCACGACAATCAGGCCCGGTCCCGGCGGAATGTTGCCGTTCCAGTACTGCTGGCGGTTGCCCAGGATGATGTTGTTGCGGATGCGCGCATTGGAGAAATCGGTATTGACTCCGGGCAACGCCGCAAGGTCGGCGCTATGCGCCCGCGACACGATACCGGCGGGCTGTGGATCCGACACATTCGGATCCGCATTGGTGAACGCCGCTGATGCAGCCGCGATGCTGTCGTTGTTCACGATCGTGTTGTTGACGATGTTGACAGCCAGTGCGTCCTGCAGGGAGACCGCTCCCGCCAGTGCCGCGACGTTGTTGGTGATGATGTTGTTGAAGATATCGATGCGATCCCAGCTGGAGGCGTTGGGCGAGTTGGCGACATCCTGGCCGTTGACCCAGCGCAGCGCGATACCGCCACCGTCGCCGGCGCCGGCCTGGTTGCCCTGGATACGATTCGCATTGATGCGAACCGAGCCCGACCCGGTGCTGACATTGACCACGGCACCGGCCGCCGCCTCGTGACCGGCGACAAAAATGCCGCCGCCTGAACCGCCGCGCGATTGCGCGGTCTGGTCATAGGACTGGTTGATGAGCACCTGGTTGTGCTCGATGACGCCGCCGGGGCTGCGCCCATAGTGGGCGATACCGGCACCATCACCTTGCGTGAAGTTGCCGACGATGTAGTTGTCGGTGACGCGATAATTGTCGCTCCCCTGGTACAGCGCCACGCCGCCGCCATGATCGAAGGTCGAGCTGTTGCTCGCGATCTTGTTGTGGTGGATGTTGACGTTGCTGTTATAGGCGCTGACCAACTGGCCGTTGCCATCCACCAGGTTCGGGTGACCGATGCGCACGCCACCGGCAGACAGACCCTGGTTGTTCGACACCACGTTGTTGCTGATGACGAGATTGCTCGTATAGCCATTGACGAGCACGCCCGCCGCATAGTCCGAGCTCATGAACGTGAAACCATCGACCCGCGCCGGGGCGCTGCCGAACACACCTGAGCGCGGTGCGATCAGGACGCCGGCGTTTTCCTCGGTCGCAAACAGTCCACTGCCGGGCAGTCCATTGCAGAGATTGGTGCCACCGCCGATATTGTTAGGCTGTCCCGGAAGCAAGCCGATCTCGCCAGTGCAGTTGGCGCGGTTGTGCACATCGCGCTGCCAGGCGAGGAAATTGGCGTAATTGACGTTGCGGCCGGAGTTGATGATGACCGACGGCGCACCCCAGCCCTGCAGTTGCACAGGCTTGGTCACGATCAGGCCACCGTAGTAGAGGCCGGGCGGAACGAGCACGATGCCACCGGGGCCCGCGGCGTCGATCTGCGCCTGGATATCCTGAACAGTGCCGCCCGGTGCGACCGCGCGCACGGCGGCCGGGTTGCCGACGATGACCGTTACACCGGTCACCGTGGAGAGCTGGGAGTCGGTGCGCTGGATCATCAGCTGACCGGTCGTCGCACCCGCCGGTATCGTCACGGAGATTTCATTGGCATCCCAGGCACCAACCAGGGCGAGTGGCTGGCCGTTCAATGTGACCGTACCGCCGCTGCCGAAGCCGTAATCACGCGGCTCGGTCGCGGGACGCGCAAGCGCCGGATTCGGTACCTGGATCGTGCCGAGCGCGCGCAATGTCAGCGTGGTCGCAACGCCAGTTGGCACGAAGGGTCCGCCACCGACGCCGTTGGCGGCTGCGCTGGCGGAATAGATAACCGGCGTACCGCTCGGATAGTTCGTATCGATCTGCCACTCTTCGGCCGTCGTGAACGCGGCCACCGGCAGCACTGGCGTATCGAGATAGGTCGTGGTCGCCGGCGAGAAGTTCAAGGTGTAGCAGCCCTGCGAGAAGCGCGGATCGAAATACGGATCCGGAATCTGCATGCTGGGGTCGGCCGGATTCGGCATCGTCGGCGCATTCAGGCAGACCTGCACCATATTGGGCGACACGCCCGTGGGCATCGGCGCATTGATGCGATAGGTCGAGGGAACGAGACCGTTGTATCGGCCATAGCGATCGGTGTACAGGCGATTGACTTCGTTGCCCGCATAGTCACGGATCGAGATCGGGATATAGGCCGGCGGCTGCTTCTCGCCGAAAGCCGGCGAATTCGGGTTGGCCGTCGAGCCGATGTCGTTGGTCGAATTGCCCTGGATGTGGCCCGCGAGCGGCACCAGGGTGTACATGAAGAAGTCCGCCGCGGCGTTCTTGCCGTCGGTCACGAGGACTTGCTTGAAGTTACAGAACGGCCGGTCGCCGGTGTAACGTGCATCGATCGGGACGCCCGGGAACAGCTCGAGCTCGCCGGGAACATTGTTCCAATCCTGGTTTGGCGTTACGCCATCGACCTGCAATCCAGGTACATGGGTCGGATCGCCAACACAGACCGGCGGCAGCGCCTGGGGCCGGATGGTATCGCCGAAGTCCACGTTCTTGCTCTGCTCGGTCTGGTGCAAATAGCCATCCGGCGTATTGGCTTCGATGACATAGGTGCCGGGGTTCAGGTGCAAGCTGGTGAACGGCTCACCGAAGGCATAGCCACCGTCGAAGACCGCGGGGCGGACCTGGGTCCAGTTGCGCAGACCGTCATAGCAGGGGCCATCGCCCAGCAGGGTGTCGTTGACGCAGTCCGTCGGCAGGTTATCGTCCCAGCTGTCGGTGTGGGTCACTTCAAGGGCATCGCCCTGGCTGAAGGCAACGCCATTGCCGCTACGCACTTCGTCCTCGGGGCCGCGCGCAATGCCTGTGGGGCAGAGCGTGGTGTCGGCGACTGAGTCCGGATCCGACCAGCAGAACGGATAGTTATCGACGTCCGCGAGCTGGATGCCCGCGATGCCATTGATGTCCTGGATATTGCCACTGGCGTCCGCCGAGTACAGGTTGACCTGCACGCGCGGAATGCCAGGCTCCCAGGTCTCCGGCGCGGCGAAGCGCGGATCGTTCTCCGCACGCGTCACCTGGTAGTACACAACGCCGGTGATACCGCCGTTCTTGCCCGGCGCATAGGCCTTCTTGCCCCATTCAAAGGTGTGATTCGTGCCCGAGAAGGACTGGAAGCCCTCGAGCAAGGGCGGCGCGTCGACCTGCTCGCAATTGGCCGCGCCACCGCAGGAGCCGGTGGTCTCGATGCGCGGTGGCTGGGTGTTGCCGAGGGGACCGCCCTCGTCGACGGTAACCCGCACGCTCGACGCATCGAAACGCGCGAAATCGACTTCAGCGACTTCCCAGCTGAAGAACGGGAACAGCTCCTCGATCGGCAGGTAGCCGTCGACGTCGGTCGCCGAGGCGAAATTGATGCTGCCATCGCGGAAACGGATGTTGATGGCCTGCTCGGGGATACCGGGTTCATCGGCGTCTCGTACGCCGTTGCCATTGAGATCGTTGAACACGAAGTGCTCTTGATCGGCAAACCAGTTGGGCGCCTGAATTTCGAGATCGGTTACGTTGGCACCATCGACAACAGCGGTTGCGAAAGTGATGATCAAATCGAGGTACTGATCCCATACCACAACCTGGTAGGTACCATCGGGCACGTTCGGGATGGTGAACGTGCCGTCACCGCTCGCACTGCATTTGCCGACGTAGACACCTTCGCCGGTGGCTGAATCGTTGAGACCAATCCAGCAGGCGCTGACCGGATCGCCCGGATAAAGCTGACGGGCTATGGTCGGGTCGAGCCCGGGCCGCGCGATGCGCTGCGTGACGACGTTGCCGGAAATGCTGTGTGTGCCGGAGAGATTGTTGAATTCCTTGACGAAGCCGAAGAAGGCATGCGCGAACGTCGGGCCGAACTCGACAGCGATCGTCGGCTCACCCGAACGCAACCAGACATCGATGCCCGGCGTGCCTTCGATGGTCGTCGTCTGCTTCCAACCCTGGCCCGCGGGCGGCACCACCTGGATGCCGTATTTGCCGGGTGCGAGATTCTGGATCAGCACTTCACCCACTTTCAGGCGATTGGGGTTCAAAACCGGGTCATCGACCTCGGCTGCAGTCATGGTGTGGATCGTGCCATCGCCCAGTCGATTGATGCAGGGCGCCGCATCGTCATCCAGCCATTCACCATTGGGGCACAGGACATAGACCGTGCCGAGCGGATTGCCGAAGGCGTCGGTGACCATCGGACCGCCACCGGCGTCATAAATGAATACGGCAAAACCGCCGAGGCCCGGCTCGGTCGCGTCGGGCGAGTTGTTGATGGGATTGCGGTCATCGAACACATAGACCCGGGCCTGGGCGGGTGGAATGGGTTGCGGGGTGAGTACCACGCGCACCGCGAGCGCCGCATCGGCGGCCGCGCCGATCGGGAAACGTACGGGAGCACCGGACATGGTGTAGCAGACAGCGCCGGTCGTGGTGCAGGTCGAATCCGCGGGACGATTGGGAAGTACGCTCAGGTAGTAGCGCTTGCCCGGGTCGACATCGGGAATTGCGAAGGATGGACCGGCCGATTCACCGCTGCGCGACAGGGGCATGTAGCTCTTGTGAAACGTAAACGTCGCGGTATCGATCTGCGCGCCCGAAATCGGCGGTGTTGCCGACGGACTGATCGGCGCAACGGGATTGGCCGGATCGATCTCGTGCGTGACGTCTTCTTCGAGCACCCAGCGAACGCCCAGCGCGGGATCGAAATCATTCGTCGGATTGGTGACCGTGACGTTGACGGTAGCCGCGTTGAGCGTCGATGCAGACGCGATGGCAACAAGCGCTGCCATGATCATGCTGCATCGTCGCAAGGCAAAACCCAGTGTTTGGTAGTGCATCTTCTTCGTCCCCTAGCACGGCAAAGCTGTGCAATCGTTAGCGACCCACAAGATGGCCGCGTGCGCAGTTGCGCTCAGGCATAAACCTAGCCTGAATGACTACGAAAGGAACTCGGGCTCAACCCCTAGCGCGTGAGGCGCAACACCCTGTAGGGCCGTGGGGTAAAGTCGGTAGTTGACTTGCGGCGAGCAACATTACGTCAAGTATTGCAGGCGACCGTCAGCAGAATCTGCTTGCGAGGTAGCACAACACTGTAGATCGCATTGCGCGCCCAAGCCCATGGGAAAATCACCGTCCATGCGGCGACAATTACCCCGTCGCCGGATGAGGCATTCGAGGGATAAGACATGCGCTACCTGGCCCGCGCGCAAAGAACATCACGCGACCTGATCGCCTGCCTCGCCCTGTGCGTTGCGGCGAGCGTTGCGGCAGCCGATGGCATGGAGGATCACGCTGCGCATCACGCCATGATGGCCCACCCCACACCCACTTCGACCTCGCGTGTGAGCTACGACGTTCCCGCCGTCAGCCTGCGCGACGAAACAGGTGAGGAAGTCGATCTCAGACAGCTGCTGGCCGAAGGGCGTCCGATCGCGCTCAACTTTATCTTCACGACCTGCACCACGATCTGTCCGGTCATGACAGCGACCATGCTGCAATTTGGGCGCGCGGTTGCCGACGATCCGCATCGGCCCGTGATGGTGTCGATCTCGATCGATCCGAGCTACGATTCCTCCGATGTACTCAAAGCCTACGCCGCCCGATACGGCGCCGAATGGACATTTCTGACAGGCTCCAGCGCCGACGTGCTGCGCGTACTCAGGGTGTTCGATGCCTACCGTGGCAGCAAGGTCAACCACTTTGCCCTGACCTTGCTCCGACCGAGCGGCGCACACGAGTGGACTCGTGTCGAAGGACTGACGTCGGCCAAGGAGCTGGCGAGCATTTGGCAGGACATCAGTTCCTGACGGCAGCCCGACCGAATCGACCTGCGCGTCGCCAGGCGCTGATCGGCACCTCACTGCTGGCGATTGCGGCGACGCTCGCCACAGCGACAACCGTTGACAGTCCTGAGCGGCTCGGCAAGCGAATCTATCGCCAGGCGATCGCTGTCGACGGTGGACCCGTGCGGGCCATCGTACAGGGCGATGTCTCACTGCCGGCAGGCGCGGGTGCCTGCGCCAGTTGCCATCGGCGCAGCGGCATCGGCATTGCCGAGGGTGGCTATTCGCGTTCTCTCAATCTGACGTCTCCTGCATTGTTCGCGCCCAACAAGCGCCCGCCCCTGCGGCCGGCCTATGACAAGTCGACACTCCTGCGTGCTGTGGTCGCCGGCATCGCCGCCGATGGGCGCGCACTCGATCCGCTGATGCCGAGATACCAGCTGACTGCAACCGATGCCGATGCACTATTTGCCTATCTGCAGACGCTGGGACGGAGCCCCGCACCCGGCGTAACCGACGAGGAAATTGAACTGGCGACCGTCATTGCCGACAGCGCAAGCGCAGAGGAGCGCCTCGCTGTGGAAAAAGTCACGGCGCAATATGTCGCGCTCAAGAATGGCGGCTCGCGGCGCGAAGCCGATCGCGCGGCGGCTGCCCAGCATGCCTATGGCCAAAGCCGGGACCGTGCTTTCCGGCACTGGAATTTCCGCATCTGGCGCCTGCACGGCCCGGCAAGCACCTGGCGCGAGCAGCTCGACGCCTATTACGAGGCGAATCCGCCCTTTGCCTTGCTGTCCGGCGCCGCCGGAGATGATTGGGCGGGCGTGCATGAATTCTGTGAAGCGCGGGAGATCCCTTGCATCCTGCCGCTGGCCGATGCCCCGGAGGGCCATCGCAGGGATTTTTATCCACTGTACTTCTCGCGCGGCGTGGCGCTCGAAGCCGAAGTGACGGCGGCCCACGCCAGTGCTCGACTGTCGCAGATGCAAGAAACCTTGCTGGTATATGTCGATGATGCTCGCGGCAGGGCCGCGTTGGGCGCTTTCAAGGAGCGCTGGCCAACTGCGCAACAGGCGTCGCTCGTCGTACGATCGATCGCCCCAGGTCGAGTCGTGACAGCGAAACAATGGCGCGATTGGCTTCGTGCCGGCGTTTCGCAGCAGGTCGTTGCCTGGGTCGACCCTGAATCCCTCGCGGCGCTCGCCATCGCCAGTCCGGGCTACACGCTCCACGACATCTACACCACCGCAGCCTTCACGCGCTGGGATCACGATCTGCCCGATTCGCTGCTACCGCTCATACGTCACGTGCACCCCTATAGTCTGCCGGGTTCAGACACACGCGCTTTTCCACGCGAAGTGATGTGGCTGCGTCGCTACGGCTTGAGCCACCTCGCAGCGGTTCCGGCCGGCAAGGTGCTGTTCGCCTGCCATGTGGTCGGCGAAGCACTGGCCGACATGGAGAGCAATTTCTACCGCGACTACCTGCTCGAGACACTGGAACACACGCTCGACGGCACCCAGATGACGACGGTCTACCCGATCACGACCCTGGGGCCCGACCAGCGCACGCTGGCGCGCGGTGCCTTCGTGGTGGGCGTGAGCCTTGCGGCGGGGAACCCGCAGGTGGGCCGTCGCGAATGGATCGAGCCCTGAACCGGGCGCCGTCAGCTGACATAAAACCGCTGGAAAGCGGCACCCTGCACTGGTGGTAAACCACCACTCGCCGCACAATGCGGCGGGATTGCCGTTCTTGGGACCTCGTCATGCCGTTCTCGCGGACTCACTTTTTGCACCTTGCCGCGGTGCTTGGATTGCTCGTGGCGCTGCCGGTTGCTGCTGCCGACCATCAACACGCGATGGGGCAGTTGCTGTTTTTCCCCAGCATTGAATTGCGCGACAACGGCGCCGCGGGTGAGGCCGGCTTCGAGACCTCCGATGCTGTCGCGAGCGTCGACATTCTGGGAAGTGCCGGTTTCGGCAAATTCCGCGTGCTCGGGGAATTCGTCGCCTCGACCGATGAATCCGACCTCGAGCGCTTCCAGATCGGATGGGAACCCCTGCCCGACACCCTGATCTGGATCGGGCGTTTCCATCAGCCGGCAAGCTTCTGGAATTCCGATCACCACCACGGCCAGTTCCTGCAGACCGCGATTACCCGGCCCGCTGCCGAGCGCTGGGAAGACCTGGGCGGCATCATTCCCCAACATGTCGAAGGATTGATGATCGAGTCGCGCCGCGCGCTTCGAAACGAAGCGGGCCTGTTCATCGCATTCGCCGCGGGCATTTCGCCGCTGGTCGGCGATCTCGCGTTGCAGCCTGCGGAGATCATCCAGAACCGCACCGGGCCCGACCTGGCGGCCTATGCGGCGCGCATCGACTACCTGCCCCATCAATTGGGCGAGAACCGGCTGTCGCTGTCGGTCGCGCATAACGAAGTCGGAAAGACCGGCGATCTCATTGCGAGCACTGCATTCGACCATATCGATCAATGGTTGTACGGCGCCAGCGTGAACTGGAATGTCGGCGATCTGCGCATTCTTGGCACCCTGTACTGGCTCGACACGGTCTTGGTCGATGCTGTGGACCCGCGCCACGATGGTCTGCTTATTGGTTACCTCCAGATCGAAGCACCCATCAATGACCGCCTCGCCGCCTTTGCGCGCCACGAGCAGATGGGGCAGGCGCCGGACTCGCGCTATTTGCGACTGTTCCCGGATGTGGTCACGCGCCGCAGTGCCGCGGGCCTGCGTTTCGCCCTCAGCCGCCGCAATGCGCTGTCGCTCGAATTGGCCGATACCACGACCTTGCAGGACGATTTCTTCGAGGCGCGCCTGCAGTGGAGTGCGGCATTTCCGTAAGCGCGATGTCACGCCGAGCAACAATCCTATTGTTCGCGTTGGCCCTGGGCTGCGCGGTTAGCGCGGCCGACGGCCGGGAAGAGTATGTCCTGGTCACGCCGGTCTCGAGCAGGATCGAATCCGTCGATCCGATCGAGGTTCGCAAGCTGTTCCTTGGCCTGCCGGTCGCGCGCAACGGGCGCATCATTCGCGCCATTCGCCATACCGACGGTGGCCGCATGGACGAGGTGTTCCTGCAGAACGTCACGGCGATGTCCGAGCGGGCCTATGACCATCGCCTGCTGACACTCGGCATGCAACAGGGGCGCCTGCGCCCGCTCGAGGTGAAGTCGCGCGAAGAATTGCTGAAAGCACTGCGCGATTTTCCGCATTCGATCGCCTTTGCCCGGCGCAGCGATGTCGGCAACATCGACTCGCTGCGCATCCTGCGGGTCATATGGAAAAACTGACCGGAACATTGCGCGGCCGGATCGCCCTGGCCGTGATCCTCGTGCATGCCGTGCTGCTGCCGGCGCTGTACCTGAGCCTGTCATACATCCTGACGCGAAGTCACACCAGCCTGTTCGTGAGCCAGGTGCGCACCTTCGCGCGCCTGGTCGCCGATGAGTTCGAACTGGGTGACGCGTTGCAATCCGACGTGCGCTCGATCAGCCTGCTCGACAGCGTGATACTGAGCGGCGAAGGGGTCTATGCCACGCTCGTTGTCGGTGACCAGCAGCTGCGCAGCTCGGTGGGCACCCTGCAGCTCGAGCACCCGCCCGCCGACGACTTCCAGTTCGGCGCGGGCGGCGACTCGACCTATTTCCTCACCGTACCGATCGAACGACCACCTTTGTCGGCAACGCTGCACCTCGGATTCGACGAAACACTGACTGCCGCCGAAATTGCCACGTCGAAGACCCGGGTATTGCTCGCGATGGCCGTGTATTTCACGCTGCTGCTCACCTTCGGCATCTATCTCGCGACACGTCTGTCACGTCCGCTGCAGGTGCTCGCACTGGCATCGCGCCGGGTCGCATCGGGCGAAACATCGCTGCCGCTCGCAACCGATTCGACTTTCGTCGAGGTACGCGATCTGGCGCACGATCTCGAACGCATGCGCCAGCAGCTCGTGGGTGTCAATGAGCGGCTGCGCGGCGAAATCGATCGGCGCGCGCGCCTCGAGGCCGAGCGGCTCGCGCTCGAGCGTCAGCTGCGTCACAAGAAGAATCTCGAGACCATCGGCACATTGGCAGGTGGCATCGCCCACGAGATCAACAATACGCTCGTTCCGATCCAGCTCTTTACCGAAACCGCGCGAGACGACACGGCAGCCGACAGCCAGGCGCGCAGGGACCTCGATCGGGTCCTGCAGGCCACCGGCCGTGCGAAACGCATCGTGCGCGAGATACTCACCTTCAGCAGGCAACTCGATGAAGAGGTGCTGACACCGATAGATATCGCACCGGTCGTGCGGGATGCCTTGCACGTATTCGAGGCCCTCATTGCTCCAAACATCGAGCTCGCTGTCGATATCCCGGTGCGATGCCCACCGATCCGTGCCCAGGATACGTTGATCACGCAAGTGGTGATGAACCTTTGCAGCAATGCCTACCAGGCAATGCAACCCGACGGCGGCCGGCTCGCGGTGTCGCTCGGCACCGCTCCGGCGGATTCGCAGGCGCCGCAGGGCTGGCTGCGGCTCGCGATTTCAGACAGCGGTCATGGCATGGACAAACAGGTCGCCGAACGCATTTTCGAGCCTTTCTTCACGACACGCGAGGTGGGCGAAGGCACCGGGCTCGGCCTGTCCGTCGTGCACGGTATCGCCACCAGTTTGAATGCCAGCATCGATGTTGACAGCGAACCGGGACAGGGCACGACCATCACACTGTCATTTCCGATCGCCGCAGGCGACAATGAACCAAGCAGCGGAGCATCATGATGCCATCGGTACTCATCGTAGACGACGAACCCGACGTTCGCGACGCCATCAAGCGTGTGCTCGAACGATCGAATTTCACGATCACCGTCGCGTCGGGCTTTGACGCCGGCGTCAGCGCCCTGCGCGAATCGAGCTTCGATGTGCTCGTGACCGACATCATCATGCCGAAGGGCAATGGCGTCGAACTCATTCGCGTTGCGCGAGAATTGCAACCGTCCCTGCGAGTGGTGGCCATTTCGGGTGGCGGCAACTTCGGACCGAGCGCCTACAAACCCGGGGCGATCACCACCACGGCCTATCTCGCGGCAGCAAAGAAAAGCGGCGCTGACGTCGTGCTCACCAAGCCGTTCGCAAGCGAGGAATTACTCGCCGCACTGGGCGGCAACGCGAAACACTAGGCCTGGCCCGGACGTCGCGGTTCAGGACCCGAGCACGGCGAGCAGCTGGCTCAGCCCGCGTTCCTTCGCGACATCCACCACGGTGGCGCGATCCTTGTTGCGGATGCTGCGCGATGCGCCGCCCTCGACCAGCAGCTTCGCGGCGGCCACGTGGCCGCGACGCACGGCGATCATCAACGCCGTGTCGCCATGGGTATTCTGCGCATCGATCCGCGCGCGAGCCGCGAGCAACGACTTGATGACGGCAACATCGGCCGCTTCCGCCGCAGCGATGAGCGGCGTATTGCCGCGATCATTGCTGGCATTGACGTTGGCGCCGGCCGCCAGCAAAGCGGCCACGACCTTGCCATCGCCATTGCCGGCTGCGGCCATCAGCGCCGTACTGCCATTGCGGTCGATGGCGTCGACCGAAGCACGAGCCGCCAGCAATTGAGCAACGAGATCGGCCCGGCCGGCACTCGCGGCATACCACAGCGCTGCCCGCCGGTCCTTGTCATTGGCATTGGGGTTCGCGCCCTTTTCGAGCAAGGCACGCACGGTATCGGCATCGCCCGAGCGCGTTGCGCACAGCAGCGCGGTTCCGCAGCTGTCGTGACGGCTCTCGACGTCCGCCCCGGCGGCGAGCGCCGTGCGCACCATCGCTGCATCACCACGCGATGCCGCCTGCACCAGCAATACGGGCTCATCCTTGCCGGTGCTGACACCGGCCCGCAGCAGCAGCTGCACCAGATCGACATTGCCGCTCGCGGCCACCTGGGTCAGCAACGACTGGCCGCTGGCGTTTGTTGCCGCAGCGTCGGCGCCGGACTTCAACAGCAAGTCGACGGCCTCGACGGAGCCTGCACGCGCCGCCAAATGGATGGCACGATCGCCCTGGGGCGTAGCGGCGTTGACCTTGCCGCCCTGCGCGAGCGACTGGCGCATCAACGCGACGTCGCCGCGACTCGCGGCCAGCTGCAGTGGCTCCCAGCCTTGGTACAGACGCCCAAGCCGCGCCGTGTCGAGATTGGTCGCGAGCGCATTGCTGCGACTGCCCTGCTTGGCAACTCCGCCGCGTGCGCGCAGCAGTTCCGCCGCCTCATCGCGCGATCTCTGGATCGCAATGTCGAGCGCCGTCCAGTCGCGCTTGTCGGTCGCATTGATCTTGGCGCCGGCGTCGAGAAGCAGGGTCAGCGACCCGGTGCGATTGGCCCAGGTCGCATAGGCGAGCGCATCGCGGCCCGCGCTGTCGCGCAGCTGCGGTTTCGCGCCCGCAGCGAGCAGCACGCCGAGCGCCGCCGGCTTGTCGGCTTCGGCTGCCAGCATGAGCGGCGTGGTTCCGAACTGATCCGCTGCATCGATGGGGAATTGCTTTTCGAGCAGCCAGCGGGTGCTGCGCTCGGCACCGGCCATGGCTGCCGCGTGCAGCAAGCCGCGACCGAAGCCGTCCTGGGTCGTAGCGAACTCGGCGGCCCCTACGGCATCGAGCCGACCACTGTCATCGTCTGCAGCCGCAAGCCGCGCGACGCCGAAGCGAAGTTCCCGCGCTGCATCGCGACCCGGCCACACGGCTGCCATGGGCAGGCGCTTGTCCTTGAGAGCGTCGATGGCCGGCTGGTATTTCGCATCGGCGGCCACTTGCACCAGCCGCCAGATTTCTTCGACCGAGGCCCCATCTTCCTGCGAAAGCATCCCCGCCAATGCGAATGCCGCAGCGCCATGGCGCTGCTCGGACGCTTTGCGCAACCACTCCTTTGCAAGCGCGTCATCCTCGGGCATGCCGAGTCCGTTCAACGCCGCGACGCCGAGCAGGTATTGTGCATCGGCCTCACCCGCCCTGGCTGGCGTCTCGAGCTGCTTCACGGCCGCGGCGAATTGCTTGGTCTGGATCGCAACGCGTGCGCTCTCGATGCCATCGGCGGCCGCTGCATTACCCACCAGTGCCACGCTTGCGGCGGCCGCGACGGCCGCCTGCCGCAATCGCCGGCCACTCAATGACAGCAATGCGCCTAGCGCCATCAGCAACGCCGACAACCACACGTAGCGCAATGCGGGCTTGTACTGGATCCGGAAACTCCAGGCATTTTCACCGAGCGGTTCACCAAGCGCGACGAACAGGTCGCGCGTGATGCCCGGCAATATGCCCGCCTCGGTCATGGGATTTTGTTGGACGCGATAAACCCGCTTCTCTGGTGTGAGGGTTGCGACCGCCTTGCCGTTCCTGGCGATGACGACATCCGCCTGCACGGCCTGGTAGTTGGGCCCGTCGTTGTTGCGCAGCGCCTTGAAGGTGAATTGATACCCCGCCACGGTCACCGAATCGCCGACGCCAAGCCGCGTATCCGATTCGGTGGAGAACGCCGCCACCACGGCAATCGCCACCGCAAAGCCGCCGACTCCAAGATGCGCCACGCACATGCCGAGATGCTCGCGCGTGAATGTCTGCCGCTCGCGCAGCCGCAGCACGATTTCGGCGAGCGCCGAAACCGCCACCGGCAGACCCGCAACCAGCAACAAGGTCGCGCGCCAGTCGAGGTGGCTGTACATGAACCACTGCGAGGTGAGCGCGAGGACGAGTACGATCGCGGCCACCAGCAGGATCCTGCGCACCGGCCGCAGGAAGTGCGGCCGTTTCCAGGCCGCGTGCATACCGACGCTGAGCAGCAGCAACATCGGCAGCATCGGCACCAGGAAGGTCGCATTGAAATAGGGCGGACCGACGCTCAACGCCTGACGGCCCAGCGCATCGGCGAACAGCGGTGCGAGCGTGCCGACGAAGACCACGCCCGTTGCGGCGAGCAGCAACATGTTGTTGAACAGCAGGAAGGACTCCCGCGACCACAGCGCGAAACCCGCCGTCGAGCGCAGCGACTTGGCGCGCAACGAATACATGACCAATGCGCCGCCTATATAGAAGAGCAGCAAGGCCAGGATGAAAACGCCGCGGCCCGGATCCGCCGCGAAGGAGTGCACCGATACGATGACCCCGGAGCGGACCAGGAAGGTGCCAAGGAGGCAAAGCGAGAAGGCAATGATCGACAGCAACAAGGTCCAGCTCTGGAACAGGCCACGCTTCTCTGTGACGATCAACGAATGGATCAATGCCGTGCCCACCAGCCAGGGCATGAAGGATGCGTTCTCGACGGCATCCCAGAACCACCAGCCGCCCCAGCCGAGCTCGTAATACGCCCACCAGCTGCCGAGCGTGATGCCAACCGTCAGGAAGATCCACGCGAGGTTCGCCCAGCGGCGGGTGGTACGCGCCCAGTCCGGATCGATGCGCCCGACGACCATGCCGGCAAATGCGAATGCGAAAGTAACGGAAAACCCGACGTAGCCCATGTAGAGCATCGGTGGATGCGCCGCGAGCGCGACGTCTTGCAGGAGTGGATTGAGGTCATTGCCATCCGCGGCCGCGGGCCATAGTCGCGCAAAGGGATTCGAGGTCAAGGCCGTGAACGCAAGAAAACCGACCGATACGGCGCCCAACACGCCATAGACGGGTTGGGTCAGATGGTTCGGTGTTTGCCGGCTGGTCGCGAGGACCGCAAGGCTCCAGATACTGAGCACCACGATCCACAGCAACAGCGATCCCTCATGCGCGCCCCAGGCCGCCGCCACGCGATAGAAGACGGGCAACGCACTATTGGCATTCTGCGCAACGTAAAGCACTGAAAAATCCAGCCTCACCAACAGGGCGATCAGGCAAGCGAAAGCCGCGAACACCAACAGGCACTGACCCACGAGGGCATTGCGGGTGATGAGGGCCCATTCGGGTCGCGGATTGCTGAGCGATGCGAACGCGGTCACCGATTGCACGAGAGCGAGCAGCAATGCCAATACCAGCGCGAGGCTACCGAGTTCTGCAAGCATGGTGACTCCGGAGTGATCTCAGGCGGTGCCGTACTTGGTTTCCACAGCGACGCCCATCGATTTCAGAAAATCGTTGGGCAGCACGCCACCTGCATTGACGATGACGGCGTCATTGCCCACCTTGAGGAGTTTGGAATTGTGCTCGATCACAACGGTATCGGCCTCGATGGAGCGCACATTCGACTTCAGAAGCACGGTGAGCTGCTTATTCTGCTCTGCCGCCGCCACACGCTGGCGGTTTTTCTGTTTCGCGCGCTGGAAAGCGTCGCCACGGTACGACAGTATGACGGGCTTGTCGTTGATTTCCGCGATGCTGGCGGCCGCCTCGAGCGCGCTGTCACCACCCCCCACGACCACCACGCGCTGGCCCTTGTACTGATCCGGATCGACCAGGCGATAGACGACCTTCGGCAAGTCCTCGCCGGGCACCCCCAGCTTGCGCGGCGTACCGCGCCGGCCGATGGCGAGCAGCACGGAGTTGGTTTCGTAACGTGTCTTGGAAGTCGTAATAATGAAAGTCTTGCGGGGCGTCTGCTCGACGCTCTTGACGTGCTCCTGATAGCGGATCGGCATGCGTACCTTGCGCTCGGTCTCCTGCCAGAAGCTGAGCAGGTCCTCCTTCGAGGTGGTCGTGATCTTGATGCGCCCGACGATGGGCAGCTCGGCGGGCTGGGTCATGACCAGCTTGCCGCGCGGGTACTGGAAAACGCAGCCGCCGAGCGATTCCTGCTCGAGCACGAGGTATTTCATCTTGAGCGACGTGGCCGTCAGCGCGGCGCCAAAACCGGCCGGCCCGGCGCCGATCACGATCAGGTCGGCAACTTTGGCATGCGGATTCTTGCGCAGGCGGTGAATGGCCTCGACCGCCTGTCGCCCCTGCGTCAACGCATTCTTGATGAGCCCCATGCCGCCGAGCTCGCCGGCGATGTAGATACCGGGGACGCTGGTCTCGAAAGTGGGCGAGACGACGGGAATGGTGACGCCGCGCGTCTCCGTACCAAACACGAGATCGATGGCATCGAGCGGACAGGCGATTTTGCAGGCGCCGTGCCCGATGCAGTCGGTCGGCGAAATCAGCTGCGCTTTGCCCTGCACGAGACCGAGCACCGTGTGTTCCGGCTGCTCGGGACAGGCGCGCACGCAGGCGCCGCAGCCGAGGCACTTGTTGGGATCAATGACCGGATGCAGCGAGACCGGTTCGGTCAGTCCGGCCTCGCGCGCTTCCTCGAGCACTTCGAGACTCGCGACATGCCGGGTCTTCGCGCGGCGATGAAACCACCACCACAGAAAAACCAGCGGCGCGACATAGACCGCCCATTGCCAATACTCCGCCATAACCCGAATTCGCCTCGAAACCGGACTTGCCGTTTAACAGATGCAGGCGCAATTTAGCCTGCCCTTGCGGCCTGTCGCTTGATCAATTTGCCGAAACGTGGCGGCTGTCGCCGGGAATGTGAGCTGTGACGCCTGTTTGGGGGCATTCCCTACTTGTTGGGGGCGCCCAAAACATAGACTCTGCACGCTCGGTTTAGTTTGCAAATCAGGAACTTACTGTCGCTTTTCGGCGACGGCAATGGAGCCCGCCTGTGAACCCAGTCTTCTGGACCATCGCTACCGTTCTGGTCGTCGCCGTGTGCGCCACCTTGATCGCTCCGGTGCTCTGGCGCGCGCCAACAGCTGACGAAGCCGCAGCCATCAAGAAGCGTCGACTGCTGATCGCACTCGCGATTGCCATCATCGTGCCCGTTGCCTCACTCGCCACCTATCGTTGGGTTGGCTCCTGGTCGCTGACGGGAGTCTCGGCGTCCGCGCAGGCCGCGGGCGCGCCACCTCACGCCGGCGCCATGGGCGACGGCGCGGCCGCGGGCGACATGACCCAGGCCATTGCCAATCTCGAGACGCGTTTGAGCGCGAGCCCACAGGATGCCGATGGCTGGGAGTTGCTGTCGCAGTCCTATGCATTCCAGCAACGCAGTGCTGCCGCAGAAGCCGCGCAGGCCCGTGCCGACGCCGTGCGTGCAGGTACCGAGGTCTCGCCGTGGAACGCCGAGGAATTCGGCGGTAGCCAGCGCAGCGACCAGGGTCTCGAGGCGCTGCGTGCCCGCGTGCGTGACAACCCGAACGACGCCGATTCCTGGGCCTTGCTCGCCGAGGGCTACCGGCAGCGACGCGATTTCACCAATTCGCTCGCTGCTTTCGAGCGCCTGGTGCAGTTGAAGGCCATGAACGCCGATCTGTGGGCCGACTATGCGGACGCAACGGCGGCTTCATCGGGCGGCCTCAATGCCGACAGTGCCCGCATGATCGACTCCGCGCTCGCGCTCGATCCCAATCACATGAAAGGCCTGTGGTTGAAGGGCAGTTGGCAGACGCGGCAGGACGATTACAAGGCGGCGGCCGCCACCTGGGAGAAAATGCTGGCAATGTTGCCGGCCGATGCCTCCGATGCCCGCATCATCCGCGCCAATCTCGACGAAGCCCGCGCGAAAATGACCGGCGCACCAACAGCCGCGGCACCCGCAGCTGCCAGGTCCGCCGGTATCAGCGGCGAGATCGAAATCGATGCCAGGTGGCGGGCCAAGGCGGCGCCCGGCGCGGTGCTCTACGTATTCGCAAAAGCCGAGGGCCAGCCCGGCCCGCCGCTCGCGGTGTTGCGCACGGCCGTGAAGTCCTGGCCGGTGACATTTCGTCTCGATGACAGTCAGGCCATGATGCCGACCCGCCGGCTCTCGCAGTTCCAGCGAGTCGTCGTCGAGGCGCGGATTTCCCAAAGTGGTTCCGCAGACCCGGCGCCCGGGGATCTCCGCGGACGCAGCAAGGTCATCGATCAGTCAGCCGCGAGCGCACCAGTTCGTGTCCTCATCAACGAAGAAGTCGGCTAGTCAGGCAAAGCGATAACAACAAATGAGCAGACCACAGAAAATCGTCGTCGCTGATCTCGAAGCGACCCCTCCGCGCAGCGCTCCGGCAGCGAAGCGTCCGCCGGTTGCGCAGCCCCGGCCCGCAGCGCCGGCGCGCAATCCGGCCCGCACGGCAACCGCACAGCGCGCGCCGAAACCTGCCGCGCCACCGCAGGCCGGAGCCACTCCTCCCAAGCCCAGGCCGCCAGCGCCGGCACCCGCAGCGGCCGAAGAGGACCATGTCGCACCGGTCGAATCGAAATTTCTCGCGCTGCTCCTGTCGGCCCGCTTCGGTTTCGGCCTCGCCGCCGTTGCCATCATCTTCGGCTTCTATTTCCCGACCGAGCGTTACCTCACGCCGGAGACAGGCGTTGGCTACTGGCTCGGCATCATCGGCGGCAGCAGCATGCTGCTGATCCTGCTCTACCCGCTGCGCAAGCGCTTCACCTGGCTGAAGGTCCTGGGCGGCATGAAAGTCTGGTTCCAGGGCCATATGCTGCTTGGCATCATCGGACCCCTGCTCATTCTGTATCACTCCAATTTCTCGCTCGGCGCCACCAACAGCAATGCGGCGCTGATCGCCATGCTCACCGTGGCCGGCAGCGGTTTCGTCGGTCGATACTTCTACACGCGCATCCACCACGGTTTGTATGGTCGCAAGACTTCGTTGGGCGAATTGCGCGTCGCAGCCGATGACCTCAAGCGCAAAGTGTCCGGATCAGCGCTGGTGCCGGACCTGCTCGAGAACCTCGACACGGCCGAGAAACGCATCCTCGCCTACAAGCCTGGCGCATTTTCGATTCTGACGCGCCCGTTCGCCATTCCACTGCGCATGTATCGCGAGCGCTGGTGGGTCACGCGCATCGTATTGCGCCAGATGCAACAGGCTGCGGTGCGCACACCGGCATTGAGCGCCCAGCACGAGCGATTCTCGCGCGCGCTGCGTCGCTACATCAACAACCGCCTCAAAGCAACGCGCGAGGTGGCCGAGTTCCAGACCTATGAGCGATTGTTCTCCCTCTGGCACATGATGCACGTCCCGCTGCTGTTCCTGTTGTTCATCGCCGGGATCGTGCACGTCATTGCGGTGCATGTTTATTGAGCGTGCCCGGGCACGCATGAAAGTGACTTCGTTGATCAGGAGGATTTGGTTGGTGATTGCCGTCGGCAGCATTGCAGGGCTCGCCCCCAGGGGGCAGGCCGCCAATGTCGAAACGCTGCTCATGCCGGGCAAGCTCGCGGCTGCCCATGCCAAATACGAAGCCGATTGCAGCAACTGCCACGACAAGACCGACCGCAGCCGCCAGACGGCGCTGTGCCTCGATTGCCACGACAAGGTCATGGACGACATCAAGGCGAAACGCGGTTTTCACGGCCGCCTCGCCGCCATCGAGACGGGTGCCTGTGCCGCCTGCCATAGCGAGCACCATGGCCGCGATGGCGATGTGCTCAATTTCAATCCCGCCACCTTCAATCACCAGCAGACCGACTTCAAGCTCGAAGGGGCACATCAGAGCGTGGCCTGCACCGCCTGCCACAAGAAAGGCAAACTCTATCGCGAAGCGTCATCGAGCTGCGGCAACTGCCACAAGGATGACGACCTGCACGATGGCCAGCTCGGCGCGAAGTGCGGCGACTGTCACAACAACTCGACCTGGGCCGCCGCCAAGTACGACCATGGCAAGACCAAATTCGCCCTGGTCGGCAAGCACAAGGACGTCGCCTGCAATGCCTGCCACCTCGGCGGCAAGTACAAGAATGCTCCGCTCTCGTGCATTTCCTGCCATCTGCCGGATGATGCGCATCGTGGCGATCGCGGCGAGAACTGCGCCGAATGCCACACGCCGAGCGGCTGGACCGTATCGAAATTCGACCACGCCAAGGAAACCGGTTTCGCGCTGCTCGGCCGTCATAATGTCATCGCCTGCAACGACTGCCACAAGACGGGTCGTATGGAGGACGAAATCCCCAACACCTGCATCGGCTGTCACGCGGCCGACGACTCGCATGCCGGACGCTTTGGCGAGAAGTGCAACGACTGCCACAACAACGACGGCTGGGCGAACATGGACTACGATCATCTGGCGCGGAACAAATTCGCGCTGGAAGGCGCCCACGCCAAACTCGATTGCCACGCCTGCCACACGACAGCCGTGGCCAAGGCGAAGCCCGGCAAGGAGTGCATCGACTGTCACCGCGCGACCGACCCGCACGGCGAAAAACTAGGCATTGCCTGCGACAGCTGCCACGGCACGAATGACTGGCACAGCGACATCGCCTTCGATCACGACCTGACCGAGTTTCCGCTCCTCGGCATGCACGTGGCCGTCAGCTGCGCGCAGTGCCATCGCACGCTCGAGTTCAAGGACGCGCCCCAGGAGTGCAACGGCTGCCATGCCGATCGCGACGTGCACAAGGGTGGCCTCGGCGAGGAATGCGCCAACTGTCACAACACCAATGGCTGGGAAATCTGGGATTTCGACCACGCCAAGGAAACAGGTTTCGCGTTGACCGGTGCGCACGGCAAGTTGAAATGCGCCGACTGTCACCGCCGACCTGCCGGTGAGGTGAAGCTCGCGCAGGACTGCGCGTCATGCCATCGCGACGACGATATTCATCTCGGCCAGTACGGCCGTCAATGCCAGCGCTGCCATACAACAATCACATTCAAGGGCGCTCGCATCCAGTGAGGGACGCCATGCGTAAATCCACTCTTACATTGCTGTTGCCGATATTGCTTCTCGTTTCGCTGGCCGCGGGAGCGGCACCTACAGAACAGCAACAGCAGTTCGACCATTTGACGACGGGCTTTGAGCTCCTCGGCAAGCACCGCGAAGTCAACTGCGAGCTGTGCCACGTCAATGCCGTGTTCTCCGGCACGCCGCGCGACTGCGCCGCCTGTCATGCCAAGGGCACGCAGATCAACGCCACGCCGAAACCGTCGACTCACATACTCAGCACCGACCGTTGCGACGCCTGCCACAACGAAACCACGTTCACCCCGGCCGTGCGTTTCGACCACTCGGACGCGCTCGGCAGCTGCGAGACCTGCCACAACAACGTGCAGGCGACCGGCAAGCCGGACACTCACATTCCGACCACCCAGGGTTGCGAAGCCTGCCACAAGACTTCGGCCTGGCTGCCCGCGGCCTTCGATCACGCCAATGTCACGGGCAACTGCGTCAGCTGCCATAACGGCACCAAGGCGACCGGCAAGAACCAGGGCCACATCAATTCAACCGACTCCTGCGAGTCCTGTCATAGCGTCAATTTCTGGGTGCCACCGACACGCGTCGATCACGCCCAGGTCATCGGCGCCTGCTTCAGCTGTCACAACGGCACCGATGCCACGGGCAAGTCGCAGAACCACATCCAGAGCGACAACAATTGCGAGCGCTGCCATTCGACCACGGCCTGGGTGCCCTCGAGCTTTGATCACACGGGTGTCACCGGCAACTGCTACAGCTGCCACAATGGCACGCAGGCGACCGGCAAGGCGCCCGATCACATCAGTTCGACCAATCGCTGCGAGAGCTGCCACACCTTCACCGCCTGGGTACCGGCGACAAAGGTTGATCACAACGAAGTCACCGGCAGCTGCTTCAGCTGCCACAACGGCACCACGGCCACCGGCAAGACACAGAATCACCCGGCCACCGACAACAATTGCCAGAACTGCCATGCAACGACCGCCTGGCTGCCGGCGAACGTGAACCACGATGGCATCACCGGTAATTGTTTCAGCTGCCACAACGGCACGGGCGCCACGGGCAAGAACCAGGGCCATATCAACTCGACCAATACCTGCGAGGGCTGCCACTCGGTCGTGAGCTGGGTGCCGGTGACGCGCGTCGACCATACCCAGGTGACCGGCAGCTGCTTCAGCTGCCACAACGGCACGACCGCCACGGGCAAGAGCCAGAACCACATCGCGAGTGACAACAGCTGCGATAACTGCCATAGCACCAACGCCTGGATACCGGCCAACTTCAGCCACAACGGCATATCGGGCAATTGCTTCAGCTGTCACAACGGCACCGATGCGACCGGCAAGAACCAGGGTCACATCAATTCGACGAATACCTGCGAGGGTTGCCACTCGGTCGTGAGCTGGGCGCCGGTCACGCGGGTCGATCACACCCAGGTCACGGGCGCGTGCTTCTCCTGCCACAACGGCACGACCGCGTCGGGCAAGACCCAGAACCACATTCCGAGTGACAACAGCTGTGACAACTGCCATAGCACCAACGCCTGGCTACCGGCGAACTTCAGCCACAATGGCATCACCGGAAGTTGCTACAGCTGCCATAACGGCACGCAGGCGACTGGCAAGAACACCAATCACATCGCCAGCAGCAACAACTGCGAGACCTGCCATACCGTAACGGCCTGGCGGCCGGTGACGCGCGTCGATCACACTCAGGTCACGGGCAGCTGCTTCAGCTGCCACAACGGCACCACGGCGACCGGCAAGACGCAGAACCATATTCCGAGCAGCAACAACTGCGAGACCTGCCACGCGACGACGGCCTGGCTGCCGGCCAATTTCAGTCATGCGGGTATCACCAACAACTGCTTCAGCTGCCACAACGGCACGCAGGCCACGGGCAAGAACCAGGGCCATATCGCGAGCGACAACAGCTGCGAGGGCTGCCATACGACCAATGCCTGGATCCCGGCGAACTTCAACCACGCGGGCGTCACCGGCAATTGCTTCAGCTGCCACAACGGTACGGATGCCACCGGCAAGAACCAGGGCCACATCAATTCGACCAATACCTGCGAAGGCTGCCACTCGGTCGTCGCCTGGAAGCCGGCAACGCGTGTCGATCACACGCAGGTCACCGGCACCTGCTTCAGCTGCCACAACGGCACGACCGCCACGGGCAAGTCGCAGAATCACCCGGCGAGCGATAACAGCTGCGAGAACTGCCACAGCACCAGCGCCTGGCTGCCTGCGAATTTCAACCACAACGGCATCACGGGCAATTGCTTCAGCTGCCACAACGGCACCGACGCCACGGGCAAGAACCAGGGCCATATCAACACGAGCAATACCTGCGAGGCCTGTCATACGGTGAACGTCTGGAAGCCGGTCTCGCGCGTCGATCACACGCAGGTGACGGGCACTTGCTTCAGCTGCCATAACGGCACCAATGCCACAGGCAAGAACCAGGGCCATATCAATTCGTCGAACAACTGCAGCAACTGCCATTCGACCACGACCTGGATTCCAGTCACGCGCGTCGATCATACCCAGGTGAGCGGCACCTGCTTCAGCTGTCACAACGGTTCGATCGCCACCGGCAAGTCGCAGAACCATATCGCGAGCGACAACAACTGCCAGAATTGCCACGCCACCACCGCCTGGCTGCCGGCCAACTTCAGCCACAACGGCATCACGGGCAATTGCTTCAGCTGCCATAACGGCACCAATGCCACGGGCAAGAACCAGGGTCATATCAACTCGACGAACACCTGCGAGAACTGCCACACCGTCGCGGCGTGGAAACCGGTCTCACGCGTCGATCACACCCAGGTGACGGGCAGCTGCTTCAGCTGTCACAACGGCACGACGGCGACCGGCAAGTCGCAGAACCATATAGCGAGCGACAACAACTGCCAGAACTGCCACACCACGACGGCCTGGCTGCCGGCGAACTTCAGCCACAACGGCATCACGGGCAACTGCTTCAGCTGCCACAACGGCACCGATGCCACCGGCAAGAACCAGGGCCACATCACGTCGACCAATACCTGCGAGGCCTGCCATACGGTGGCCGGCTGGAAGCCAGTGTCGACCGTCGATCACGCCCAGGTGACGGGGACGTGCCAGAGCTGCCACAACGGCACGATCGCGATGGGCAAGAACCCGACGCATATCAACAGCACCAACAACTGCGCGTCCTGCCACTCGACGGCCGCCTGGCGTCCGGCACTGCGCGTCGATCACACGCAGGTGAGCGGCACCTGCTTCAGCTGCCATAACGGCACCACGGCCACCGGCAAGACGCAGAACCACATTCCGAGCGACAACAACTGCGACACTTGCCACACCACCAACGCCTGGCGGCCGGCCGTGTTCGATCATGCGGGCGTTGCGCCGGGCACCTGCAGCACTTGCCACAATGGCATTCGCTCGACGGGCAAGCCGACCAACCACGTGCAGACGAATTCCGAGTGCGACGTCTGCCACAGCACCACCGCCTGGCTGCCGGCGGGCTTCGACCATACCGGCGTGACGACCGGCTGCAACAACTGCCACAACGGCACCTCGGCGACGGGCAAGCCGACCGGCCACATGCAGACGAGCCGCGAGTGCATCTACTGCCATTCGGTCACGGCCTGGACACCGCTCACCTTCCGGCATACCTCGTCGGAGTATCCGGGCGATCACCGACGGGCGACGACCTGCACCAGTTGCCATACGACCAACACGGACCAGGCAACATGGAGCAATGCAACCTATCGCCCGGCCTGCGCGGGCTGCCATGCGGGTCAATACAAGTCCGATCCGCACAAAAAATACGGCAATACGAGGTACACCGTTTCCGAGCTGCGTAATTGCTCGGGCGCCTGTCATATCTACACCGATTCGACCCTGACCACGATCTCGAGCCGCCGCAATGGCCCGCAACACCGAGTTACTGACAACGGCTTCAATTAAGGGTCGGGCACTTGCGGCCATTACGCTCCTCGCCAGTGTTGTGTCGAGCACGACACTGGCGCAGGGCGTCACGCGGCTGGTAGACACCGTCGATGTCAGCGCGGCCGAGCGCAACGTCAACATCTACCTGCAGTTCAACTGTTCGCTGCGCTACCTGTCGCACTCACCGGCGGATCTCGGCAAGGAAGTCACCGTGCGCATGCGCCTCGGCGCGGATTGCGGCACGCCGCAATTCATTGGCGGTGAGCGACCGCCGCTGGTGGGCGGCGAGGATTTCGTGCGCAGCGTGCGCGTCGAGGACTCGGTACCTGGCGAGGTGCTGATCACCATCGGCTGGAAGTACGAGTCGCACTTCGTGTGGGCGCCAACGACCGACGGCCGTGGCTTTCGTTTTCGCCTGCTCGATGCCCTACCCGCCAAACCGGCGTCGGTACGGATCCAGGAATTCGACCAGCCCTATAGCGGTCTTGCGGTCAATCTCGATTCATCGCGCAACGAGTTCTCGCAGACCGACATCGACGCGGCGAGCGCCTTCCTTGGCCTTCCTGCCCGCGTCTCGACGCTGGAGCTCGAGGGCGTGATCTGGTATCGCCTGCGCGTAGGCCCCATCGCGAACGATCGCGACGCCAAGCGCCTCCTTGGCAAGGCCAAGGAGCAATACCCCCGCGCCTGGCTCGGTATCGACGACGACGAATCCGTCACCATGGCCGATGGAGGTACGCTGGTCGATCCCAGCGTTGCGGCCACTGTACCGGTCGATCCGCCACTATCCGACGCCGAGCGCAATGCCTTGCTGGACCAGGCGGAAACGGCGCTGCGCAAGAAGGACTACCCCAAAGCGGTGGAGCTGCTCACCAAACTGACCCGCCAACCGGAATTCCTGCAGCGCGCCAAGGCGCAGGAATTGCTGGGTCTTGCGCGCGAGCGCTCCGGCCAGCTCGCGCATGCCAAGGCGGAGTACGAGGAGTATCTGCGCCGCTATCCCGACGGCGAGGCCGTCAGGCGCATTCGCTCGCGCCTGCGCGCGCTGCGCTTCGCGGGGCGGGCGGGCAAGCGTGGGACACGCGATGTCTTCGGTGCATTCGAGCATGGCTGGAGTTTTCGGGGCGGTGCTTCGCAGCTCTATCGCTGGGAACGATTCACCCTGGACGCCCCGGAAGTGGCGATCGATCGCCAGAGCCAGAATGCCGTGTATACGGACGGCGATTTCATCTCCCAGTACCGCGGCGATCGCTTCGATTTCATCGGACGCGTGACCGCGGGTTTCGCCAAGGACATGCTGACCGGCGGACCGGGCGATGAAACCCGGGTCTCCTATGCCTATGCCGAACTCAGCGATCGCGAGCGCGGCCTGACCGGCCGGGTCGGTCGCCAGGCACGCAACGCCGAGGGCCTGCTCGGCACCTTCGACGGTCTGCACCTGTCATACCAGCTGAAACCCAGTGTCACGGTCAACGCCGCGGCCGGTTTCCCGGTCGAATCGACTCGCCAGTCGCCGACGACTGCGCGCCAGTTCGTCGGCCTGTCCGCCAATTTTGGCCCCTTCAACGACAAGTGGGACTTTGGTACCTTTGTCGTTGGCCAGCAGTATTCGGGCGACACCGACCGCCGTGCCGTCGGCTTCGAAGGTCGTTACTTCGTGCCGGGGCGCACGCTGATCGCGCTCGTCGATTTCGACACCTACTTCGGTACGCTCAATACCGCAGTGCTGATGGGCAACTGGTCGCTGCCCGCGCGCTGGACGCTGAGCTTCAACCTCGATCACCGCAATGCGCCCGTGCTCACCACCCGCAACGCGCTGATCGGTCAGCCCGTGGCGACACTCGCGGAATTGCGGACGCTGTTCAGCGACGATGAAATCCGCCAGCTTGCGGAGGATCGCACGGTGCTGAGCGATCTCTATACGGTCTCGCTCGCGCGCCCGCTCGGCGAGCGTTTCCAGCTATCGCTCGACGCCTATGCCACGCGCTATGCCGATACGCCGGCCTCCGGTGGTGTAGCGGCGACGCCCGAGTCGGGCCTCGATATGACCTATCAGCTGCAGCTGTTCGCGGCGAGCTGGTTACGCTCCGGCGACCTGTTCTCGCTCACGGCGCGGCATCAGAGCAGCGATGCCTTCGATCTCGACTCCGTTGGCCTCGCGGCCCGACTGCCGGTCGCGCAGAATTGGCGCCTGGGGCCGCGTCTGCGCGTCGATATGCGCACCACCCGCGTCGATGCCGCCGATGAAATACTCTACGTACCGGCATTGCGCCTCGATTACCAGCGCGGGCCGAGTTGGTTCGAATTCGAAGCCGGGGCGGAACTCGGCCAGCGGGATATTCCTGCGGACAAAGAGAAATCACGCAGATATTATTTTGGGATTGGCTACCGTTTCAATTTCTGACCACTTGCGGAAAGTTGCGATCATGATCCGGCTGCTGCCGACATTGGCAGTCGCGGCCTGTGCCGCTGCGCCGGTGCCCGACGCGCAGGTCTTTCTCGACCCCAATACCGGCGTAACGCTGACCATCGCGCACGAACCCATCGTCTTCGCGCGCGAACGAAAGGACGTGGCCGCCAACGCACGCGACTATCTGACGGCAACCGCCGTGTCGGAGAATCGCGCTGGTAGCATCAATACCGTCCTCGTCGTCTATCGCTGGTCGACCATCGACTCTCGCGTGGGCGGCGAAATCGAAACGGACCTGACCAAACTGGTCGTCGTCGCCGACGGCCGCGATATCCGCTTTCCGGCCATGTCCGAGGTGCTGGACAGTTTTCGCACCGAAACGCGCTTTGGCGCGCCGCCGGTCAGCCAATACTCCACCGGCGCATTCGCCATCGACTGGGCCACATTGAATTACATGGCGGGCAGCGAGCACCTGGCAGCGTTTTTCGACGGCGACAAGGCGACACGACCCTATGGTTTGTGGCAGGATGGCCGGCAAGCACTGCGGGAGTTCCTGAGCGAAGTCCCAGAAAAATAATCCCCGCTGACGGCTCCATCGGTCATGGAACACTCGCGCAAGCCCCGAATCATCATCATCGAACAACCGGGCCTGCTGCGCGATGGTCTGCAGCAGCTCCTGGATGCGGACGACCAATTCGAACCCGTCGACGTCTTCGATTCGGCCGACCATGCGATCAACAACGTCTCGGAGCGCGGCGTCGAACTCGCCATCATCACCCTCACCAACGACGCCGGTGGCATCGAAACCATCCGCCAGTTGCGCACGGCCTATCCACAACTGCCACTGCTCGCTCTGACGTTCCTGCGCGACTACACGGTCGTCGATGCCGCCCTGCGTAGCGGCGCCGACGGTTATGTCCTTAAGGACGACCCGCACGATGAACTGCGCCTCGCGATGCGCAGTCTCCTCGACGGCCGGCAGTACCTGAGCCCCGGTATCTGCCGCGACATCATTCGCATCCTGATGCGTAGCCCCATGGCGCGTACACGTGCGGAGGATGACAGCCTGAGCCGGCGGGAACGTGAAGTCCTGCAGCTGGTCGCGAGCGGCCTGCGGACCCGGGAAATCGCCGATCTGCTGGCGCTCAGCCCCAAGACCATCGAGAAACACCGCGGTTCCCTGATGCGCAAGCTCGGGCTACGCAGCGCCGCCGCTGTCACCGCCTACGCAATTGCCAACGGCTACTGCAACCCCTGACGCACAGGTAACGGGCCTGAGGGATCGGTAGAACGACGCAGCTACAGTCCTTTCCTACCTAGTCATCGCGGCGGAATTGGGTTCTGCTGTCGTGCATGAGGCTCGGCACGATAATCTGGCTGGCAGCGGCGTGCTGGCTTGGCGCAACGTCGGCCTCGGCGTCGGATATCTTCTATTACGTCGACGCCAAGGGCACCGCCCACTACTCGAATGTCCCGACCGAATCACGTTACGAGTTGATCCTCAAGGCGGCGCCTGAGTACTCCAAGGCGGGCGAGCGTATTTCACCCCGCATGCTGGCGCGCGCCAGCCAATACGACGAAATCATCGAACGTGCCGCGGACAGCGCTGATGTCGCTGCGGAATTGCTGCGCGCGGTCATCGTGGTCGAATCTGGATTCAATCCCAATGCCGTCTCGCCGAAAGGCGCGCGTGGCCTCATGCAATTGATGCCGGCAACAGCGCGCACGCTCGGCGTTCGCGATCCCCATGACCCGGCGCAAAATGTCGATGCGGGTGCGCGATACCTGCGTCGGCTGATGGATCGATTCGGCAATGATCTGCAGCTCGCGTTGGCTGCCTACAATGCCGGGACCGCAGCGGTCGAGCGCTATGGAAAACGCATTCCCCCCTACCGCGAAACCCGGGAATACGTTCCGAAAGTCCTTGATTTATACAATAAATTGCGCGGCTTGACCGAATCGGGCTGAACTACAGTCTTTCCCTACCGGACCTTGGGGCCATCGCCTAGCGCGGCTAAGCGATCGACCCAGCTGTCAGCGCCCGTCCCAGGGCCTAGTCTGGCATGCAAGGAGCGCCAAGCACGGGCGGCAGTAACAGGGAGTGCTGCAGCCTTGCCGAATGTGCGCAGACAATCGCAATGTCAGGGACCGCGTTGACCCAGCTGATCCAACCTACCGCCGCAGATCGTCAACCGGGACGCCCGCTCGCGCATCCGGGCGGACGCTTGATGGCAGCGGCATGCCTGGTCATATGCTTGAGTGCCTGGCTGGCCGGATCGCCGCGCCCGGCGGCCGCCGCAACCAAAGACTCATCCGCTGCGATCGAACTGCAGGCCGCGCTCGATCGTGCTGGCGATGCCGAGCCCATTGCGGTGATTGCACGACTGCAGCGCAGCGCAGCGCCTGAGGCTTTTCGCAAAGTGCCGTACTGGGACGGCGGCGAATCACCGGCTCGGGTCGCGCGTGTTCGTCAGCGTACCCGCGCCGCGCTGGTACGCGATCTGCGCACGCAGGCCGAACTGCGCGGCAATGACCTGGTGCAAATGCTCGAGGCCGCGGGCGCCACCAACGTCCAGCTGATCTGGTCGGCCAATGCCGTCGCGCTGCGCGCGCCACGCGGCGTCATCTGGCAGTTGCTCGCCGACTCGCGCATCCTCGATGTGCGGCTCGATGCCGTGCGCCAGGCACCGATAGGCATCAGCGCGCAGGCGGCAGCCGCCGAATGGAATATCGACGCGCTGCGTGCGAGTGAACTCTGGGACGCGGGCATCGAAGGCCAGGGAATCGTCATCGCAAGTCTCGACAGCGGCGTTGATGACCAGCATCCGGACCTGGCCAGCGCCTACCGTGGCGGCAACAACAGCTGGTACGACCCCTACGGACAGCACGCGACACCTGCCGATCTGCTTGGTCACGGCACCCAGGTGATGGGGCTCATGGTCGGTGGCAGCGCCGGCGGTACGGCCATTGGCGTTTCGCCGCAGAGCCAATGGATCGCCGCGAAAATCTTCGATGACTCCGGCCGGGCACTCGAGAGCGCGATCCTGCTCGCATTCGACTGGCTGCTGGACCCCGACGGCGATCCTGCGACCGACGATGCGCCCGATGTCGTCGTCAATGCCTGGGACATCGCCGATGAGAATACCTGTTCGTCGGTATTCGCCGATGCCATCGCGGCACTGAAGGCCGCAGACATCAGCGTCGTCTTCTCGGCCGGCAATTACGGCCCGGCCGCGGCGACCAGCGTCTCGCCGGCCAATCTCACGGGCATCATGAGTGTCGGTTCGGTCGATCGCAGCGGCGCCGTCTCCGGATTCAGCAGCCGCGGACCGTCGGCCTGCGACGGCACGATATTTCCCAAGGTCGTCGCCCCCGGCGAGGATCTGCGAACTGCCGACTTCTCCGCTGGCGGCAATCCTGTCTACGCCAATGTCACCGGCACATCCTATTCCGCACCCCAGGTTGCTGCCGTCAGCGCGCTCCTGCGCAGCGGCCGGCCGACCGCAACCGCCGGCGAAGTCGAAGCCGCCATCGCCGCCACGGCGCGCGATGTCGGTGTGCCCGGGCCGGATAACGACAGCGGCTACGGATTCGTCGATGCGGTGAGTGCGCTCGATGCCATTGCGAAACCCATCGACGATGACAACGATGGTTTCCCGCTGCAGACCGACTGCAACGACCAGGATGCGAGCATTCATCCGGGCGCTCCCGAAGCGCGGCGTGATGGCATCGATCAGGACTGCAATGGTTTCGACCTCACCATCGACGTCAAATACGCGGTCTATTCGCACGACGGCAAAAGCCTGAACGTGCGCGTAACGAGTGCACTCGGCCCGGACGCGAATCTTGAAATCGTCGACGTAGGCTCGATGACCTGGCGTGAATCACGTCGCGACTGGGTTTACCAGGCCAGTGCCGGCGCCGTGCAGGACGTATTGACGATCCGCGGTCCCGAAGGCGAGGTTCAGGATCGGCCGCGCCAACCTACGCGCAGACGCTAAAGGTCATGGTGCACAGGGATTTGCACCGTCACAGCAACGAGGGAAATGGAAGATGAGCGAAGCATACGAAGAATCGCTGGCGGCATTCGCGCCGGAGTCCCTGTCGATCGCCGAGCCCGCGCGAACCATCGGCAACGGCGTGCGTATCACGCGGCGCATGTTGCGCAACGGCCCTGCAAGCGACGGCAACCGGACCGGCAGGACGCGCAAGCAGCTGAACGACGCCATTGCCCGCGCCAAGCTCGAGTGGGAATCGACAGCTGACTCGCTCGCGGATGTGGTGTGCCTGCTCGATCCGGGCATGACCATCGTACGTGCCAACCGCACCGTCGAGCGCTGGAGTCTCGCCACGGTCATGGACGCAGCCGGCCGCTCACCGCATGCATTGCTGCACGGCGATTGCAGTGACGATGCCTGTTCATTGCGCAAGCAGATGCGGGCCGCCTGGCAACGGCTGGCCGAAGTTACCGAAACGGAGTTCGCGCACAATGTTGCGGTTCGGGGCGACGAGCGTCGCCTGCGCTTTCGGCTGCGCCTGCTCGCGAGGGACGCTGCCACGCGCGAGGTCCGCGACCCAGGTGCGGTGCTGGTCATTTCCGATACAACCGAGCTCCACCAGGCGCGCGATGCATTGCAGTCGCTCAATGCTGAGCTCGAGGACCGTGTCAGGGAGCGCACGGCCAAACTGAGGAGCACCAACCGTGTGCTGCGTAACGAAGTGCTGCGGCGCGAAAACGCAGAACGCAAATTGCGCGAATCGCATTCGGAGCTCGTGCTGCTGTCCGAACGCCTGATCGATGCGCAGGAATCTGAGCGGCGACGCATCGCACTCGAGCTGCACGATTCGGTTGGACAGACCTTGAGCGCGCTCAAATATTCTCTGGAGCGCGCCGTGCAGCTGCTCGCAGCGGGTCAAGCCGACGACGCCGGTAAGGCGCTCGATCTTGCCGTGCGCGGCGTGCGCGCGGTTGCGGAGAGCAGCCGCAACATCGCCATGAACCTGCGACCCACGGTGCTCGACGATCTCGGAGCTGCGTCGGCCGTATCGTGGTTCTGTCGCGAATTCGGCGAAATCTATACCCGGCTCGATGTGCACTGCGACGTTGCGGTCGATGACAGGCAGATTCCGGATCGACTGGATACGGAAATCTTCCGCTGCGTACAGGAGCTGCTCAACAATGTCGCCAAGCATGCACGTGCGCGTCGCGTCAATGTCGCGCTGCGCATGGATGATCTCACCCTGAACCTCGACGTGCGCGACGACGGCATTGGTTTCGACCGCGCCGCCGTGACCAGCCAGGGGCATGGCCTGCGCAATGTCCGCGAGCGTGCGGAGTTGAGCGGCGGCGCCTTCACGATCGACTCGCCACCGAGGGGCGGTACCGTGGCAAGAATCGAATGGCGTCTCCTGCCTGACGAAGTGGAGGGCCACGATCATGCATGACGTTCGATCCACACATGGCGTCACGGCGGCCGGCTTTACGCTGCTCGAGTTGCTGGTGGTGATGGTAATCGTGGGCCTGCTGGCCGCGTTCGTTGCGCCGCGTTACTTCTCGCAGGTCGGCAAATCGCAGGTCAAGGCGGCGCGCGCGCAGATCAATGCGCTCGAATCCGCCCTCGATCAGTTCAGGCTCGACGTCGGGCGCTATCCGACCACCGAAGAAGGTCTCGCGGCACTCAATGCGGCACCCGCAACCGCGCCAGGCTGGGCGGGGCCCTATCTGAAAAAGGCGGTTCCGAAGGATCCCTGGGGCCGCGAGTTCATTTACCAGGAACCGGGCACTCGCACGGAGATAGACCTCTACTCCTACGGCAAGGACGGCCGGGCGGGCGGCACCGGCGAGAGTGCCGACATCGGCAACTGGGAATAGCCAGACGGCCAATCGACCGACCATGCGCTTCATAGCCAAAACCGTAAAGACCGACTCGAGCCTGACCGAGCAGTTGATCGAGGCAATCGACGAGACCGATGCGCGTCGGCAGCTGACGGCCGATGGCAGCGCCATCATCAGCATGCGCGAGGAGCGCGACTACTCGATAGGCGCTGCGTTTACAGCGCGTGGCACCCGCGTTCCGCTGATCAGCTTCAGCCAGGAACTCATTGCGCTGCTGGATGCCGGTCTGTCGCTGGTCGAAGCCATCGACACGCTGGCGGAGAAGGAGACGAATCCGGCGATCGAGCGGTCCCTGGCGGCCATTCGTGCACGATTGTTCGAGGGTCGGCCGCTGTCGCTCGCCCTCGAGGAGCAGCCGCGGAATTTCCCGCCACTGTATGTGGCGACCATACGGGCCAGCGAACGCACCGGTGATATTCGCGAGGCGCTGACCCGCTTTATCGCCTATCAGCAGCAAATCGACGTACTCAAGAAAAAAATCATCAGCGCTTCGATCTATCCCCTGGTGCTTTGCACGGCGGGCCTGCTGGTCATCGTTTTCCTCATCGGCTACGTGGTGCCGCGGTTCAGCGCAATTTACGAGGACATGGGCGGCAACCTGCCCTTGGCCTCGCGACTGCTGATGCAATGGGGCCGGCTGGTCGATGGTCATGCCGCCCTCATCGGGCTCGTTGCCGCCGCTGCGATAGCGGCGATCGGCTATCTCGTCACCCGCAGCTCGGTGCGTGCCGCGGTAGTCAATCGCATCGCACGCATTCCGAGCGTTGGACAGCACCTGCAGGTGTATCAGCTGGCGCGCCTCTACCGCACGGTCGGCATGCTGCTGCGCGGTGGCATGCCCGCGGTGACCGCCATCACCATGTCGGAGGGTCTGCTGAGCGCCGCGCTTCGCCCGGCCCTGCAGTCTGCGCTGCAGGCGGTGCGCGAAGGACGCTCGTTGGCGCAGGCGATGCAGGATCACGGCCTCACGACACCGGTCGCGGTGCGGATGCTGAGAGTGGGTGAGCGCACCGGCAACATGGGCGAGATGATGGAGCGCATCGCTGCCTTCTATGACGACCAGCTCGCGCGCCTCGTCGACATCCTCACCCGCCTGATCGAACCGATACTGATGGCGTTCATCGGCCTCATCATCGGCCTGGTCGTGATGCTGATGTATTTCCCGATATTCGAACTCGCGGGGGCGATCCAGTGAGCGCCGTGGCGCAACAACGCGGCCTCGACGAGCTCATCGTCGGCGCAGCCATCGCCGAGGCGCGCCGCAGCGGCGAGCCCGTGCTGGACGTCCTGCAGCGCAGCTCCGGGCTCGATTCGCATGATCTCGGCACGGCCCTTGCCGCGATGTTCCAATACGAATTCATCGGAGGCGACAAGCTCGGCGAGCTGACGCCGAATTTCACGCAGCTGTCTCCCGCCGAATCGGCGCGACGCCTTTGCGTCGTGGTCGACGGCAACACGATGCTCCGCGCGGTGTTCTGCAATCCCTTCGATGACAAGCTGCGTCCCTGGCTCGAAGCCCGGATCGATGCGCCGCTCGAGTGGGTGCTCGCCGGACGCGGCGAGCTGTCTGCCTATATCGGTCGCCACGGGCGCTCGGTGCGCGCGGTCGACTCGGCGGCGAAGGACATCTCGGGAGCGCTGCAACGCGATAAGCAGATCAAGCTCGATGACCTGTCACTGGTTTCGATCAGCCAGGACGCGAGCCCGATCGTCAAGCTGGTTCACTCTACGTTGTACGACGCGCTTCGCAGCGGCGCGAGCGACATCCATATCGAAACGACCGCAGCCGGCCTGGTCATACGCTACCGGTTAGACGGCGTGCTCATGTCCGCGACCGAGGTATCGGGCGCCGATGTTGCCGAGCAGGTCATTTCCAGGATCAAGGTGATGTCGGAACTCGACATCGCGGAACGCCGCATCCCGCAGGATGGCCGCTTCAAGATCGCCATCGACAGCCGACCGATCGATTTTCGCGTATCGATCATACCCAGCATCTTCGGCGAGGACGCGGTGGTGCGTATCCTCGACAAGCAGGCGATTACCAATCGCATGCAGGGCCTTAGGCTCGACGGGCTGGGTTTCGAGCCCCGGATCGTTCACGAGCTGCGTGTACTCGCCGCGCGCCCGCACGGCATGCTGCTGGTCACGGGACCAACGGGCAGCGGCAAGACGACGACGCTCTATGCGGCCATTTCCGAGACCAACAACGGCCAGGACAAGATCGTCACCATCGAAGATCCGGTCGAGTATCAATTGGCGGGCGTGCTGCAGATTCCCGTCAACGAAAAGAAGGGCCTCACCTTCGCCCGCGGCCTGCGCTCGATACTGCGTCATGACCCGGACAAGATCATGGTCGGTGAGATTCGCGACACCGAGACGGCGCAGATCGCGATCCAATCGGCGTTGACCGGTCACCTCGTGTTCACCACGGTGCACGCAAACAATGTCTTCGACGTACTGAGCCGGTTCGTGCATATGAACGTCGATGCCCATAGTTTCGTCGCCGCGCTGAATGGCATTCTTGCGCAACGGCTGATCCGGGTGATCTGCGAACAGTGCTCGGAGGCCGTGCCGCCGGCCCGCCACCTGATTGACCAGTCTGGCATCTCGGGCGTGGCCGCAGCGTCCTTCGCATTTCGCCGCGGCCGCGGCTGCCGTCATTGCCGCGGCAGCGGCTACCGTGGTCGCGTCGCCATCGGCGAGCTGCTGGTGCTGAATGACGAACTGCGCGAAGCCATCGTCTCGCGCGTGCCGGTCCGGCAGCTGAAGGAGATGGCCGTGCGCGCGGGCGTGCGCCTGATCCGCCGCTCCGCCGTCGAGCTGGTGCGGCGCGGAATCACTACACTCGAGGAGGCGAATCGTGTCACCTCTATGGCGTGACGAAGTGGGCATCTGCCTGACGCCGCATTCGGTGCTGCTGAATCGCGTCGCACGGGGACTGCACCCCAAGGTTGTCGCGAGCGAGACCCTCGAGATACACGAAACCGGCAGCGGCAGCTGGACCACGGCTGTCGTGCGGCTGCGCCAGGCGTTGCAGGATACCCGCTGGCAGAACGCGAATCTGCGCATCGTCGTCGCCGACATGTGGGCACGCTATTGCATCATCCCGCCGCACCCTGAACTTGCGACCGACGAGGAGCGGCTGCGCTTTGGCGAACATTCGCTGCGCGAGATCTTCGGCGAATCCATGAAGGACTGGGCAAGTCAGCTGGCGCGCACGGCCGACGATAGGCCGGCCATCGCCTGCGCCCTGCCGCGCGCCATGCTCGAAGAAATCCTGGAAATCTCCTCGGCGGCACGCCTGAAGCTCCTGTCGTTGCAGCCACACCTGGTCTACGCCTTCAATCGCGTGCACGATCGCATTCCTGACGACTCGGCCTGGTTCGTATCCATCTACGACAGCACGCTGAGTGCCGTGCGCATCGAGGCGCGCTGCTGGGCCGAGGTCCGATCCGTTCGAATCGGCAAGAACTGGGCTGACGAAATCAAACGGCTGCAGGCGTTCGGCCGACTGCTCAATGGCCAACAGGCCGCGACCAGGGTCCTGGTCGACGCGCCGCTGTGGTTGCGCAATGTGGGCACGGCATTCACCGACGGGCTCGAGTGGCTGGAGCCGCAGGCTGGAAGAGCGCCGACCTCCCTCGAGCAGCTGTCGCAGCAACGGGAGTTGCTGGCATGAGCGCGCGACCGGTACACCTCGATTTCATCGAGCAGCCGCGACGCCGCAGTGTCGCCGGGTTGTTGGCGAGCGTCACTGCGCTGGCCTGCCTCCTTGCCACGGCGTATTGGGCGCAATCGCTTGGCGACGAGGCGCAAGGGCTCGAGCTGCGCCTCGCAGCCTTGCAACCGGCCGCGACGAAGGACGGTGCCAGCGCCGAGCGGCAGGGTCGCGTCAGCGCGGCGCTGCAGGCTGCCATCGGTGAGCTCAATACGCCCTGGTCCGAGCTGCTCGGCGATCTCGAGGCTGCGACCAAGGACAGCCACGACGACATCGCGCTGCTCGCCATCGAACCGGACCGTGAACACGGCAATCTCAGGCTCGCCGCAGAAGCGCGCAGTCTTCCGGCCGCGCTCGCCTATGTGCAGCGCCTGCAGCATTGCGCGACCCTGCGGATGCCGGTGCTCGATCACCACGAGATCCAGGTGAAGGAGCGCGAACGCCCGGTCAGATTCCAGGTGACCGCGCGCTGGAGCGCCGCGCGATGAACGCGATCGTCGCGAATATCCGACGCCTGATGGCTGTACGCCATGGCGGCTCCGCGCTCACCACCCGGTCGCTCGCCAGTCGCTTCAACCGGCTCGCCGTACGGCTGCGCGATCCGCAACTCATCCTGAAAATGGACCGATCGGCGTTGGTTGCATTCGCATTGGTCGTGGCGACCATCGGATTGCTGCTGGGCGCCGTCAGACCCCTCCAGCAACGTGTCACCGAACTCGGCAGCCAGCTGTCAGCGCTTGCCAGCCAGCCAGGTGGCGCCGCTGCGGGTCCGGCACGGGCAACGGATGCGGCCAAGGTGCTGCGCCAGTTGCCGAGGCGCGATGACCTGCCGGCAATGGTCGCGACCATCGCGAGCAAAGCCGACGGTGCGGGACTCGAACTCATTCGTGGCGACTACGCCATCAAGACCCGCAAGGACGATGCCCTCGCGCGCTATGTGATCACGCTGCCGGTGGTTGGGGACTATCCAAAGGTCAAGCGATTCGTGGACGACGTGCTGGTATCGCTGCCCGCCATCTCGCTCGAGAGCATGAAGCTGCGTCGCGATGACGTTGCCGAGGCGAACGTGCAGGTGGACCTGCAATTCGTGGTTTTCGTAAGGGACTAGCCCATGAAAGCACTCACAGGCCCCAAACCAACCAGCCGTCGCCCGATGTTGTTGGTTGCCGTCGCGCTGACCGCGCTCGTCCTTTACATCAATGCGCCCGACGATGACACGACCGTGAGCGCCGCGCCCGATCGCCCGGCTCGGTCCATGCCGCGCACTGCCAGGGCGCGCGATTCCGCCGCGACCCGCCTCGAACTGCCGGAACGAAAATCGGCCGCGGCCAGCCTGTTGAATCTCTTCGCCAATCACAGCTGGTACGTTGCGCCGCCGCCACCACCGCCCGTGGTCGTCAAACCCGCCAAGCCAACGGCGCCACCCCTGCCCTATGAACTGATGGGCAGCTATGAGCAAGCGGGCCAGCCTACGGTTTACTTTCTGGTCAAAGGCGATCGCGTCTTCGACGTGCGCGATGGCCAGACGCTCGAGACCAATTATCGAATTGATGGCGTGCAGAACGGGCGCCTTGCAATCACCTACCTGCCGCTCGACGAGAAGCAGTGGCTCAACATTGGGAGATGAACGCGATGTTTTCGCGACTTATAACAATAACAACCATCGCGATTCTGGCCACCTGCGGACTCGCCGGCTGTGCCAGCGAGAAGTTGCACCGCGACGGTCTGGACGCAATCGAATCCGGGCAGTATGAAGAGGGCCTGCGCAAACTCGAAGATGCGGTTGCGCAGAACCCGGGCAACCTCACCTACAAGCTCGATCTGCACGGTCGCCGCGAGAACGTCATACAGAAGCTCATCGCGATCGCCGACAAGGCAAGGGCCGATGGCAAGTACGATCTGGCCGAGCAGACCTATGCCCGGGTACTTGCGATCGACGCCGGCAACGATCGCGCCCAGCGTGGTCGACAGCTGGTCAAGGACGACCGCCGCCACGCCGACATGATTGCCAAGGCCCGCATCGACGTGGAGCGTCGCGACTACGACCAGGCCGAAGCGCGGCTGCGCACCGTGCTCGCCGAGAACCCGGGTGCTGCGGCCGCCAATGCCTTGCGCGCTGAAATCGACCGCCTGCGCGGCCCCCGGACCGTGACCCCGAAGCTGCAGAGTCGGGACAACCGCCCGGTGACACTGCAGTTCCGCGACGCGAGCACCAAGATGGTATTCGAAGTCCTGGCGCGCCAGACCGGTATCAACTTCATCTTCGACAAGGACGTCAAGAGCGATGGCAAGACCACCATCTTCGTGCAGAACGTACCGGTCGAGCAGGCCATCTCGCTCATCCTCGGGCAGAACGCACTTGCGCAACAGGTGTTGTCGGACAACATGGTGATCATCTACCCAAATGTCGCGAACAAGCAGAAGGAATACCAGGACCAGATCATCAAGACCTTCTACATCGCCAACAGTGATCCGAAGCGCGCCATGGAAATGCTGAAGACCATGCTGAACGCGCGCACGCTGTTCGTCGACGATCGCGCCAATGCGGTGATCATGCGCGATACGCCCGAGGCGATTCGCATGGCCGAGCGCCTGCTCGCCTCCATCGACGTGCCCGAAGCCGAAGTCATGATGGAAGTGGAGGTGCTCGAGATCACCCGCAGCAAGCTGCAGCAGCTCGGTGTGCGCTATCCGAATCAGGTGACATTGAATCCAACACCGCTCGCGGGCAATCCGCTCGTGTTGCGCGACCTGGCGGACCAGGACGATACGACGATTACGGTCAGCAATGTCCCCGTGACGATCGATCTGCGCAAGGAAACGGGCATCACGAACATTCTCGCGAGCCCCCGCATCCGTGCGCGCAATGGCCAGGAAGCCAAGGTGTTGATCGGCGACCGCGTGCCCGTGATCACGAACTCCGTGACACCCACCGCGGGGGGCACCGCCGTTGTCACGGGTAACGTCCAATATGTCGACGTGGGCTTGAAGCTGGAAGTACAGCCGACGATTTATCCCGACAATGACGTAGCCATCAAGGTGGAGTTGGAGGTCAGCAATATCGTCCGCGAGATCAGCAACACCAACTCCGGAACCCTCGCCTACCAGATTGGTACGCGCACCGCATCGACCGTGCTCAGGCTGCGCGACGGCGAAACGCAGATCCTCGGTGGCCTGATCAGCGACCAGGATCGCCGTGACTCGAGCCATATCCCGGGCATCGGCGATCTGCCGGTGCTGGGACGCCTGTTCGGCTCCAACACGACCAGCGCCGACAAGAAGGAAATCGTGCTGTCCATCACCCCGCGCATCATCCGCGCACAGCCGCGCGCGGGCAGTGAGAACACCGAGTTCTGGTATGGCACGGAATCGTCGTTGCGGTCGGCGCCCCTTGCTGCGCCGGCAATCCAGGTCGGCGGCGGAAGTGCCAGCAGCTCGTCGGTGCCGGCAACGGTTGCGCCACCGGGTAGTGGTAGCGGTACGCCTGACGATGCCACGGGCGATGGCGGCAACAGCGACGACACGGCAACGGCACCGGAACCGCCGACCCGGCCAACGCTGCAATTGAACGGCCCCGGACAGGTGAGCGTCGGCCAGAGTTTCGAGGTTCAGTTCGCCGTGAGCAATCTGCGTAGTGTGGCATCGGTCAATGCGATGCTGCGATTCGATCCACAGGTCCTCGAGTTGCAAGGCGGAACTGCCGGCGACCTGATACCCGCCGAAAAAGGCGCCGAACCCCAGGGTGCAGCCGGTGGTGGGCGCGCCGTCTTCCAGGTGGACGGCGTGGAACTGTCGGGCGACGGCTCGCTCTTCACGGTGCAGTTCAAGGCCTTGCAGCCGCGGCCGCAGACCATGATTGCCGTGCAGCAATTTACGGCCAACGATGCGGGTGGCAGCCTGGTTGGCGCCATGGCACCGCGTCCGCTGATCGTGGTGGTCGCTCCGTGATACTTCGGCGCGAAGCACGAGGCTTCACGCTGATCGAGCTGATCATCACGGTCGCCATCATCGGCTTGCTCGCAAGCGCCGCCTTCCCGTTGGCCCAGATGGTGAGCCAGCGGATCAAGGAGCAGCAGCTGCGCGTGGCGCTACGCGACATTCGCAATGCCATCGATGCCTACAAGCTGGCGGTCGAGCAGGGGCACGTGACTCGCGCCGTCGACGCAAGCGGCTATCCGCCTTCCCTCGACGTACTGGTCGAGGGGACGGAAGACCTGCTCGATCCGAACCTCAGGCCCATGTATTTCCTGAGGCGCATGCCCCGCAATCCGTTCTTTCCCGACGCATCGGCCGACGCGGCTGACACCTGGGGCCTGCGCAGCTATGAGAGTCCTCCGCAGGATCCGGCGCCGGGCGATGATGTCTACGATGTGTATGCGCTGAGCGGCCGAACGGCGCTCGATGGCAGCCACTACAGCGACTGGTGATCTGATGTCCGCAAGACGCATTCCGGGGTTCACGCTGATCGAGCTGCTGGTCGTCGTCGCCATCGTCGCCACGTTGCTGATGATTGCGACACCTCGATATTTTCGCAATCTCGAGAAGACTCGCGAAACCGTTCTGCAGCAGGATCTCGTCGCCATGCGTGATGCCATTGATCACTATGCAGGTGACAAGGGACGATTTCCCGAGAACCTGCAGGCACTCGTTGCCGAACGCTATCTGAAGATCCTGCCCAAGGACCCGGTTACCGGTGCAGCCGACACCTGGGTCATCGTGGATAGCGATGACCCGGAAATGCCCGGTATTCGCGACGTACGCAGTGGAGCTGAAGGTGTCGGGCCATCAGGTACGCCTTTTGCCGAGCTCTGACCTAGCTGGCGCGCGCTCGCGCGGCGGCGGCAAGCGCAACAGCCGTGGCTTCAGCTACCTGTTCGTGCTCGTGCTGGTCGCCGTACTCGGCATGACCGCGGCGGCGGCCGGCACAGTATGGTCGGCGACCGTGCAGCGCGAGCGCGAACAGCAGCTCCTGTGGGTCGCGCGACAGTATCTGCGCGCCATCGAAAGCTATCACCTGAACGGACCCGGCGGCGCACGTGGCTATCCGCGAAGCATCAGCGACCTCCTCGAGGACCGTCGTGGCCCCATTCTGATGCGCCATCTGCGCCGCGCCTACGATGACCCGATGCTGCCAGGCACGCCGTTGCAGCTCGAGCGACTGCCCGATGGGTCGATCATCGGCCTGCGCAGCTCGTCCCGCGCTAAGCCATTCAAACAGAAGGGATTTCCGCCCGGCATGGAAAATCTGGAGGGTGCCGACTGCTATTGCGACTGGGTGTTCACTTATGCGGCCGTACGCTCTGCATTATGACGCGAAGTCATCCGCGAGATCCGACAGCCGGAACTGCGGTGCAGTCGTTGGTCCAGGCAGGCGCCAAGGGAGTATCATTTGTTACTAATAATCAATAATTTTCGCGAGCCGGTGAAGGGCTACGCGCGTAGCGTTGAATAAACAAACGCCAGAGAATTCGTCAACCGGGCAGGTATCCGTCATGGGCGAGGGCAAGATACGCCTCGTGCTGGTGGATGATCATCCCATTCTGCGCCAGGGACTGCGCGCACTCCTCGAGCTGGAAGCGGATATCGTGGTCGTTGGCGAAGCGGGCGACGCCGAAGAGGCCTGCAATGTCGTTGGCCGCACCGAGCCCGACCTCGTCATCTCGGACATCGGCCTGACCGAATCCTCCGGCATCGACCTGATCGCACAGCTGCGCCGAGTGTTGCCACAGCTGCGCATTCTCATGCTGAGCGCGCACTGCAGCGAAGAATACATTCGCGCCTCCTTCGCCGCCCAGGCCGATGGTTACATACTCAAGGATTCGAGCCGCGCCGAATTGCTCGTAGGCATACGCAAAGTCGCCCGTGGTGAGCGCTACCTGTGCTCTGCGATCGAAGAACGCGTGCTTGGCTCTTTCGTTCGCGGCCACGCCAAGGCCGTCGATCCATTGCGCCACATCACGGATCGCGAGAAGGAAGTGCTGACGCTGGTCGCGAGTGGCATGTCCAACAAGCAGATTGCGCGGCAACTGGATCTTTCCACGAAAACGGTCGAAAAGCACCGTTCGAACCTGATGCGAAAGCTCTCGCTGCACAACACGGCGGCGATCACGATGTTTGCCGTGCAACATGGCCTCGTCAAGGCGGCCGCGCCCGGCGTCGCCGAGCTGCCGCAGTCCGATCAGTAGCGCGCGAGCAAAGCTTCGATTCGCGCCACCGTGCGCTCTCGGCCCAGCAGCTCCACGGTGACGTCGATCGGTGGCGAGACAGCCACACCCGCAAGCGCCACCCGCAATGGCTGCGCAATCTTGCCAAGACCTGCACCGCGCTCTGCTGCGAGAGCGGCCAGGCAGTCGTGTATCGAGGCCTTCGACCAGGAGGCCAGTGCCCGGAAACGCCCGAGGAGCCCTGCCAGCACTTCGCGACCGGATTGATCGACATGCTTGGCCAGTGCCTTCGGGTCGTAGTCCACCTGCTCGACGAAGAAGAAGCGGCTGGCATCGGCCATGTCGACCAGCGTCTTCGCCCTTTCCCGCTGCGCATCCGCGACGGCCGCCGCATAGTCGCGATCCGTCACCGACACGCCGATGCGCGCCAGCTGCAGGATGAGTGCCGCGCCGAGTCGCTCGCTGCCTGCGCGCATGATGTGCTGCTGGTTCAACCACTGTAGCTTCTCGGGGTTGAAAGCCGCCGCAGACTTGTTGACGGCAGCGATGTCGAAAGCGTCGATCAACTCCGACATGGTGAACACCTCCTGGTCGCCATGCGACCAGCCGAGCCGGACGAGGTAGTTGAGCAGGGCTTCGGGAAGATAGCCCTGCTCTTCATATTGCAGGACGCTCACTGCGCCGTGACGCTTGGACAGCTTCGCCCCGTCCGGCCCCAGGATCATCGGCACATGTGCGTAGGCCGGCGGAGTCGCGCCAAGTGCGCGCAGCATGTTCAGCTGTCGCGGCGTGTTGTTGAGGTGGTCGTCGCCGCGGATGACATGGGTTACGTTCATGTCGAGGTCATCGACCACCACGCAGAAATTGTAGGTCGGTGTGCCGTCGGAACGCGCAATGATCAGATCATCGAGCTCGTTGTTGTCGAAATTGACCGGACCATGTACCAGGTCGTCGACCACCGTGCTGCCCTCGAGGGGGTTGCGAAATCTGACCACCGGATCGACCCCGGGGCGCGGTTCGGTACGGTCGCGGCAGCGCCCGTCATAGCGGGGCTTTTGCTTGAGTGCCTGCTGCTGCGCACGCAACTGGTCGAGTTCCTCACGTGTGCAATAGCAATGGTAGGCATGGCCGTCACGCAACATGCCGGCGATGACCTCACGGTAGCGATCGAAGCGCTGGCTCTGAAAATACGGTCCCTTGTCGTGATCGAGGCCGAGCCAACGCATGCCATCGAGGATGACCCTGACCGCCTCGTCGGTGGATCGTTCGCGGTCCGTATCCTCCACGCGCAGGATGAACTCGCCGCCACAATGGCGCGCGTACAGCCAGCTGAAGAGCGCCGTGCGCACGCCGCCGATGTGCAGCATGCCGGTCGGACTCGGCGCAAAGCGGGTGACGACCCTCGCCATTCAGCGTCGCAGGAATTTCCCGGCAAGATCGAGCAGATCATCGGCAATGGAACCATCGCCGTCGGCGTCGAGCAGCGCGCCCAAGGGCGAGCGGCCCGCGGCGGGTGCGTTTCGAGTCAGGCCAGCCAGCGCACCCTGCGAGTGCTGCTTGCCGAGCGAACCCAGCACGAGGCCCGCGATCATGGGCAGCATCTGCTTGACGACCGCAGCGCCGACACCGGTGTTGCTGCCAACGCGATCTGCAAGCGAGCGACTGACATCCTTGCTACCGAGAATGTGCCCGAGAATGCCATTGCCGTCCGCAATGCCTGCAGCCGATCCCAGGGACGACAGATCGTCGAGATAGCGCTGGTGATTGCCGCCGGCCAGCGCTCCGAGTAATGCCTCGAGACCACCCGAGGACTGGCTATTGCGCGCAAGCCCCTGGCCCAGCACCTGGGTGATCTGCGCGATGGCATCCTGGGTCTGCCCAGGTTGCGTACCGAACTGCCGTGCCATTTGCGAAACGAGCGAACCGCCGCCCGCTGCCAATACTGATTCGATGAGGTTCATCCGCGACGCCTCTCCCTCTGGCAATCATTGAAATGAGACCTGATTCTACCTGTTTGCGGCGTCGCTTGGGCGGCGTCACCAGAGCGGCTACACTGGCCGCGCCATGCAGGACCTTGCGGTTCATCCACTCGATCGCAATTTGAGCCAACGCAACCTGCTCGCCTGGTTCGCGCCGGCGTCGCGGCTTGCGTTGCAGCACTGGCCAATCGTGCTCGCCGCCACCGCGCTGGCTTTCCTGGCACAGTGGCTGGCGTCGCTGATGATGCCCGACAACGTCCTCACCCGCAGCGTCTGGAGCCTCATCCTGCCCTGGGCGCTCGAGTATGCGGCGCTCACGATCGTCGCGGTGCTGGCCTACGCCATGCTGGCTGGGCGCGAAGGAGCGTTACATGGCTGTGGACGGGTCAACGAACGACCCGCCATGGTGGGTCGCAGCCTCGAGATCTGCATGTTCTGGACGATTTTCGCTGCCGTGTTCACGTCGCTCCTTATTCTGCTCGTGAAACTGGTCGTCGCCATGATTCCTGCCATCGGTGCCAAGGGTGTCGGCGTATTGATACTCGTCGCCGTATACGGCTTGATTGCCCTGCCCATCCTTACGTTCCTGCTGGCACCCCTGTGGGTCTTCTTTGCCGTTGCGGCACTGCTGTCCCATGCCCGGGTTGCACGCGCAAGCGAATCGGGCGTCGATGCCGTGCTGCGTTCGCTCGCGCGGGTATGGGGCCAGAAATGGCGCATTCTCCTGCCCTCCTATCTGATCGCGGCGATCATGGCGGTAGTGCTTTTCGCACTCATGAAGCTGCGCCTGATCAGCATCGTGGGCCCCGGCACGGCCTGGGGACTCCTGTTCAGCAGCGCCTTCGTCGGCTTCGGCGTCGCGCTCACATTCGTCATTGAACGCTGTTACGCACCCGAGCTCGGCATGGACGAGGACTACGACGCAGCTGCCGATCCGCGGCCTTCGACACCGATGCGCGCGTCTGCGCCAGCGCCCACCCCTGCGCCTGCGCCAGCGCCAGCGCCAGCGGCCGATGCGGCCGCGTCACCCACGAGCACTGTCGAAGCCGCTGCACAGGTTGCGGAAGTCATGCTGTCAGATCGCAAGGCACCGGTGGCCGCAGCCGTCGAACAGGGCCTCGCACTCGATCCGCGTTTTTTCCTCGAACGTGAAGACCAGACCGTCGCGCTTGCCAAGCGACTGGCGCAGGAGCGGCGACCGGAACTTGCGCTGCGCATCCTGCAACCGTTCGTCAAGGAGAAGCGATCGCACCCCATGCACTTGAGTGCTGCGCTCCTGGTCGTCGATCTGCTCGCGCGTGCGCTCAAGCAACCCGAGCCGGCGCGGAAGCTCCTGGCACAGCTGCGCGAACTCTATCCCGGGGACAACATGGTCGCGAGCATTGGACGGCAGTTGGGCCTCGACCGCCCGCAAGGAAATTAGGCGAAAAAGAAGCGCGTCACGTGAAAGAACAACGGCGCTGCGAAGCACAGTGAGTCGATGCGATCGAGCACGCCGCCATGACCTTCGATGGCGGTACCGAAGTCCTTCACTCCACGATCCCGCTTGACCGCCGACATCACCAACCCGCCCGAGATACCGGCTATCACGATCAGCAGCGCAAAGGCCGCTGCCTGCCAGGGCGAAAACGGTGTCGCCCACCATAGCGCTGCCCCCAGTGCAACCGCCGATAACCCACCGCCCGCATAACCTTCCAGCGTCTTGCCGGGGCTCAATTTCGCCACAATGTGCCGCTTGCCGAAGAGCTTGCCGAACACATACTGCAATACGTCCGACATCTCGGTCACCAGAACCAGGAACAGCAGCAGCTTGGCGTTCTGACCGGCGTAGCCCTCGATGTCGAGCATCAGCAGCGCAGGTGCGTGGCTCACGCAAAAGACGGTGATCATCAGCATCCACTGCAACATCGAAGTGCGTGCAAGGAAGTCCTGGGTATCACCGGACAGCGCCTGGCGCAGCGGCAGGAGCAGATAGGCGTAGACAGGGATCAGCAGTGCGAACAAGCCATACCAGTTGATACCAACCAATAGGTACTGCAATGGCAGGAATACGAAGAATGCCAGGAACATGGCCCGATGGTCCGCGCGCCGTGCCGGCAACAGGGCCGCGAATTCGCGCATCGCCATGAACGACACCAGGGCGAACATCACGAGCGAACCATAGGGCGCGGTGGCGATCGCAACGGTGAATACCACCACCATCGCCCACCAGGCACGAATCCTGGCATTGAGATTGGATACCGTGGCGCTGTCTGGCTGACGCCGCTGCATCAGCCAGCCGATCAGCGACGCCGCGGCCAGTACGGCGACGATGCCCGCCACGAGCCAGAGGAGTTCGAGATCGACCGATGGCTTCATGACCGTCGCGGCTCGAGTGCCTGCAGCGCCTCGCGGCAGCGTGCCAGGAAGCCGTCCTTGTCCTCATCTGCGGCGAGCCGCAATTCCTCACCGAAAATCACGCGGCCCTGGACGGGCACCGGCAAGGCCTCGCCCTTCGGCAGTATGCGCGCGAGGTTGCCGAGCCACACCGGCACCAGCGGCACGTCTGGCCTGTTCTTCGCCAGGTGAAACAGGCCAGATCGGAAGGGCAGCAGATCCGCGCCGTCGCCGCGCGTGCCTTCCGGAAAGATGATGATGTTCTCGTTGGCATCCAGCACGTCGGTCATGGCACGCATACCGGCCTCGCGTTGCTGATTCTGAAACTGCGGATTCGCCGGTGGTTTGCGATCGATCAGGAGCGCGCGAAACACACGCGTTGCGAGGTAGCGGCGCAAGGCGCCGCGCTCCCAGTAATCGCGTGCCGCAACGGCCCGGGTTCGCGCGCGCAATTGGGGCGGAAGCGTGCTCCAGATCACGAGCGTGTCCAGGTGTGAACCATGGTTGGCGAAAAAAATGCGCGCGCCGACCGCCGCTGGATCGCAATGCCAGACGGGCGCGGCACCGGTCAGTAATCGACAAAGCAGTCGCAATGCGCCGCCCACGCCGGCGGCGATCATCCGCGGCCTCGCAGCTCACCGGCGATGGCGCGCAGGCGCAGTATCGATGTCAGGAGCGATCCTGTCAGGATGATGACGAGCGCTGCGAGCAGCAACCACTTCGCCGAGGCACGGTCTGGCCCGAGCGCGCCCAGGAGCGTCGCTCCGGTGAGCACCGCCATGCGCTGCGACTTCGACTGCGGGCCGAAGAAATGCTGCTTCGTACCGAGCGATCCGCCGAGTACCCGCACATAGGCAGTGAGCAGTGCGGCCATAGCGGCCGCGGCGCCGAGTGCCGGCCCGTGGGCGTCTTCGCCGAGCGCCAGGCCTGCGCCGACCAGCAGCGCTACATCGGCCATGCGATCAGGGACATCGTTGTAGAGCGCACCCAGCGCCGTAGCCCGGCCATGCAGGACGGCGACCATGCCGTCGAGCATGTTGCACAGCAGTCGCAACTGGATGCATAGCGCTCCAAGAAACAGGGACCAACGCCAGTGGCCGGCCGCGTCGGCGAAGCTCGCGAGCTGCCAACCGCCTGCGAGCGCGATGACGAGGCCAAGCGTCGAGATCATGTTGGCAGTAAGGCCCGTCGCTGCCACGCGCCGCGCCAATGCCGCCGCCCAGGCGGTATTGCGAGTCGCGATGGGTCGGCGTTCAGCCATGCGGGCGTTGCGGGCCGTCGAGGCGGCTCACCAGCACGATGGCGAGCATCGACAGCAGGAATCCTGGCACGAGTTCGTAGAGGGCAAACAGCTCGCCATGGCCCTGCTTCCAGAGAATGACAGTCAGCCCGCCCACCACGATGCCCGCCAATGCACCGCGGCGGGTCATGCCTTGCCAGTACAAGGACAACAGGATGGCCGGTCCGAATGCGGCGCCGAAACCCGCCCAGGCCCAGCCGACCAGTTCCAGCACGCGGCTTGTCGGGTCGAGCCCGATCAGATAGGCAATGATGGCGATACCGAGTACTGCACCGCGACCGACCCACAGGAGCTCGCGCGGCTGCGCGGCCTGGCGCAACAGGCCCTTGTAGATGTCTTCGGCGAATGCGGACGACGCGACCAGCAGCTGGGCCGATGCCGTGCTCATGATCGCCGCCATGACACCGGCGAGACAGACGCCGGCAATGGCCGGATGAAAAAGCGTCGTCGCCATGACGATGAATACTTTTTCGCTGTCGGCACCGGCGAGCGGCGGATCGAGCAATAATCGGCCCGCGAGGCCGACCAGTACCGCCGCGACCAGCACGATGATCACCCAGATCATGGCGATCCGACGCGCCGGCGTAAGGTGCGCGGCACTGCGTGCCGCCATGAAACGAGCGAGAATATGCGGTTGGCCGGCATAGCCCAGACCCCAGCCGGCAAGTGACAGGATGCCAATGAGGCCGAGACGCTCGCCATCATTGGCAATGAACGGGTTCAGCAACACCGGGTCGAGCACGTTGAGCCGGGCGAGGAGCATGTCAGGTCCACCCGTCAGCGACACGCCGAGCGCCGCCACCACGATCAATGCGAAGAACATCAGCGTGCCCTGCAACACGTCGGACCAGCTGACCGCGAGGAATCCGCCGAAAAAGGTGTAGCTGAGCATCACGACCGTACCCCAGAACATCGCCTGTGCATGCGGCAGGGCGAACAGGGTGGCGAACAGCTTGCCCGCGGCCACGAATCCGGAGCTCGTGTAGAAAACGAAGAACACCAGGATGAACAAGGCCGCGATCGAGCGCAGCAGCCGCCGGTCGCCAAAGCGGCGCGCAAAATAATCCGGCAGCGTCAGGGCATCGTCGAGTTTCTCGGTCGCCGTGCGCAGTCGCGCCGCGACGAAACGCCAGTTGAGCCAGGTGCCGATCACCAGGCCGCCGAGCAACCACACCGAGTCGAAACCCGAGGCATAGGCGAGTCCGGGCAGTCCCATCAACAGCCAGCCACTCATGTCGGTCGCCTGGGCACTGAACGCCGTCACCCAGCTGTTGAGACTGCGGCCCCCGAGGATGAAGTCGCCGAGATTCTGCGTACGCCGGTAGGCAATGAAGCCGAGCACCAGACAAAAGCCCATATAAAGGACCATCATGGCGATGGTCGAGCTGTTCGCCGCCACAGAGCCTCCCCGAAAACCGCATAATATCCCAGGTGACGCATATTGCCCGTCCAATCACGCCTGCGATCGGTGCCGAGGTGTCCGGACTCGATCTGGCGGCACCGCTCGATGAGTCGATCGCCGCATTCCTGCGCGAATCACTGGCGCGCTTTGGCGTGCTCAGCCTGCGTGGCCAGTCATTGTCACCCGGGCGCCAAGTCGAGATCGCTGCATTGTTCGGCCGTCCGGTCGCAGATCCGCATCCGAAATTCGGTCATGTCGACGGATATCCGCAGGTATCGATCGTGATCAACGACGAGAAGAATCCGCCGGAGATCAATGTCTGGCACGCCGATCTGACATTTCGGGCGCAGCCTGGACTCGCCTGCGTCCTGCATTGCATCGAACTGCCAGCAACCGGCGGCGATACGCTGTGGTCGAGCATGGCGGCGGCCTACGATGCGCTATCCCCGGCGATCAAGCGGTTGATCGAACCGTTGCAGGCTGTGCATCGACTCCCGGTCGACGGCTATCCGCTCGAGGCGGTCATGGCCATGCCGGACCGCGAGAGTATTCATCCGGTGGTGCGTCGCCATCCCGTCTCAGGCTGTGCCTGCTTGTATGTCAACAGCGTCTACACGCGCGAGATCGTCGGCCTCAGCCGCAATGAGAGCCGCCACCTGCTGGCCATGCTGTTCGAGCACGTCGCCTGTCCGGACTTCCAGATGCGATACCGGTGGCAGCAAGGCTCATTGGTGATCTGGGACAATCTATTGACTCAGCACTATGCAGCCGCCGACTACTACCCGCAGCGCCGGGTGATGCATCGCGTCGCAGTCGCCCCCTGACCCGCTCCGCCTGCGCAGCGCGACCAAGTCCGCTAGACTTCAGGCTCGTCAGCACAGGCCGCAGGGGATTCGCGCCGCATGACCGATTATGTCGAGTACGAGGGACTGCGCGTCGCGCGTGAGCTCGCGCAATTCGTCGATGATGAAGTCCTGCCGGGCACGGGAATCGACGCCGGATCATTCTGGTCGGGTGCCGGCGCGATCATTGCGACCATGACACCTCGCAATGCGACCCTGCTCGCACGGCGTGATGAGCTTCAGGCCGCCATCGATCGCTGGTTCGAGGGCCGTGCCGATGCCGGTTTCGATGTCGCGGCGCACGAGGCGATGTTGCGCGAGATCGGCTACCTGGTTCCGGAAGGCGAGGATTTCACGATTACGACCACCGGGGTCGATGCCGAAATCGCCTCCTTGTGTGGACCGCAGCTCGTCGTGCCGCTGTCGAATGCACGCTACACCCTGAACGCCGCGAATGCGCGCTGGGGCAGTCTCTACGATGCGCTCTACGGCAATGACGTCATCGACGAAACGCAGGGCGCGACGCGCGCCGGCGGGTATAACCCTCTGCGCGGTGCGCGGGTCATTGCCTACGCACGTGATTTTCTCGATCGCTGCGCACCGCTGGCGGCAGGATCCCATCACACGGCGCAGGGCTATGCCGTGCAGGATGGCCGGCTGCAGGTGACGCTCGCCGACGGCGGGAAAACGACATTGCGTATCGCGACCCAGTTCGCAGGTTACCGCGGTGAGGCCCGCGCGCCAGAGGCCATATTGCTTCTCAACAACGGCTTGCACATCGAATTGCGCATCGACCGCAGTCACCCGATCGGCGCAAGCGATGCTGCCGGCATCGCCGACGTGGTGCTCGAGTCGGCATTGACGACGATTGTCGATTGCGAGGACTCCGTCGCCGCGGTAGACAGCACCGACAAAGTGCAAATCTATCGCAACTGGCTGCAATTGTTGCGCGGAGATCTGAGCGCGGAATTCGACAAGGGAGGCAAGCCGCTCACGCGTCGCCTGGCCGCCGATCGCGACTACCTTGATCCGGATGGCCGGCTAAAGCGTCTTCCCGGCCGCAGCCTGCTTTTCATCCGCAATGTCGGCCACCTGATGTACAGCGGGATGATCCTGCAGACCAACGGTGGCGAAGTACCGGAAGGCATCATCGACGCGCTGATCACTTCGTTGATCGCCTTGCACGATCTCAAGGGCCAGGGCCCCTATCGCAATTCGCGCGCCGGCTCGGTCTACATCGTCAAGCCCAAGATGCACGGACCCGAGGAAGTGGCATTCACCAACGATCTGTTCGCCCAGGTCGAGAAACTGCTGCGATTGCAACCCAACACCATCAAGGTCGGCATCATGGACGAGGAACGACGTACGACCGTCAACCTCAAGGAGTGTATCCGTGCCGCCAGCGCGAGGGTTGTATTCGTCAATACCGGCTTCCTCGATCGCACGGGCGATGAGATCCACACCGCGATGCAGGCGGGACCGATGCTGCGCAAGGGCGAGATGAAATCGGCGACTTGGTTGACGGCTTATGAGAACAACAACGTCGACGTCGCGTTGCGCTGCGGTTTTCATCGGCGTGCGCAGATTGGCAAGGGCATGTGGGCCATGCCGGATCGCATGGCCGACATGATGGCCAGCAAGATCGCCCATCCACGCGCCGGCGCGAACTGCGCCTGGGTGCCCTCACCCACGGCGGCGACCCTGCACGCCATGCACTATCACGAAGTGGATGTGCTCGCTGTGCAGCAGCAACTTGCCAGGCGTGCGCCAGCGAAACTTCGCGACATCCTGACCGTGCCGGTCGCGACGGCACGCGACTGGTCGCAAGCAGAGATTCGTGCCGAGCTCGACAACAACGCGCAAGGCATACTCGGCTATGTCGTTCGCTGGGTCGATCAGGGTATCGGCTGTTCGAAGGTTCCCGACATTCACGATATCGGGCTGATGGAGGATCGAGCGACTTTGAGAATATCGAGTCAACACATCGCCAACTGGCTGCGACATGGTGTGTGCAGCGCAGAGGAGGTCCGCGAGACGCTTCGGCGCATGGCGGCCGTGGTCGACCGCCAGAACCGGGGCGACCCGGCCTATCGGCCGATGGCGCCCGGCTTCGACGGCTTCGCGTTTCGCGCCGCGTCGGACCTCGTGTTCCAAGGAGCCGCTCAGCCAAACGGCTATACTGAGCCGCTGCTGCACGCCTACCGCAAGACAGCCAAGCGCAGGCACTGACGATGCGTCGCCGCAGTTTCCTGCACTATCTGGCCGGTGGCGCACTGGCCGCTTTCGCAACGCGCTTGCGCGCAAAGATCGCCCCGGGCACCCGTTACGACGTCATCATCGTCGGCGCCGGAACGGCCGGATTGCCGGCGGCCATTGTGGCGGCCGAGCGCGGCGCGCGGGTCCTGCTGCTGGAGGCCGCGCCCGCCGTTGGTGGCACGCTGTTCCTGTCGACGGGACAGATGAGCGCGGCAGGCACGCGGCTGCAACGCAGCAAAGGCATCGAGGATAGTCCCCAGCAGCACTACGACGATGTCATGCGCATCAGCCGCAACACGGCCGATCCGGTGCTGGTACGTCTTGCGGTCAACGAGGCTGCGGCCACTTTCGACTGGCTGATGGACCTCGGCCTGAAACCCCTGCCCGAGCATCCCATCCTCGGAGCGGCCCATGAACCCTACAGCGTTGCGCGTTACGCATGGGGTGCCAACGGCGGGCGCGACATTCTGGGCGTCCTGACGGCGCCGCTTGCCGCGCAGGTCGCCGCGGGACGCATCGACCTTGCCCTCGACACATCGGTAACGGCGCTGCTGACCGATCGCGACGGTGCGGTGAGCGGGGTGCGAGTCAAATCCGCCGACCGCGAGACCATCCATCGCGGCCGCAGCACCGTACTCACCTGCGGTGGCTATGCCGCCAATGCGCAGCTGTTCGAGGCGCTCTCGGGGTATCGGCACTACGGTGACATGGCCTATGGCTACTCGAAGGGCGCGGGAATCGAGCTCGCGCTCGCGGTAGGTGGTTACGTGCGTGGTCGCGAGAACTATCTGTGCAACTTCGGTTCGATTCTGGTCAACGACCTGTATCCTGCGAAGATTCTTGGCCGGTTCAACACCGTGCCCCAGGACCGGCCACCCTGGGAAATCTATGTCAACGTCGATGGCAAACGCTTCATCTGCGAGGATGAACCCAGTGTCGACCGGCGCGAACACGCACTGCTCGCCCAGCCCGACCTGCGCTGCTGGATCATCTTCGACGAAGCGATACTTGCCGGTGCACCCCCAGGGGTGCGCAACTGGTCACGCGACGATATCCGTGAAGCCTTCGCGACACAGATGATGTTCACCCGCGCCGACAGCATTGCGAAGCTCGCCGACGCCTGCGGCATCGACCGCGACGGGCTCCTGGCCACCGTAGCAGGTTACAACGAGGGCGTGCGCAGGGGCCGCGACGCGCTCGGCCGCAAACATCTGCCGCGGCCGATCGTGCAGCCTCCTTTCTATGCCATTCGCCACCAGGGCCACTCGGTCACCTCCACGGTTGGCGTCGCTGTCGATGGGCAGCTGCGCGTGATACGCCCCGGTGGCGCGCCGATCCGCAATCTGTATGCCGCCGGCGAACTGCTCGGCGCCGGACAGACCATGGGCAACGCCTTCGTAGGCGGGATGATGGTCACGCCGGCGCTGAGTTTCGGCCGCTACCTGGGGCGCCAATTACCGCTCGCTGCGATGAACGCATGAGGCGCCTCTGCGTCGGCGCGTGCTGGTTTGCGCTCGCGATGCTGCCGATGGGCATGGCAACGGACGCCGGGCAACCGCGAGACCTGCCGATCACGCCGGCCGGACCCCTCGATGCTGCGCTCGCCGCGCGCCGCGGCTATGTCGACAGCACGCTTGGTCAATTGCACTACCAGCGCATGGGCGGCGAAGCGCGTGTACTGCTGATCCATCAGGTGCCTTGGTTTCATATCTATTTTACTCGCGCGCAGGAGGCGCTGGCCCGCCTCGGAGTCGGTTCGATCGCGATCGACCTGCCTGGGTATGGATTTTCCGACAGGCCGGCATCGCCGCCCGGCATCAATGACTATGCGCGCGCTTTGCATGGCGGGCTCGACGGACTTGGCATCGAGCGCATCGCCATCGTCGGCCACCACACCGGCGCGACCGTAGCCACGGAAATGACGCGCATCGCGCCAGCGCGCACTGCGTGCCTCGTGTTGCACGGGGTACCTTTGTACAGCGACGAGGAGCGCGACAAGCGCTTGGCGGTGCCGCATTGGGAGCAGACGCCTGACCCGCAGGGCGAGTACCTGGCAAACCGGTACCGTTACCTGCGTGAACGGGTTGTGGGCAGTCCGCAGGCGCTGCATTGGTCCGTGCTGGCCATGTATCTCGCGGGTCCGATGGAATGGTATGGACACCACGCCGTATTCAAGTACGACATGGCGGGCAGCCTTGCGACACTCGCCGGCCCGGTCGTGGTCCTGTCGAATTCCGATGACCTGCTCGATTTCACGTTCGAGCGCGTGAAAGCGCTGCGGCCGGATTTCAGGTTTCAGCGGCTGGTCGGGCAGTCATCCAACATGGCCTTCGATGAACCCGACGCCTGGGCGCGAGCGATCATCGCGGCACTGGCGTACTGCTCGCGCGCCTGAGGTCCCTGCCCGGATCGCAGGCCCGCAGCAATTGCAGGCAACTGCGCAGGGTCGGCATGTCGATGCCAAGCCGCTGGCCGCGCTCGAGTGCATCGCCCAGCGTTTCTTCGATCTCGAGCGGCGTGCCGCGCTCGATATCCTGCAGGCAGGACATGCGGTGCCCCGGCACGCTCGAGCGCATCCGGCGGCCCACATCCTGCACGCGTTCGATCGCCGGCGCGATGTCCCCGTCCTGCAGGCAGGCCGAGGGGAGCGGCGAGAGGTCGATGATTTCGACGCCCTCAGCTCGCGCCAGCGCGCCCGCTTCGCGTGCCAGGCGAACGAGTACCTCCGCGCAACCGGCATCGCACAGGAGCTGTGCGGTTGGCAGGCGCGTGAGCACGGCAACCGGCACCAACGCCAGCCAGCCAACGAACTTGGACCACTCGCGGGTTCGTATGTCGGTTACCGCCGCCGTACGGACGCCGGCCTGGTCGATCGCCGCGGCAATGGATGTGAGGCGCGGGCTCGACTGGCCAGACAGTTCACCGAGGTGCAGGCAGACATTGCGCGTGAACAACACCTCGCCGGATCCCGTCAACTCGCCGCTGAAATCCGCCATCGCGCCCAGGACGCGACCCTGTCCAAGCACACCGGCGAGCAGATCGTCCTTCAAGATGCCGTTTTGCACCGAAAAGGCGCAATCGACGCCGATACCGGCAAACGGCTGCAGACTGGCCTCTGTGTCGATCGCCTTGGTCGCGAGTATGAGCACGTCGCAGGCGGAAGGTTGCGACGGCAATTCGACCACATGGCAGGGTAGGTCGATTGTGATGAGGCCGCGCACCGACAGTCCAAGCGAGCGCAGTTGATCCGCCCGCCGTCCCCGCGCCACCACCGCCACCTGGTGACCCGATCGAATGAGCGCCGCGGCAAGTATGCTGCCAAGTGCTCCTGCACCCACGATGCAAAATCTCATGCGTTGCATTCTATCGAACCCGTGGAGTAGCGCTGACACAGGAGACGTGTCACTTGCAAGCCGCGGCCGGCAACGCTATCGTTATCAGCGGTAGAGCGGTATGGACTAACCCGTGCGCTGACACACGTGGATCCGCTCCCACAAGGGCCCGACCGAAAGTCGGGCCTTTTTTGTTCACGGCAGTGACACTGCCGCAGGGACTGTCTACGATGATTGCCAGCATGACCGCGCCGCGAAAACTCCTGCTTGCGTTACTCCTTTTTCTCGCGTGCATGGTTCCGGCGTTCGCCGAAGAGGGCCTGCAGCTGACCGCACTTGCAGGCGAGGCGGCGCCTGCCGAGGTCGCCAGTGGCCGCCTGGATCAGCGCTTCCGCCCGTTCGACTTCGCGGCGTTGCGCTCGACCCGTGCAGCATTCTGGGTGCGTATCGAAATCGGCGACCGTCATCTCAATCACGATGCGTTGATCATTCGCAAAGGCCGGCATTTGCAGCTGCGATTGTTCGCCGCCGCGGCATCGGCCGACTCTGCCATCGCGCCGGCATTTTCCGCCGGCGGATTTCGCGCCATGCACGAATCAGTATTCGCACTCGACCGGACCCTTGTCGGCGGCCAAACCTTCTACGCCGAGATAACACCCGAGGGCAGCGGCTCCGAGTCCCTCGGCTTCGAGCTCGCGCCGCTTGCGCACAAGCTCGCCGAGGCCAACAACAACAGCCGGGTCATTGCGCTCAGTTTCGGCGCGCTGATGGCGATGGCCACCGCGTCGTTGCTCATCTGGGCCATCCTGAAGAGCTCGATATTCCTTTTATATGCGGTCCTGTTCAGCCTGCAGGCGCTTTATATCGCCTATCTGTCGGGACAGGGTTTTGACTGGCCACTGCTGCGCATCGCAACGCCCCTGAACGCGAATGCATGGAACATACCGGCCGCATTGAGCGGCGCAGCCGCGGCACTGTTCGTGCGTGAAATCGCCGATCTCAAGCGCTACTGGCCGCGGGTACACCGCATCTTTGGCGTCCTGGCCCTGGTCTTCCTGGTGCTTGCCGTCGCGAATGTCGGACAGCTGATCGGCCTTGGCACCAAGGTCGCGGCAGTTGGCAATATCATCTTTCTCGGCACCGCGATCTTCACGCTCATCGTGTGTTTCCTCGCCTGGCGCCGTGGCAGCCGGGGCGCCGGTTGGTTTCTGCTGGCCTGGGGCCTGCTCGAAGTCTTCACGATCGCGACCGCCGCGCGGCTGCTCGTCGACCGTCAATTCGATGGCAGCAACCTGCCCTACCTGGGACTGCCCCTGGCGATGGTCGCTGCTGCCATCCTGGTCGCGCTCGGCGTGGCCGACCGTCTGCGCGAGCAGCGGCTGGCGCTGACCGACGCCGAGCGACGCGCGCAGACCGATCCATTGACCGGCATGCTCAACCGGCGCTCGCTCATGGAACGTCTCGACGCCGCCTGCCTTCGCGCACAGGCCCGCGGCCTGCCCATTGCGCTGCTGTTCATCGACCTCGACCACTTCAAGCAGATCAATGACCGATACGGCCACGCGGCGGGCGATGCCTGCCTGCGCGCAATTACCGCGCCGATCCAGTCCGAACTGCGCCAGTCGGATGTCATCGGTCGCTATGGCGGCGAGGAGTTCATCGTGGTGCTGAGCAGCGCCGATGTCGCCGCAGCACAATTGATCGCGGAGCGCATTCGTGCGCGTGTCGCGCAGATGCGGGTCGGAGGCTTTGGCGAACCCATCGAGCTCACCTGCAGCATTGGTATCGCGAGCAGCGACATGCTGGGTATCTGGGGCGAGCAGCTCGTGGCGCGAGCCGACGCGGCGGTGTATGCCGCCAAGCATGGTGGCCGCAACCAGGTCCAGTTGGCCACCGCCGCTGCCTGATGGCGGCGCTGCAGTACGCGACCCCGATCTTGCGCCGGGTTATCGCGCCCGCATTTCTTGTTGGCGACTTCCTTCGCTGATTCGGCTCAGGCGACTGCGCGTCTGCGGCGATGGCGCACGGCGGCAATGCCAACCAGGCCGATCCCGAGCAACGCAAGGGTTCCGGGCTCAGGCACAGTCGGATTCGCGGTGAGCAGATCCTGCCGATCGGTCAGCTGCGGATTGTTGACGAGCACCATCAGACCCTCGGCCATGGGGCCGCTGCCATCGATTTCCGTGAGCCAGCTCTGCGCCAGATCGAACACGGCGCCGGAGCTCGTGAGCCGAAACGCGCCGCTGCCGAGGTTTCGGTCACTCACGCCGTAGGCGAGCTCCCAGAGCGCCACCTGAAAGGCGGCTGCGCCGATATCGTTGGTCACGTCGTTCCTGTGACGGCCCCAGAGTTCGGCGATCCAGGCATCGTTCTGGTAAGGCGAAGCCGAAAGGCCGGTCACTTCATAGGGATTCGAAAACGGCATCAGATAGACGTCAGGCTGCAGGCAGAAGCTGACGAATTGTTCCCACTCGCCACCGCTCTGGCGGTAATCGAGCACGAATGCCCCGGCGGCGGCATTGACGCCGCGCTCGCCATCGAGGAGGAAGGAAATATTGCTATAAAGCCCATTGGTGTCGCCATTGACCGGGCTCGGCGTGAAGGCATTGCCATTCTGGTTGCCAACCTCGACCTGCTCGCCGACCATGAGCGGTCCGGCGTTTGCGACACCGCCCAGCATGGCTGCGACCAGGCAGGCGCCGGCAAGCGTCTTGCCTATCCGTGACGGGCCATTGCCGATTGGGCGATCTGTCTGTGTGTAGTTACGTCTCACGATCCAGCTCACTCCGTCCACGCAGTGATCCTGCGAGTCCCCCTGCCAAAGCAGGATCCGGGCCAACTCGAATTTAATTTTTTGTTTTCAATTAGTTAGGTTCTGCACGCCGGCTCCGGGACCCAACCGGGCTGCCCAGGGCACCGGCATTGTCATGCGCGGCGACGATTGCGGGCCGCGGCCAGCGACTTCGGCCGACAGCACGACCCTGACCTGACTTAACGTTGTGCACGACGTCACAAAACGGATTGCGGTTGTGATGCGCGTCTCAGCCTTGTAGCCTTCGCGGCCATTGAGCGTTGTAAACAACGCCGACAGAACGGAGCCAATAAGTGATATCGAGAACGATTCTGGTGGTGCTTTGCGCCACGCTCTGCGCCTGTGCCGGTGCACCCGCGGCGAAGCCCACTGCACCCGAAACATCCGCTACCACCCGGCCAGCCGACGCACCGGCCGAGCTGCGCGCACTCTTTGCGTCGAGCGATGAAGACAGCCTCCGGCGAAATCCGCTGTCGGCGCTGTTTCGTGGCGACCTGCGGTACGCCGACCAGCTCGGCGACATCTTCACCGATGCGCACAATGACGCCGAGCGCGAAGCCGCAATGCGCGAACTTGCCCGATTGCATGCCATCGATCGCGCGCAACTCGATGCCACCGACCGCATCGCCTACGATGTCTTCGAGTATGAGCAGGAGCAATCCCTGATCGACTTGAGACCGGACATGCTCGAGTTGACGGAGGTGCGCCCACTCAATCATTTCTACGGTATCCATGTTTTCTATCCGGTTATCTCATCCGGCAAGGGAGCGGCGCCCTTCAAGACCGCCACCGATTACGACAATGCGCTCCTGCGACATGCGCAGTACGCCGACCTGATCGATCGGGCCATCGGGCGTTTCCGCGAGGGCATGGCGAGCGGCATCGTCGAGACACGCCTGACCATCAACAATGTCATCGCCCAACTCGACACGCAGTTGGCGGCGCCGGTCGATGAGTCGACCTATTTCGGGCCTGTCGGTGATTTTCCCGCCGAATTCACGGACGCGGACCGCGAGCGCTACACGCAGCGTTATCGCGACGCCATCCGGCTGCAGATCTATCCGGCATTGACGCGATTGCGCGATTTCCTGCGTGACGAATACCTGCCGAAGACGCGCGAGGTCGTTGGCCTCGCGGCCATGCCCCGTGGCACCGAGCTCTATGCCCGCCTGATCGAGGCGCGCACGACCTTGCCACTGACGGCGGCGGAAGTGCACGAACTGGGTTTGACGGAAGTTGCGCGTATACGCGAGCAGATGATGAAGGTGCGCGAGGCCGTCGGATTCGAGGGAACGCTGCCACAGTTCTTCGAATTCATTCGCAATGACCCGCAATTCAAACCCTCATCGCGTGAAAGCCTGACCGAAGCGTATTACGCGCTCGGTCGGCGCGTCGATCAGCAGATCGGAAGGTTTTTCACGGATCTTCCCAAAGCGGCCCTGGAGATCCGCCCCTACGAGCCGTTCCGTGAGAAATTCCAGGCCGGAGGATCGTACCAGCGTGGTACCCCGGACGGGTCGCGGCCCGGCATCTTCTATTTCAACGCCTACGACCTGCCCTCGCGAACCTCGCCGGGCATGACTTCGCTTTATCTGCACGAAGGCGCTCCCGGTCATCATTTCCAGATCAGCCTGGCGCAGGAGAATACGGCGTTGCCGAATTTCATGCGCTTTGGCGGCAACACCGCCTATGTGGAAGGCTGGGCCCTCTACGTGGAAACACTGGGCTATGAGATGGGTTTGTACGACGATCCCTACCAGCGTTTCGGCCATCTCGATTCTGAAATGCTGCGCGCCATGCGCCTCGTCGTCGATACCGGTTTGCACACCAAGGGCTGGACGCGCGAGCAAGCCATCCGTTACATGCTCGACAACTCATCCATGGGTGAGACCGATGCGACAGCCGAGGTCGAACGCTACATTGCTATTCCCGGCCAGGCACTGGCGTACAAGATCGGCGCGCTCACGATTCAACGATTGCGCCGCAAGGCCGAGAAGGAACTCGGCTCAAAGTTCGACCTGCGCGAATTTCACCGCCAGGTTCTCAACACCGGCGCCCTGCCGCTGCCTATCCTCGAGCGCAAGATAGATACCTGGATCGCGGCGATGCGTCAGCCGCAGGCGTCGTGAGTCTCGGCAAGGCGCGCAACCGCAGCGGCCGCTGCGTCGCTCAGCTTGATTTCGCCACTGCGCCAGGCTGCAATGAGTTCGCTGCGCATGCGTGGTTCCCAGAACCGCCGCAGGTGGCTGCCGATATCGGCGCTTATCTGGTCGGACACCGACGCGGAACGAAAGAAGCTCGCGATGTCCTCGACCATGGCCGCCAGGTGCCGCTTATCCACCGATGCGCTCCGCATGTGTGTAGACGACGTGTTGACCAGGCCGTGCGAACGCGACCAGGGTCATCCCGCAATTCTCGGCGCTCTGCACGGCGAGGGATGTTGGAGCCGACATTGCAATGAGGATTTCGATCCGGCATTGCGCAGCCTTCAGCACCATTTCATAGCTCGCGCGACTGGTCACCAGTAACAGTCCCGTTGCACAATCCGCGGCCTCTTTGCGCATTACCGCGCCCAACACCTTGTCGAGCGCATTGTGCCTGCCAATATCCTCTCGCACCTGCCGCAAACGGCCATCATGGATCCACGCGGCGGCATGCATGCCGCCTGTGACTGCGTTGACGGGCTGCCATGCGGCCAGATCAGCGAGCCACTGCTGCACCTGCGCCGCCGACACTCGCAGCGTCGACCCGGCACGCGGTACCTTGCGCAACGCATCGTCCAGGCTCTCGACTCCGCAGATGCCGCAACTCGAAAAACCAGCCATGGCGCGGCGGCGCCGCAGCAGCGCGGCAAACTGGCGCGCGTTGATCGTCAGGCGCAACCTGGCCGAGAGCGCCTGCGTTTCGATCTCGATGCTGCGGATGTCGGCTGGATGCTCGACCAACCCTTCGGTCATGCAGAATCCGACCGCGAAGTCCTCGAGATCCACCGGTGTCACCATCATCACGGCGTAGGCAACACCGTTGAATTCCAGCGCGACAGGCAACTCGCTTGCGATCATGTCGCGCCCGGACCGCGTGCCGTCGCGCCCCCAGCGCTGGACCGCAACGCTCACGGGCTGTGCGGTCACCTCGCCGGTTGGGCGCCGTTCAGGCGTGTTCACTTTGGCCGCGTGCCTTCAGGTCATGGCCGCGCGCGCCCGTCGCGCGTGCGCGCCATTGCTCCGGCTGCTCGACGCGCACCACCTGAACGGCAGTCACCTTGTACTCGGGACAATTGGTCGCCCAATCGGAGTTCTCGGTGGTCACGATGTTGGCACCCGACTCCGGGAAATGGAAAGTCGTGTACACCACTCCACGCAACACCCGCTCGGTTACTTCGGCGCGCAACACGGTCGCGCCAACGCGGCTTGATACACCGACCCAGTCGCCGCTCGCGATGCCGCGATCATTGGCATCGTCCGGGTGGATCTCGAGCCGGTCTTCGTCATGCCAACGCAGGTTCGCCGTGCGCCGCGTCTGTGCGCCGACATTGTATTGACTGAGGACCCGCCCGGTCGTGAGCAGCAACGGATAGCGGCTCGAGCTGCGCTCGGCCGTGGGTACGAATGCCGTTACATAGAACCGCCCTTTGCCGCGCACGAACTGCTCGACGTGCATCGTCCGTGTTCCCTCCGGCGCCGCATCGTTGCAGGGCCACTGGAGGCTCCCGAGACGGTCGATCTTCTCGTAATCGACACCGGCGAAGGTCGGGGTGAGCCGCGCAATTTCAGCCATGATCTGCGACGGATGATCGTAATGCATCGGAAGCCCGAGCGCGTTGGCAAATCGCATTGTGATCTGCCAGTCCTGCAGTCCGGCGCGCGGCTCGAGTACGCGTCGCACCGGCGAAATGCGCCGCTCGGCGTTGGTAAAGGTTCCGTCCTTTTCGAGAAACGACGAGCCCGGGAAGAACACATGGGCGAACTTCGCGGTTTCGTTCATGAACAGGTCATGCACGACGAGACACTCGAGCGCGCTGAGTGCTGCCGTGACATGCGCGGTATTCGGATCCGATTGCGCGAGATCCTCGCCCTGCACGTACAGGGCGCGAAAACTCCCGTCGAGCGCCGCATCGAACATGTTCGGAATGCGCAGGCCCGGCTCGCTCGCGAGCTGCACCTGCCAGTCACGCTCGAACGCCCCGCGCACCGCATCGTCGCCGACGTGTCGATAGCCGCTGAATTCATGCGGGAACGAACCCATGTCGCAGGAGCCCTGCACGTTGTTCTGGCCGCGCAGCGGGTTGACGCCGGCGCCTTCGCGACCAAGATTGCCGGTCAACATGGCAAGATTGGCTATGCCCATCACCATCGTGCTGCCCTGGCTGTGCTCGGTGACACCGAGTCCGTAGTAGATGGCGGCGCGGCCCCCGCGCGCATAGAGCCTGGCCGCGCCCCGCACCAGGCCGGCCGGAACCGACGTATGGACTTCGACCGCCTCGGGCGAATTCTCGGAGCGCCGGATGAACTCGCACCAGCGCTCGAAGGAATCCGGCTCACATCTGTCGGCCACGAATTCCCGCGAGAACAATCCTTCGGTCACGATGACATGGGCCAGGGCGTTGATCAGTGCAACGTTGCTGCCGGGGCGAAGTTGCAGGTGATAGTCCGCCGCGATATGGGCGGACCTGACAAGTCCGATCGCCCGCGGATCGGCCACGATCAATCGTGCGCCCTGGCGCAGGCGACGTATCAGCTGCGAGGCGAATACCGGGTGACCATCGGTCGGGTTCGCACCGATGATCATGATCACATCGGCCACCTGCACCGAATCAAAAGCCTGGGTCCCGGCCGATTCGCCGAGCGTGTGCTTCAGGCCATAGCCGGTGGGCGAATGGCAGACGCGCGCGCAGGTGTCGACGTTGTTGTTGCCAAGCGCGGCGCGAACCAGTTTCTGAACAAGAAAAGTCTCTTCGTTGGTGCAGCGCGATGAGGTGATGCCACCGACCGCGCCAGCGCCGTAACGATTCTGGATCCGGCGGAACTCCTGCGCCGCGTGCGCGAATGCCTGATCCCAGCTCACTTCCTGCCAGCGGTCGGTGCGGCTTGCGCGGATCATGGGATGCAATATCCGCTCCGGATGCGAGACATAACCGTAGGCAAAACGGCCCTTGACACAGGCGTGGCCATGGTTCGCCGCACCATCACGATTCGGCACGATACGTGCTACCTCCGGGCCCGCGTCACCCTCGCGCACTTCCGCCTGCAACGAGCACCCCACGCCACAATAGCCGCAGGTGGTCGTAACGGCGCGAGTCGGCGCGCTGCCGGAACCGAGAGACTTCTCGTGCAGCGCGCCCGTCGGACAGGATTCGACACAGGCACCGCAGGAAACGCACTCGGAGCCGAGAAATGTTTCGGCCTGGCTGGCGGTAACACGGGAATTCATACCGCGGCCGGCAATCGTCAACGCAAACGTACCCTGGATCTCGTCACAGGCCCGCACGCAACGCGAGCAGGTGATGCAAAGATCTGGCGTGAAATCGAAATACGGATTGCTGGTGTCGATCGCCTGCGCCGACGCCGGCACCTTGGGCGCCCAGCGGGATGTCGTGATTCCGTGCTCGCGCGCCACGTCCTGCAGCTCGCAATGGCCATTCGCCCGGCAGCGATCGCAGTCGAGCGGGTGCTCTGACACGTATAGCTCGACGATGCCGCGGCGCAATCGATGCAGGGCCGTGCTCCGGGTGCGCACCCGCATGCCGGACTCTGCAGCCGTCGTACACGCGGCGGCGAGCGATTTGCGTCCTTCGATTTCGACCATGCACAGGCGGCAGGAGCCGAATGCCTTGAGCGTATCGGTCGCGCAGAGTTTCGGCACAGCGAGGTCCGCGAGTGCGGCCGCGCGCATGATGGACGTGCCGGCGGGAACTGCGACCTTGCGATCGTCGATCCACAACTCGATCGTCGCTTGCCCAAGGGCGGCCGGTGTACCCAGATCCCGATGGTCGATGGCGTGCATTCAGTGTCCCTCGGTCTGGTTTGGACCCAGCGCGGCGGGGAATCGTTTGATGATGCTTTGCACCGGGATCGGCGCCATCCCGCCGAGGCCGCACAGGGAGCCTTGCAACATGATCTGGCAGAGCTCCTCGAGTTCGGCAAGGCCATCAGGGCCTGCCGTGCCGGCACGCAGGGCATCCAGCAAGGCGACGGCGCGCGTCGAGCCGACGCGGCAGGGCGTGCATTTGCCGCAGGACTCGTCGGCGCAGAACTGCATCGCATGACGTGCCATGAGACCGAGATTGGCACGATCGTCGAAAGCCACGACACCGCCGTGACCGAGCATGGCGCCGCGCGCTGCCAGCGATTCGTAGTCGAGCGTCACGTCGAACTCCTCCCTGCCAAGATAGGCGCCGAGTGGCCCGCCCACCTGCGCAGCGCGCAACGGCCTGCCGGTTGCGCTGCCGCCGCCGAGACTGAACAGCGCGTCCTCGAGCGTCAGGCCGAAAGGCAGCTCGAGCAGGCCGCCACGAGCGACATTGCCGCCGAGCTGCAACGCGAGCGTGCCACGCGACTCACCGCGGCCGAGGCCTCGGTAGCTCGCGGCGCCATCGGCCAGGATGGCGGGCACGGTCGCCAGTGTCAGCACATTGTTGACGACGGTGGGCTGGCCATGGAGCCCTCTCACGGCGGGCATGGGCGGCCGCACCCTCACCTCGCCTCGGCGCCCCTCGAGGCTCTCCAGCATCGAAGTCTCCTCACCGCAGATATAGGCGCCAGCACCAACGCGTAGCTCGATGTCGAAAGCATGCCGGCTGCCCAGGATATTGCCGCCGATGAGTTGATTGCGCCGTGCTTCGAGGAGCGCACGCTGCATGACCCGGGCTGCTCGAGGATATTCGGCGCGCAGATAGATGTAGCCTCGCTGCGCGCCGGTTGCGAGACCGGCGATCACCATGCCTTCGATGAGTGCGAACGGATCGCCTTCGATCATCATGCGATCGGCAAAGGTTCCCGAATCGCCCTCATCGGCGTTGCAGGCGATGAATTTTTCGGTCGTGTCCTGGGCGAGTACCGTCTCCCATTTCCTGCCGGTTGGAAAAGCCGCGCCGCCCCGGCCGCGAAGACCGGACTCGGTGATCAGCGTGACGATCTCCGTCGCCTTCATGGCGAGCGCTTGTTGCAGGCCAATGAGGCCGCGAGCGGCGCGGTACTGCGCGAAGTCGGTGGGCTCGATGATGCCGCAGCGCACGAAAGTCACGCGTTGCTGGCGCTTCATCCAGTCGAGTTCGTCGATCAAGCCGACGCAGCGCGCATGCGACGTCTCGAAGCGACTCGCAATCAGACCGGGCAGATCCGCCTCTGCGAGCGGCCCGAAACCGAGGCGACCGGCGCCGATTTCAATTTCGAGCAGCGGCTCGAGCCAGATCATGCCGCGGCTGCCGGTGCGCCGCAGATCGAGTTTGAGTCCGTGCTCATCGGCCAGTTGCTGCAGGCGTAATGCAAGGCGGTCCGCTCCAAGCGACACCGCGGCGGCATCCGAGGCGAGATAGGCCTTTACGCTCACGGGCCGGCGAGTCCCGCGAGCAACTCCCGCAAGCGCGAGGCGTCGACCCGTCCATACAGCTCGTCGTCGATCAGTACGGCGGGTGAGCAGGCGCAATTGCCCAGGCAGTACACATGCTCGAGTGTGATACGGCCATCGGCCGTGGTACCGCCGAAAGGTACGCCGAGCTCGGCTTGCGCTGAGCTCGCAAGCGCGGCGCCTTGCATCGACTGACAGGCCTCGGCCACACAGATTCGGACGGTATGTCTCCCCGCGGGCGAACTGCGGAGGTAATCGTAGAAGCTGATGACACCATGCACGTCGGCACGCGACAGGTTGAGCGCCGTGGCAATCGTTGGCACCGCAGCCGGCGGAATGCACCCAAGCTCGGCCTGTACGGCGCGCAGGATTTCCAGCAGCGCACCGCGATGACCATCGAATCGACGGACGCACTCGGTGATACAGGCAACCTGCTTGTCGGTCAGTTCAGCCATCTCGGCTCCGGTGACAGGCACCCGACCGATGATGACACAAGTTGCCGCGGCCGGTGCGCGTGGCGCGTCGTCAGCCTGCCTGGTAGGCGCCTTTTTCTCCGGCGCCTTGCACCATGAACACGCCGAGCGCCTCCATGACAGGAAAGTCGTTGAATGAGAATAGATAGGCCGGCGAGTCCTTGGCGGTATTCACATGCTCGTGATACACCCAGGAGGGGACACAGAATATGTCGTGCTGCTGCCATTCGATGCGCTCGCCACCGATGATCGAATAACCCTCGCCTTCGGCTACGTTGTACACGACGTTGCCGGTGTGGCGATGGCTCTTTGTGTGCATGCCCGGCGCCAGCATCTGCATATGCGCGCCCATGGTCGACATGGCCCAGCCACCTGTGGCCGGATTGGTGAATCGCACGATGTGGCCATCATAGGGATCAGCCGGTTGTGCCTTTGCGGTGTTGTGCAGCGCAGCGCATGTGTGCTCCCAGCGATAAACCATCAGCGGCGAGTAGGGTCTGTCCCAGGCCGCCGCTGCAATTGGCAGCACGCCGGGCGCGCCGAATGTAAGCGGTGAGTCGTTGCAAACGTGCGCAGGCGTCTGGGCCGGCTTGGGATAGACAGCGTAGAAATTGGTCTCGAGACTGTTCATCAACGGTATGTCGAGCCCATCCTGCCATATCGAGGTTTTGCCATCGGCTCGAACGCCGTGGTCATGCCAGCAGCCGTTCGGCGTCAGCACGTAGTCGCGCGCGCCGAGCGTGATTTCATGACCGTCAACGACGGTATAGGCCCCACCGCCTTCCATGATGAATCGATGTGCGGATGCCGTGTGACGATGTGCGGGTGTAATCTCCCCAGGCCGCATGACCTGCAACCCACTGAACAACCACCCTACGGCGGCCGTATGTTGCCGGCCCGCATCCGAGTCATTGACCAGTACAACGACCCTGCGGCCCGCCTCTTCGGGGCGAACCAGGTCTGCTGACTTGAGCACCAGCTTGCGCATGTCTGCATAGCGCCAGATGGTCGGCCGGTAGCGCGTGACCGGCTCCCAGGGTTCGATATCGTTTGCGCGCGTCCAGAAAGCGACGGTCGAATACTTCGCCAGCTCCTGGTAATAATGCTTGAGCTCGGCCGTATCCTTTACCCGCGATCTTCCGAGTACGTCATCGCGTGGATCCGCGCCGGGATTGTCGGGTCGTTTGTCTGCCTGGATCATTGTGGGATCGCTCCGCGCAGTTGTCGCGTCAGGTGCTTGAATCCGTGGCATTCAGGGGCAAGGCAGGCTCGTCCTGTTGCGAACCCTGAACGAAGGACACCGGATCAAGTCGCGCGCGATTGACGGTGAGGTTGAAAATATCGAATCGGTTGTAGCTGCCGACGATATCGTGCATCTGCTTCGGCTGTATGCATGCATCGAGCGCGATGTCCGCGTAACAGATTCCTTCATCGTCGGCGAGTGAATCACCAATCAGGCAACCATCCGGGCCAATGATGCCGCTGAAGGCACTGTTGCGCCTGCCAAGCAGGCTGCGTGCCTCGGAATTCGCGTCGCACATCATGTCGATTATTTCCTGCGAAATGGTCGAACAGGAGACGATTGTGAAGATCTTGCCCTCGAAGGAATGCGCCGCGGCGCGGATCTTGATCGCCTCGAGCATGTTGTAACTCTCCGGCGCGACCGGCAGCGAAATATAGTTGGCGACGTGAATCTGCTCTCCTTGAGACAGGAGCGCGAATCGCGCCAGTGTATTGGTGTTCTCCCCGCAGGCCAGAGTGCCGAGCTTGCCGACCGGCGTATCGTAGATTCGCAGGCTGGATCCGTCGCCGCCCGTCCAGGTCAGCTTCTCGGCCCAGGTTGGCACCAGCTTGCGGTGTCGCCCGAGCAATTTTCCGTCTGCTCCAAAAATTAGATTGGTGTTGTAGAGCGTGCCGATGCTGCGCGCAATGCGCTCGTTGCAGCCAATCACGACGAAACACCCGCATTCGCGCGCAGTCTCTGCGATGCGCTCGGTCTCCGGGCCGGGTACTTCGATGCTGTTTCGATAAAGCCGGTCGAACCATGGGCTCCCCTGGATTGGATTGAGCAGCCAGTTCCAATAGGGATAGCCAGGAATGAAGACCTCGGGAAATGCTATCAGCTGAGCGCCGTTGGTAGCGGCTTCACGTATCAGTTCGCAAACCTTGTCGACGGTGGCATCGACCTGCAGATAGACCGGTGCCGCCTGTATGGCTGCTACACGGACCTTTGGGAAACTGAGCATCAGGCTGCACTCCTCAACGGTTTCGTCTCAGGTGAATCCGGTGCGGATCCTGTAGGCATCGCGATCCCAGAGACTCTTCGCCATCGTGTCATGAATGATGTCAACTGCATTGGATATATCCATGTAGCGTAGATACAGCGGTGTGACTCCGAAGCGCAGAATGTCCGGCGCGCGAAAGTCGCCGATTACGTCGTTCGCCTTCAGCGCCTGCATGATCTCGTAGCCATGCGGATGCCGAAACGACACGTGACCGCCGCGCAACTCATCATCGTCGGGGCTGGCCAAGTCGAATCCGTATCCACTACATCGTTCGCTCATCAGGTCGATGAACAAGCGACCGAGCCGTTGCGCTTTGCGGCGCAGCGCCTGCATGTCGGTTTGGTGGAATACTTCGACCCCGCATTCGAGTGCGATCAAGCCGAGCACCGTGGGTGTTCCGCAAAGAAAGCGCTGGATATCTGCGGCCGGTTGATAGTCATCCGTGAACGCGAATGGATCGCGGTGACCGAACCAACCACTCAGTACGGCCTGCGACTGTCCCTGGTGCCTCGCCGCAACGAACATGAACGCCGGTGCGCCGGGCCCCCCGTTCAGGAACTTGTAGCCACAGCCGGTCGCGAAGTCCGCACCGGCGGCATTCAAATCCACCGGAATCGATCCAGCGCTATGGCTCAGATCCCAGATCATCAACGCACCGGCGTCGTGTACGCGGCGGGTCACGGCAGCTAGATCGCGGATCGAGGCGCTCTTGTAATGCACCTGGGTCAGCACGACCGCGGCCACGTCGTCATCAAGACTCTCCAGCACCTGGTCGGCGGCAACGATTCTTGCGGCGATCCGGCCGTCCGTGAAGTTCTCCAGGCCCTGCATCATGTAAAGATCGGTCGGGAAATTGCCGGCTTCCGACAGGATTGCCCGGCGCCCGGGACGCAACGAGAGCGCCGCGGCCATGCATTTGAACAGGTTGATGGACGTCGAATCGGCAGCGATCACCTCGCCGGGCGCGGCCCCGATCAACGGCGCGATCTTGTCGCCGACGCGCCGCGGCGACGAAGACCAGTCAGCCGCCAGCCACGAAGTAATCAGCCCGTCCTTCCACTCCACATCGACCATCCTGGCAATGCGCTGCGCCGCGGTCCGTGGCGGCGGCCCCAACGAATTGCCGTCCAGGTAGATGAGTCCGTCGCGCAGCGCGAACTCGCCGCGCAATGGCGCCAGCGGGTCGCAGCGATCGAGATTTTCTATGGATTCGGAATCTGCCATGACAGGTCGTTTCAGATCGGTCGCAGTATGGCCCTCACTGGGCTGGCATCCGCGCCCGCCAGAGGCAATGGCAGGGCGATGAGTTCGTAATTTCCGGCCGGAACGTCATCGAGCACGAGCCCTTCGAGTATTCGCATGTCGTTCGCCAGAACCACACGGTGTGCATCCATGGATTTCGAATTCTGTGGATCGAGCGACGCGGCATCCGTGCCGATCAGGATGACCCCGCGCTGCGCCAGCATCGAGACCGTGGCTGCGGCGATTGCGGTGAAGGATTGGTCCCAACGATCGCCGGGAAACCGGTCGTAGGTGCGAAACAACACACGGCGCAGATCCTTGCCGAGCGCGGCGACATCGAAGTCACCGACGTTGACCTGGCCACGGGCATTGCGTACGTCGACGACCTGGCAGGGTCCGATATAAGGAGTGAGCTCGCAGGCAGCGCTGTCGGGCGCATCAGCGGCATAATGCAAAGGCGCGTCGGCATGAGTTCCGACGTGGCTCGAGAAACTCACGACCGACAGGTTCACCGGGCAAGCGGGCGAGATGTCTGCGGTGCGGCGACATTCGTAGGCCTGCTCGCCCGGCCAGACCGGCAAGCGACGATCCACACGCTGCGTTATGTCGATGAGGCGCGCCACTTCGGGCCTATACAGGACAGCCGGACGGCGTACCCATGACCGGCGCCTGCATGTCCGTTCGCATCGACCAGAGCTCCGGAAACATCTTCTGGTCCAACGCCTTGACGAGGTAGCTCACGCCGGATGACCCTCCTGTCCCGCGCTTGTCGCCAATCACGCGTGATACGGTCTTCATGTGCTTGAAGCGCCATTCCTGCAGGTAGTACTCGAGCGCCGCCAGGCGCTCGCCGAGCTGATAAAGGTCCCAGTTGGGCTCGACGTCGCGATAGATGTCCATCCAGATCTTCTCGACGGCTGCATGCGGTTGATACGGTTGCGTCCAATCGCGTTCCAGCAATTCTTTCGGCACGGCGAATCCGCGCCGGGCCAGCAGCTGCAGGCTAACGTCATAGATCGACGGATTTTGCAACGCGGCATTCAAAGCCGCGGTGTGCTCCGGGCTGTCGCGATGCACGATGATCAGATCGGCGTTCTTGTTACCGAGCATGAACTCCAGGATGCGGTACTGCCATGACTGGAAGCCCGATGCCTTGCGAAGATAGCCACGGAAGGTCAGGAAGTCATGGGGCGTCAGTGTTGCGAGCACCTCCCAGGAGTGGATCATGTGGCGCATGACGGTGGCGATCCGATCGAGCGTCTTGAACGCCTGCGGCAGCCGATCCGCGCGAATCTGCTCGTGTGCGATCTTTCCTTCATGCAGCACCAGCTTCAGCCACAATTCCATCGACTGGTGCATGATGATGAACAGCATTTCATCGGGCTCCGGTGAAACCGGGATTTGCGCGCCGAGGAGCTGATCAGTCTGGATATGGCGGCTATAGGTCAAACCGCGATCCCAGTGAATACGCTCGCCGTTGATGGTCGCCTCAAACGTTTCGACACCGTTGTCGACGCGACTGCGTACCTCGATCGTCATGATGTATTCCTGCTTGACCGGTCGGGAAAACGTGTCAGCTTGACACAGGTCGATGTTAGTTGATAATGCTGAATGCGTCCAGCACTGTTGAATCCTCCAGTCGAAGGCAGCACCAGGGCTCCAATGGGCTATGCAGGCGACATCGATTCCACTTCTGATACCGCGATCGAAGCGCGACCGTCGCGAAATCGCCGCGACGCGGGCGTCACCGTCGCGTGTCTGCTCGGCTCGTGCCTCCTCGGCGCCTGCGCAACGACCGGCAATGTTGCAAACATCGATCGGGTCGGTTTCGAGTTTGTTGGCGGCGAAACCGTGGCGAGACCGGCCACGGGAATACTGGGTGATACGCCCGACGAGATTCGCGCGCATCAGATCGCGGTGTTATCGCTGCACCCCGCTGTCGCGAAACCGAGTTGGCCCATCGTGCTGCTTCCCGGCTTCGGAATCGTCGCGGACACGTACCTCCAGACACCGGACGGACGCGAGGGTTGGGCGATGGATTTTGTTCGCGACGGACATCCAGTCTATGTCGTCGAACCCTCGCATACCGCGCGATCGGGAATTGATTCCGGCTTCTACATGCGCAAGGACGCCAATGGCGACACGCCGCAATTATTCAGCTGGGGCGCGAAGTCCGTTTGGCCGCGCTGGGGACTCGGACCGCGATACGGCGAGCAATTCGACGACAGCCGTTGGCGGCTGGAAGACTATCCCCGGATCGTCGCTGCGTTCACTGCAATCGAGACCGACAGAATTGCAGGCGCTCACCAGATCGATTATCAGCTGGAGAGCAATGTGGCCGGCCTGGTCGCCCTGCTGCAGCGCATCGGGCCGGCGATCCTGGTCGCGCACTCTGCGTCGGGCGTAGCCGCGTACACGATTGCAGCGCGAAATCCAAAACTATTGCGGGCTGTCATCAGCGTCGAACCGCTCGGCTGTCTGCTCGCCGTCAACGGGACCACTGCCTTGCCGACGCTTTCCATCTTCGGTGATCACATGGAAGTGCGGCCACAGATGCCAGCGCGCAGGGAGGAGTGCCGGCAGCTGGTTGCCGCGACACAGGCCGCCGGCATGCCGGCGCAGTTGCTCGATCTGCCGGCGCTTGGAATTCGTGGCAATTCCCACCTGATGATGATGGAAAACAACAGCCGCGAGATCGCCATGCGGATGCTGAATTGGCTGGACGGCCTGCCGGGCAGATAGGGCTGTGCCAGGCAGACGTCAGTTTCTACGGTTTGCGGCAGCCTCCGCCGCGGTATCCGGCCTGCGCGCGACAGCGGCGCCTGCGCCGACGCAATGGCATCGCGGCGACCTGGCGCACCTGATTCCGACTGCCACGCAACAGCAATTCCTGCTGAAATTTTCATTCACCAGGCGTCGGCGACATGCGCCCCGCCTGCAGATCGGCCGGCGCCGGATCGTCGCATTGCGCAACGATACCGCAGGGCGATTCTGGGAAGTGTGCTGCGATGGACTCGCGCCGGGCACAACATATGATCTGCGTTTGATCGAGCGCGACGGACGGCCGATATGCGACTGGTGGCCGTTGTCGACTCTGCCGGATCAAGCGCGATCGCCACGATCACTGCGCGTACTGACCTACACCTGCGCGGGCGGCGACGAGGCGCTCGTCCAGTCCGATGGCGTGAGAATCGTATTGCCTCTCGCGGTTCGCCGCCGCTTGTTGGCACGCGCGCTCGCGCTGCAACCGGATGTGCTGATTGCAAACGGCGATCACATCTACTACGACCAGGAGTCGATGCTTCATAACAAGCCGCCGCTCGTAATCGACGCATGGCGCAGCCTGCTGGATCGACTCGGCAGGCTTCAGCCTGGCCTGCCGCTGCTCGGCAGTGCGAACGAAGCATTGCTGACGACGGTTGGTGACCGCCAGATCGCCGCGCTCTATGGCGTCAGCCTGCGGTCGATCCCTTCGTTCTGGGTCAATGACGACCACGATCTGTTCGAAAACGACGAGGCGACGGCCGCTGGTGCGACCTTGCCGCCGACGTCACTGCGACTCGAAGCAGCGCAGACCCTGCAAAGACTCTATTACCCGGAATTCCTGCCCGCCGGAGCGGAAACACCGCCACTGCCAGGTAGTTTCCGTGATGCGGCAGGCCATCAACGCAATCGTGCGTTCGGCAGCGTTCGAATTGGCAACCTGCTCGAAGTCCTCTGCTACGACACGAAACGCTACGCCGCCGTCGACGACCCGGCAGCCGGCATGGTGCCGGCAAGCGTCGAGCGCTGGCTGACCGAGCGTACGCTCGACAGGTCCAGCGCGCAGCTCCTGCACTGCCCATCGACGCCAATTGGCTGGACCGCGGGCAAGTGGGGCGAGTGGTATCCGGATATGCTCGATCAAGCCGGTGCGCTCAGCGTCAGCAAACCGAAGCCATACTGGCCGGCCGGATGGTGGAGCCAGCATCAGCGTCTGCTCAAGGCGCTCGATGGCCAGACACGTCGCCCCGGTGCGATCATTTCCGGCGATCTGCACATGTTCTCGGCCGGCAGCATTTCGCGCAGCGGCGACCTCGAGTTTGCCAACCCCCTGCACAGCATCGTTGTCGGCCCGATCGGTACCGGAGATCCGGCATTTCCGTCAACCCACCGCGGGACTCTGCCGCGACCGCCGTTGGCGATGCACGTAGCGGAAGCAGTCGGACCCGTTGAGAAGAACGGATTCACAATGATCGAAGTGCGGCGCGATTCCATGCATTTCGCGTTCCATGCCTGGCGACCGCCCCAGCAGGAGGAGCAAATCGATGTCCTCGAGCCATTCGCTCGTTACGAAATACGTGGAGGCCTGACGTGAGAACAATTCGAATCATTCCGGTACTGATCGCCACGCTCGGCGCCATGGGTTGCGCATCCGGGATCGCCCGGAAATGCACTGAACAGAAGACCGTCAATCATGTCGTTGTCGTATGGTTGAACGATGAGTTTCGAAATGACGCTGGCGTCGCACGACTGGTGGCTGCGCACGAGGTCCTGCGGGAAATCCCTGGACTCGTGTCATTGTCCGTTGGTCGCGTGCTGCCAAGTGATCGCGCGATCGTCGACTCGAGCTTCGACGTCGCGTCTCACTTCACCTTCTGCAGCACGGCCGCCATGAACGCGTACCTGCAACATCCCGTGCACCAGCAGTTCCTGCGTGAGCAAACCGTCGGTCGCGTCAAGAAGGTCGTCGTCTATGATTTCGTCGAATAGAAGAGAAAGGGGTCGGATGTGCGCTTGGTAACATATCGTCTTGGTGAACGAGAGGCACGTCTCGGTGTATTGCATCGTGACCTGGTCGTCGACGCGTCACGGCTCGCCCGGCAGCAACAGTGTGAATTGCCGGCGGGCATGCTCGAATTCATCGACCTGGGCCAGCAGGGAACGCTGCTCTTGCAGGCGTTGCTGCAGGACAGCGGCCCAAGGGAACTGGCCGGCGCCAGTACGTTTGCGGGTAACGTCACCCTGCTGGCCCCAATTCCCAGACCCCGCAAGAACATATTCGGGATTGGGTTGAACTATGCAAAGCATGTCGAGGAGTCGGCGCGCTCGCTGGACACTGCAGCGCAACGCCCCGACAAACCGGTCATCTTCTCGAAACCACCGACTAGCGTCGTTTCCTGGTGTGATCCCATCATCCACAATCGCGCCGTCACCGAACAACTCGACTGGGAGACCGAGCTCGCGGTCATCATCGGTCGCAGGGCGTCACGGATCGATCGAAGTGCAGCCATGGATTTCGTGTTCGGCTACTCGGTCATCAATGACATCAGCGCTCGCGATTGCCGACGCAGTGGCCAATGGATCGTCTCCAAAGGTCAGGACAGCTTTGCGCCTATGGGACCATGTATCGTCACAAGCGACGAAATACCCGATCCGCACGACCTGCGCCTGTATACCAAGGTCAACGGCGTCGTCAAACAGGATTCGAACACGCGCCACATGCTGTTTCGAATCGACGAACTCATTGCGGACATCAGTTCGGTCATGACGCTGGAGCCCGGTGACATCATCGCCACCGGCACTCCCGATGGTGTGGGCGCAGGCAGAACACCCCCGGAATTCATGTGGCCCGGCGATGTGCTGGAATCCGCGGTCGAGCCCATCGGAACCCTGCGGAATCCAATCGTAGCCGCCTGATGCAGGATCGCAACGACGTGACCAAATCCAGCTTTCGAATAGGCCAGATCGTACCGAGCTCCAACGTCACCATGGAGACGGAGATTCCGGCGATGTTGCGCGCACGAGAGCAATTGCTGCCGGAACGATTTACATTTCACTCGAGCCGCATGCGCATGAAGACCGTGACGGCTGCGGAGCTGGCCGCAATGGACAAGGACTCCGATCGGTGCGCCCTCGAATTGTCGGATGCCGCGGTCGACGTTCTTGGCTATGCATGTCTCGTGGCGATCATGAGCATGGGTCATGGGTATCACCGCAAGTCGCAACAAAGGCTGCACCAACGTACCGTCGAAAACGGCAAGCCGGCCCCGGTCGTCACCAGCGCCGGGGCGCTGATAGAAGGACTACAGGCTCTCGGAGCCAGGCGTGTCGCAGTGATCGCACCCTACATGAAGCCACTGACCGAAATGGTCGTCTCGTATATCACTTCGGAAGGATTCGAAGTATGTGACTCGCTGGCACTCGAAATCCCCGACAATCTCGAGGTCGCGGCGCAGAATCCGCAGAATTTGCTGCAGCACTATCGACGGCTCGACCTCGGTAACGTGGATACACTCGTCCTGTCGGCCTGTGTGCAGATGCCGTCTCTGCCTGCCATCGAAAGGGTCGAGGATGCCTGCGGGATTTCGGTAGTTTCCGCAGCGGTCTGCACGACCTTCGGCATGCTGCGGGCGCTTGGCCTGCCGACGAAGGTTCCCGGCGCAGGGGCGTTGCTTTCGGGGCGCTATTGACGATGCAGTCGGCGTCCCATGCCGGAACGCGGCAGTACCGAACCCGGTGATGCACTGGCAGGGGAAAAAATACATTGTTTGAAGCAACACCCAGCGAGTCGAATCCGATAACCGAACGGATTCGATCCAATGCGATGTCGGCCCTGCAGTACGCAGCCATCGCGATCTGTATCGTCATCAACCTAATCGATGGCTTCGATGTCATCGCCGTGTCCTTTGCCGCACCTGAGATCGCACGCGACTGGGCCCTTGAACCCACCATGCTTGGCGCGGTCTTCAGCTCAGGGCTTGCCGGCATGGTTCTCGGCGCCTTGTTCCTGTCACCGCTCGCGGACCGGTATGGCCGCCGACCGCTCATCCTCTCGTGCCTGTTCGTGATAGGTGCGGGAATGCTCGCGTCTGCAGTCGCCGGCGGCGTCAGCGCCCTTGTTGCCGCACGGTTTGCGACCGGTCTCGGCGTCGGCGGGATGTTGTCGAGCCTCACGACGATGGTGGCCGAGTACAGTAACGATCGTCGACGGCAATTCGCCATCAGCATCCTGCAGACCGGCTATCCGGCTGGCGGTATCATCGCCGCGCTGTCGTCGGCGTTCCTCCTCGACATGTATGGCTGGCGCTCCATCTTCATTGCTGGCGGCCTGATTTCCCTCGCCATGATTCCCGCCGTGTTCTGGCGACTGCCCGAGTCCATCGACTTCCTGATGAACCGCAGGCGAGCCGATGCACTGGATCGAATCAACCAGCTGCTACGGCGAATGAACATGGCGACCGTCACCGAATTGCCGCCCACGACGGCCGGACGCAGGGCGCGAGCATCGGTAATCGAGATATTCGACACCGGCTTTCGCAGCCGGACCTTTGCCATCTGGATATGCTTCCTGATGGTGATGTCGTCGTGGTATTTCGTCGTGAACTGGACGCCGAAGATTCTTGTGGACTCCGGCTTGTCCCGCGATGCGGCCATTTCCGGCGGCATGCTGATCAGCGTGGGTGGAATGCTTGGCGGCCTTGCCCTCGGCTGGTTGTCCACGCGTGTGCGTGTGAGCCTGCTCGGCGCGATTTTCATGTTCCTCGCGGTCGTATCAATGACGGCGTTCGGCCAGCTCGAGGTCGATCTGACAGCAATGCTGGCGACGACCTTCCTGATCGGATTCTGCCTCGCCGCATCGATGATCAGTCTGTACGCAACCGTGCCGGAACTCTACCCTGCCCGTGTCAGGAATACCGGCACGGGCTGGGCGCTCGGAATCGGGCGACTGGGCGCCGTGATTGGACCGTATGTTGCGGGCATCGTGATCGGAGCCGGGTGGGAACGCTCGACCTACTTCTTCGCGCTGTCGACGCCGCTGCTCATCTCCGTCGTCGCGCTGACCTGGCTCGGTTCCCGCACGGGCTCGACGATCCGATCCGCCCGATGAATCATTGATCAACTTCGTCGTCGGCCGGTACTGGCAGGCAATCCTGAAGGCGGAGGAGGTTCACCAAGCGCTGCATCACGTCATGGCGGTAGCGATCAATGTCGCGCCCGGCCCAATCGTAGAACCCCCGCCCGTCGCGAAGACCATTGCGGCCTTCCTTCATCAGCGTCGATACTATTTCGGGTGGCCGGTAGCGGTCGGCCTGCAGTGAATCGGCCAGATAATTGCTTGCGTTGTAGAGCGTGTCGTTTCCGCCGAAATCGATGAACTCCACCACGCCCATCCCTGCGTATCGGATGCCGAAACCGAAACGCGTGGCTTTGTCGATATCCTCCGCCGTCGCAGTACCCTGCTCGATCATCCGCGCCGCCTCGAGCATGATCAGGGTCTGGAACCGCGGAATGATATAGCCGGGTTCCGCTGCGCAGCGGACCGGAACCTTGCCAATGCCTCTCAACAGATCGTAAAGGCGCTTCACGGTTCGCTCGTCGGTGCCTGCGTGCGGGGAAAGCTCCACCAGCGGGATCAGGAATGCAGGATTCAGCCAGTGCGCGTTGAGGAACCGCTCGGGGTGATCAACGTGCTTGGCCAGCTCGGTGGACAGGATCGTCGAAGTCGTTGATGCGATAACGACATCGTCACGCAGATGCGGGACTGTCGCCGAGAATGCCTCGCGTTTGGCATCGATTCGCTCAGGCACGCCTTCGAACACGAAATCGGCCTTTGGCAATTCTTCGGCGATTCGCTCCGCGGGCACGAAGGAGATACGCGCAAGAACATGCTCGATTTGCGACTCACTGAACATGCCGAGTGCGGCCAGAACCGCAAGGTTGGAGCGAATTTCACCGAACGCCTGCTCCTCGAGCGCGCGCGTGGCGTCTTTCTCGCGCGCTTTGAGATCGACGAGTTGCACCGGAAACCCGGCATAGGCAAATGCATGGGCGATGCCCCGCCCCATCCGGCCGGCGCCTATGGAGCAAATCGTCCACTTGTTTTTCATGAAATGCCCTCGGCGAGTAGTACCCGGATTGCTGCCCGGTCGAGGCCTGCGAGCCCGAGTGATTCCCAGGTGCGCGGGCTGCTGCGGAAATTCTCCCCACAAATCGCCGATCCCATCGCGAGCAGTCCTTGCGCGATGGGCACGGCTACGCCCGCCCATTGCGCCAGCGAAACGAGGAACGACAGGCCCAGTTCCAGGTCCTCGCGCATGTAGCGGTGCGTGCAAAGGTCGATCTTCTCCCGCCAGTCGCCGCTGTCGACAAGAGCCTTGCGCGTATTGCTGTACATCCACTCGTCCTTCTCATAATGGTCGCTGAGCGGGAAATGGGGCGGCGCGTAGCCAAGCGCCTCCCGCACTGCAATTCTCTCCCGGTCGAGCGCATCGGTGACACGGCGAATCGCCGGTTGCGTTCCCTCGTTGTGGATGTCCCATTCCGGGAAGTGCTCGAGTGGACCCGCGTTCATGACGATGAGTGGAGGGTGAATGATAGGCCCGGCATTCATCAGCGCGCCGGACAGTGCGTCTTCGACAGGCTGCACGGACGGATATGCCTTGCGCAGCACCTCGAAAGCAGCGTCGCGGTTGCGCGATGGAAAAACGCCTGTGGGCAGATCCGATGCCCGGGTGGTAATCGCCACTTCGCGCGGGCCATGTTTGCGCGCAAGGTAGGGAAGCGTGCCGGTTTCGGCGAAGCTGACGTTCGCCCCTTGACCGGCATCGTGCAAGGCCTTCGCCATGACATAGCTACCAAATGTTCCCGGGGGAAGAAAAATGACCTGACCGTCGCGGACATGCGGTGCAATGGCCCGGGCGATGTCGACCTGTGCGAAAGCCGGCAAAGGCACCAGGAGCAGTTCTGCGCCGCGCACGGCCGTTCCGATGTCGTCAGTAGCCGCTGAAATCGGAACGTCGCGTCGTCCACGCGCGTCTTTGAGGGTGATCGAGCCATGCGTGATAACCTCGATCAACGCCGCGGCATCTCGGCGCCACAGGGTGACCTCGTGGCCCTGATCGCTTAGATCAGCTGCCGCAGCGTAACAGCCATGTCCTCCGCCGAGTACGGATATGCGCATCGATTGCACCCCTCCTGGATAGGCCGGTCCCGGCCGCGTGCCAGCCTGCCGAAGACAGTCTGCGGCTCAGTGCACGGTGAGCGATATTCGGCTGTTGCCGGCCGGTTCGAAATGGTTCAGGAATTTCTGCAGGTCCGCCGGTTCGCCATGCAGGCCCGCGTCGCCGCCCCTGACTGCGTCCAGCAGGCCTGTCGTGCCCAGCAGGAATCGGTTGTAAGCGGCTTTGGTCAGCGTAATGACGATGTCCGGATCGGTGAGCCCGACATCGAACTGGCATACGCCGCGGCGGATCGTCAGCGTGTAGCTCTCTTCAAGATCCGTGAAAACGAAACCGAGTGACATCCGGGTATCGAGCGCATCCTCGGCACGCAGGCGGCTGGTCCAGCCAGCGATACTGATGGCCGCAGGGGTTTCCGTGACGATGTCGGCGGGAGTGAAAATGCTGGCCATTCGAGCGGCGTTGACGCCGTCGCCCAGCGCACCATCCAGCTCCATTGCCGAGGTGAGATACCAGTTACGCCAGTTGATGTTGATGCTGGAATAGCCGAGCTGGCGAAATGCGTTCGCTTTCAGATGGCGTGCATCGGAATCACCATGGTCGATGCGTATCAGGTACGTCGCGAGTTCCGCAGTCCATTGATATTCGCCATCCTCGTAAGCCTTTCGCGCTGCCTTCAGTACCGGGTCCCGGCCACCCATCAGCTCGACCAGACGTTGCGCGCGGCTCGTCGGCGGAACTGGGTCCAGGTCAACAGGGTCGCCCTGGAACCAGCCCAGGTAGCCGTTGTAGATCTGGCGAACGGCCTGTTTGACGGTCCCGTAGTATTCGCGAAGATAGGGCGTGTATTCGGCCAGGTGCGGCGGCAGCCTCACCACTTCAACCAGCTCGTCCGGCGTCAGCCCCTTGTTCATCTGGCGCACCGTCTGATCATGGACGTACTGGATGCCATCGCGCGTCATGCGCAGGACTTCCTCGGCGCGTTCGGGACCATAAACCGGCTGGCCGTGTGTCGGTACAAGGTATTGCGGTTTCAGCCGGCGGAGCTTGTCGATACTGGCGACCCAGGCAACCGGATCGCGATACTTCGTACCCCTGAGTGTGTGCATATTGGGGAAGGCCGGGCCCTGTATGACCTCCGTATCGATCAACACCCCGCTCGACGGCAGGAATATGGCCAGCTCGTCCGGCGCTTCGCTGGGGACATGGATGATCTCGAGCTCGACCCCGGCAATCGTCGTTTTCAGGTAGTCGTCAACCGTATGCGTCGGCGCAATGAACGAACCACCACCGCCGGTCGGCAGCGGACCGGTGCCGGCGTTCATGCCCTCCTTGTCCTTGTCGCCAAGGAAGAAACCGAAGGAGTATCCAGCGCGCACACCCAGGATCGGACCCAGGGTTGCACTTTCGTCCACGAGATTGGCCATCATGCTCGAATGTGCGTAGATCGCGACCTTGCCGCTTTCGACTTCGCCGGCAGACACGAGGCCTTTCACGCCGTCGATGTGATCATGATGGAAATGGCTGTAGATGATGGCCTTGAGCGGCTTGTCGGTGATCTTGCGGAACTCTTCCAGGACCGCATGGCTCGTGACGGGACTCAGCTGCGCATCGACGAGAATGATGCCATCGTCACCGACGATCATTACGATGTTGGCGACGTTCCAGCCGACAGCGCAGTACACATTGTCGGCAACCTTGTAGATCTTTTTCGCAAATAGATCGGTGTGGCGTGCGAGTTCGGGATGGATACGTGGTGCCACTTCCTGCGGTGTCCCGGCGATGCAGGCACCGGCCGTCGCGAGAAGGATCGGCAGATATGTCAGCGAACCGGCGTATTGCATTTTCGCCGATCTCGTTGTACGGAACGCAAGGGCAGGCATCTTCATTGGCGGAACAAAGTAACCCCTGAGCGGACAGGATCTGTATGCGCGATTATTTTATATTAGATTATTTTATATGTAAAATAAATGAGCGCCACGGCGCGGCAAGCGACGAACGGGCGCTGCCCGGGCCGCGTCAGCGACTCGGGCAGCGAGGCCGCCTAGAAATTGAACCTTGCCTGTAGCCCGACACTCCGCGAGCGCTCCAGACCGATCATGTAGCTGCCCGGGGACCCGGGCAGATCGTTGGCGAAGAACATGACCTTTTCGTCCGAGAGATTCTTGCCGATCAAAGCGACTTCCCATCTGCCATCGTGGTCGCCGACGGCGAGTCTCGCGTCCCAGCGGATATAGCCATCCTGACGGTTGAACGGGTCGAGGTCGCTTTGCAGGTAGTAGGAGTCTGTTATGAATGCCGAAGGACTGAACCTGACGAGCAAGGACCCCGCATCGAAAGCCCACTCCGCCCTGATGGAGCCGGAGAAGTTGGGCGCGAACGTCGTCTCCTTTCCGGCCAGGTCCTGGAATCCGGTGGCGCACTGCCCCGCGTCGATCTGCACCTGGTTGCAGGCGCCGAGGAATTCATCGAACTGGGCATCCATGAAGGTCAGGTTGGCGAACAATGTCAGATTGTCGGTTGCGGAAAATGTCGTGTCCAGCTCGACGCCGCGAGTGGAGGACCCGGCGGCGTTCGAGACCGAGAACGTGAAGTTCGCGGGATTCAGCACACTTTGCTGGACGCCTTTGTAATCCGAGAAGAATACGGCGCCATTGAGAATGAGTCGATTGTTGAAGGCCCGCGTCTTGAAACCAAGCTCGTAGGCATTGACGGTTTCCTCGTCGAAGATCGGATTGACGTTGCCGTCGCGATTCGAGAAATCGAAACCTCCGCCCTTGAAACCCTGCGAGAAGCTCAGATAGGCCATGTTATCGGTGCTGAAATCGTGTTCGTAGATGACGCTCGGAAGCAGGTCATCCCAGCTCGCCGACGAATTCGACGAGCCGGCGGTGATGAAACCTCCGAATGGCGGCGGGATCAGCTGCCGTGATTCGCGCGTCAGAGTGACGTCCGAAAAGGTCGCCCAGCTTGCGAGCTGGGACATCGACTTCTCGATCTCGATCCAGCGCAGGCCGAATAGCAGACGATTGGCGTCGTTGACATGCAGGGTCATTGCCGTAAATGCAGACTTGGTCTTCTCATTCTGCTTGCGCAGTGACATCGTGCCGGCCTCGCGGCCGGCGGCCTGCGTTGCGGTGATGGCCGCCTGCCACGGCGGCGCGGCGACGAAATACGGGTTGTTGTTGCCGTCGAGGGTGACGTCACCATCCTGGAAGTAGAAGCCGAACATCCAGTCGAGTTTTCCTTCGGTGTTCGAAGTGAGGCGCAACTCCTGGCTGAACTGGTCGATCTCGTCGTACTGGTTGGTATTGAAGTTGGTGTATGGACCGGAATCGAGGTCCATGAGGTCCCGGTTTTCGTTTTTGATCCAGCCCGTTACCGAGGTGACCGTCGCGCCGCCGGCGTCCCAGTCCAGCTGCAGTGACGTATTGGAGAAATCCGCCCAGCTCATCTCGAACCTGCTGTGTTGCACCGCATAGTTGAGCTGGTTGTCGAACAGACCCGCATGAACCGCGCAGGATGATCCCGGCCGACCATTCGGATTGGCTGGCGGCGGGGCATTGCACTGGATGACTTCCTTCGCAAATGGCGCCGTCTGCTCCATGTCGCCGAAAGAGTGCTTCAGTACGGCTTTGAACGACTCGGTCGGCTCCCACACGGCGGTAATGCGGCCGAATTTGTCATCGTGACCGCCTTCCTGGCCGCCAAACCAGGTGTTGTCGATATACCCGTCCATGTCGTACTTGCGGGCAGCCAGACGGACAGCGAATCGATCACCCAGCGGGATATTCAACGCAGCTTCGAGATTCTTCTCGCCATGATTGAAATCGCCCATGGCGCTTATGTGGCCATTGAATTTTTCGCCGACGGTCGGCGTCGCTGTCGTGATGTTGAAGGCACCGGCGATCGAACTATTGCCAAAGAACGTCGTCTGCGGGCCTTTCAGCAATTCAACTCGGTCGAGATCGAACATCATGGCGCGCGATCCGCGTGAGCGTCCCAGGTAGACACCGTCGATGTAGGTACCGACTGCCTGCTCAAAACCGCCATTGAACCCGGAGCCGATTCCTCGAATATAGAGTTGATCCGATGCGCCGCCCTTGACCACCGTGACAGCCGGCAGGGTTTGTGACAGGTCGTTCATGTCGACAGTGCCCTTCTCGAGCAACTGCTCGCCAGAGACGACCTGGATTGAGACCGACACGTCCTGCAGGCCTTCTGCACGCTTGCGGGCGGTGACGGTGATCTCCTCGAGTTCCTGCGCAAAGGCAGGGCCGGCGACTACGCAGCCGGAAAGGAAGGCGATGACCGCGCCTTGGCACGGCCTGATCCATCTACTGGTTAGCATGGCATTCTCCTCAGCATCCCTAATACTTGCGGAGGCCGCGGCGATCCGGCTGCCGTCGGAACCTCTCCCCCTAGTTGCCGACATTCATTTTAGCTGAATGCATTCGCTACATTAGTCTACATCAACAAAAAAGCAAGCGAAATTGCGGGGCGAACAGACGCCCAATTCAAGTATATTTGATATAGATAAACGACATGCATATTCCTAAACCGGCACCCTGGGTTGCCCCAAAACGACGTGTCGACCATCCCGACACGATTGTCGGGCGATTCGACGGGACATCGAGGCAGCGAACGGCTGGTGCCTTCTTATTAATGTGCAGGTTGCTGTTGGGCGCAATGAGACGTATTTCGACGCGCATTGCCCTCAACGCGGAGCGCCTTGACCGCAGCTTGCTGCGCGTGACCGCATGGACATGAAAGCTATACTACCGCCGGAAACGGCGCCGCCGTCCCCGGAGCTACGTGTGCGCAGTACCCGAGCGAGCAAATCCACCCGCAAGGGCATCCAGTCGATCGAAATCGGATTTTCAATTCTTTCCGTCCTGATGGAATCGACACGTCCGCTGCCACTGAAGAGCATTGCCAGCAAGAGCGGCCTGTCGCCGAGCAAGGTGCATTCCTATCTTGTGAGTTTCTGTGCGCTCGATATCGTTGCACAGGACCGCCAGAGCGGCCTGTATTCGCTCGGCCCTTTTGCATTGAAACTCGGGCTCAGTTTCCTGGAGCAGTTCGACCTTTTCTCCGCAACCCGCCCCGAGATGAGCCGGCTTGCCGAGGACATCGGCGTGACCGTTTTCCTCGGCGTCTGGGGCAATCATGGACCGACCATCATCTACCGGGTCGACGGCCCGCTCAGCCAGGCGGTTCTCGACATTCGCGTAGGTTCCGTCCTGCCCATACTGCGCTCGGCGGTGGGCAGAAATCTTGCCGCACACCTGCCGTGGAGCATTGTTCGCCCGATCGCCGTCGCGGAAATCGAGCAGGTGAAACCTGGCGATTTCGATTCCGACACGATCGAAGATCCGCAGACCATGGTGACTTTCGAGAAAGCCATGGCCAGGATTCGCACCGACGGCATCAGTCGCTGCCGCAAGGGACTGCTGTCGGACTACACCGCACTTTCCGTACCCATATTCGACTTTTCCAGGACGGTGGTGGGCGCACTGACGATGATGGGGCGAATAAACAGTTTCGACGACAATCTGACTGGAATACCCGCATCGAAGTTGAAAGAGGCTTGCCGGCGAATTTCCTCTGCCTGCGGTCTCATGCAGCAGGATGCCGCTCGATAGCTCAACTGCGCGCTCCGCGTTCCTGAAGATCGTCCCCCGACCCTTGCGCCGACATGCGAATGCCGGCCGCGATATCCTCGGGAATCGGCACTGCGCGCATCGGATCGCGAAGTGCCGTGACCAGAACCTGTTCGGTGCGCAGCAGTTCGCGATCCCCGCGGTACAAACGAACATCGAGCGTGATCGAACTCGTGCCAATGCGCGCGGTGTCGAGAATCATGGTGACTCTTTCACCGACGGCCGGCAACTGGCGGATCTCGCTCGCCAACCGCACCGTCGGAGTCGATACCCCTCCTGTTGCGAACATCGTGGCGAACGGGACGCCGACCCGATCGGCAAACCAGTCCTCGACCATGTCGCTCAGAAACTCATAGTAGCGGGACAGGTGCAAGCGCCGATCCGGACCGACCATCCAGCCGGCGATTTCGCGTTCCTGCCGAAACACCCCTGTTTCGCTGAGCCGCCCGGGCGGGCGGGTCAGCCCGCATAGCCGGCATTCGAATATCAACCGCTCGTCGTGGAAGGCGTCAATTCCTGGAGCGGCGTCGTCTGTGCCGTCCCTAATGCGAAATTCAAGCCGCTCGCCGAGACGCGCCGGCGCCCGAAATACCAACTCGACTGACCGGCCGACTGCCTCCTCGGCAAACCCTGGAAATGCTCCGGCGAGCATCTCGATGTAACGCGGATAGAAAACGATTCCAGCCCGGTCGACATGGGCAAAGCGCACTTTCTGGCTCTCTCGTTGTCCCGGCATCGATTCTCCGAGCGGCGGCCGAAGGCTGCCGACACGTCCACATGGTAGGTACATCGTGTTTCATGCGCAAATATTTTATATACAAAGTATTAAGGCTGAGTTATTTTGGAGTGCTGCCAACGCAACAGGGTGTTATTCTGGGGGCTGTTTGCCTGCTTGCCCATGGAGGCTTGCATACCGATGCCCGCCGATTCGACCCGATCGCGCCGCAAGGACGCATTGCGAACCTGGCTGCGCCTGCTGTCCTGTGAAAGTGTCATGGAGCAGAAGCTGCGATCGCTGTTCCGTGACAACTTCACTGTGACCTTGCCCCAATTCGACGTACTGTCGGAACTCGATCGCGCGGATCACCCGCCGACCATGTCGGAGCTGTCGCGCGAACTCAAACTCTCGAACGGCAACATCACGGGCGTGATCGACCGCCTGGTGCGAATGGGTTTGGTCGAACGCAGCCGACCGGATCACGATCGTCGTATTCAACAGATCGTTCTGACGTCGAAGGGTACGAAGGAATTTCGGCGCATGGCGAGTCGCCATGCTGAATGGGTCGACAAGCTGCTCGCCGCTCTGAGCCAGAAGGATCTGCAGCAATTGCAGGCGTTATTGGTCAAAGTGCGCCATTCGATCGAATCAAATGATTCCAGGGGTCACGCAGGTGCCCGAAACTAGCCAGCTTGCGGTGAACGGTCTTCCAAGGCGCTGACGGGTGTTTCCGGGATACGGAAGGATCCGATTCAGCCGAACTGCCTGGCGAGGTGTTCGGCCTGCCGCAATGCCAACGCGACTATCGTGAGAGTAGGGTTTTCGCAACCAGCCGTCGGGAACAGGCTGCCGTCGCAGACGTAGAGATTTTCGATATCGTGCGTTTGTCCCCAATGGTTGCACACGCTTGTTCTCGGATTCCTGCCCATGCGCGCCGTGCCCATATTGTGGGTAGCCGGAAACACACCGATCATGTCAAAGACGTCGATGGCACCCAGGGACTGATAGATGGCACGTGCCTTTTGAAGTGCGAACGACCGCAGGGCAACCGAATTGGGGTGATTGTCGTAGCGGACGACGGGCACCGGTAGTCCGTAGCCATCCTTCAACGTAGCGTGCAGCGTAATGCGGTTGGTCGCCGCCGGAAAATCTTCACCGTGAATCAGCATGGCGGCGAGACTGTCATACCGTTCGAGGACCGAAGTGATTCGCTCGCCCCACACTCCCGGCATGAGGAGTCGCGCGAATATCTCGGGGGTAAACGGTACTGTCTCGAACAACACACCGCCGAGAAAGCCCCGTTTCGGGTCGCTGTGTGCCTCATCTGCAACCAGCCCGGCCTGGTGCGTGCCGCGGTGCAAATGCACCTTGCCCGGCATGACGCCGACAGCCGCCGCAACCACATGATGCATGTAGTTCCGGCCTACCTGGTCGCTCGAGTTCGCAATACCGTTCGGGAACCGGCTGCTCGTCGAGTTCAACAATAGTCGCGTCGTCTCAACCGCATTGCCGGCGACACAGACTGCCTTGGCCGCCTGAAAAATGCTCGTGCCTTCGCGATCCAGGTACTCGACGCCGGTTGCGCGGCCCTTGTCGTCGTGAACGATGCGGGTGACCATGCACTGCTCACGAAGTTCGAAACTGTCCGTCGCCTCGGCCTTGGGAATTTCCGACGCATAGGTCGACCACTTGGCGCCAATCGCGCAACCGCTGGTGCAGAAGCCCAGCTGCTGACAGCCTGGGCGGCCGTCGCGCGGAGCCGGGTTGATCGCGACATGGTTTGTCGAAATTTGCCTGTAGCCGATTTTGCGCGCGCCCGCTTCGAGAACCCTGTAGTTGTTGTTTCCGGGCAGGAATCCGATATCGCCCGTACCCGTGACGCCCATTCGATTCTCGGCAAGCGCATACCAGGGCGTCAGTTCGTCGTAACGCAACGGCCAGTCTTCGATTGTCGTGCCATCGACGTCACCGTAGGTGGAGCGCGCCTTCAGTTCGTGCGGCTGCAGGCGAAGACTGGTGCCTGTCCAGTGCATCGTCGTTCCGCCGACGGTCTTGCAGTGCCAGACGGGAAACGGTGGCACCGCATCCCCCTCGCCCAGTCGCCGGTCCTGCCAGGTAATGCGCTCGAACATCTTCGCTTCATCAGTGACAATTTCGCCAGGTTCGAGTCGACGTCCGGCTTCCAGGCAAACCACGGGCATGCCTCGCTGTGCAAGCTCGTTGCTGATGACTCCACCACTTGCCCCGGAGCCGATGACCACGATGACCGATGCATCCCGCGTATCGAATTGCCTCATCAGACTGCCTCGACTGCAGCGTTCGGAAGCCAATCGATATCGTCAAACCCCCGCTTCAGGTAACCGCCGAACTCCAGCGATGAACCCTCATAACCGATCATCGCCCAGATGTCCGGATGCCTGTAGATCGTGTTGAGCGATGTTTGCAGCAGCGGATCGAACCACGGTTTGTCCTGAAGATTCTCAAGAATGGCGACTTTCGTCGCAGCGGATTCGTCCAACCATCCAGCCGCGGACCGTGCATCGAGATCGTCGACCGCCGCGACGAGTAGCTTCCTCGTGTCGTCGTTGCCCGACGCCATTCCATCCAGGGTTGCGATCACATCGAGGTAGGGCGTATCGGGTGCATCGGCGTGGGGAAACAAGGCCCGGGATACCCCAAACAGTGTTTTCGCCTGGCGTGCCGACAATGACTTGTACGTGGGCTCGACTGAGGCTGCATCCTTCGTCGAACACCCCGACAGCAGTGAGTTCGCGAGGGGTCCCAGAGCGACAAGCGCGGCCGAGCCGACAAATCTTCTGCGATCCACGGGCAGCTCCTTGTGGTTGCGGCTGTCTTCGCACCCTCAGGATACGCTATACAGCAAAGTTTTGGGTGTAAAGCATTTGTCCGGTCGACGTCCACTCGCCCAACGCAGGGTCACGACAGCGCTATCTCGTGTTCGAACAGCGGCTGCATGGTTTGAATTCGCGCAACGGATTCTTCGCGTAACCAGCCGAAGAAGCGAACCTTCATGCTCCGGCGCGTGACGTCGATGATCGAGAATCCGTTCTTCTCGAGCGGCGCAAGTAATTCCTCGACACGCAGGGCGCCTGGTACGGTCGCGCCGGTGCCGCGAAAACGGCTTGGGAACCCCGGTCCCGTGGCGCCAATCGGTCCGACACATAGCGCATGGACCGGATTTTCGCTGAACTTCAACTCGCCGCTCGCAGTGATCTGACCGCAGGCCAACGCATGAATGTCGCCCGACATGATGAGCGCCGGCCGCGAGTGCTGCTTCGCCAGCATCTCCACGATGCGCTGATGCTGATGCCACCAGCCGCCCGGCCAATACGGCTTCGGCGTAGTCGTGCCCAACGAACCATTTGACTGCAGCACATCGGGATACCATTCGCCCCATTTCCCCGCAGACCAGCCGAGCGGCGTGGAGGGAATATGGGCGAGATGCGCAGTGTCTGTCGCCGTGGTCCTGCGGGCAAGCCAAGCCTCGACTTCCGGAGGCACCATGGTTGCTACCGGTCCCTGGAGCGACACGTAACGCTTGGTATCGTAAAGAAGGGCTTCGAACAGCTTGCCGTAGCGCAATGTGCCAAAGGACTCGGAGAGATCGTCGGCCCGGCAGGTCAACGCGCCCGGGAGCCAGTTGTCGCGGGTTTGATCCGGCAGGAATTCGGGATAGTAGAGGCGTTGCGTTGCCCGCGCCGCGTTCAACATGTGCCGATCCGGTGGCAGCGTGAAGAAGTCTTCGTGCGCTTCGTCATTCTCAAACATGTCGTGGTCATCACTGAGGAAAAATGACGGCACCGAGCGCAACATTACCCCGTAGAGCAGAGCTATCTGGTCGTCGACAATACGCTTCAGGACAGGCTCGTTGCTGGTCCCGAGTACCGGCTTGCCCCGGTCCATTGCACCGTATTCCTCGAACAGCTCGAGCCACGGTGCACGAAACCACTCCGGCTTGTTGCGCGTCGTTCGCTGATCCCAATAGATGTGATCACCATTGGCGACAACGACATCCGGATTGAAGTCGAGTCCGCGTTGCAGCAAGCGTCGGCGCTCGTCCATGCTCAGGAAAAAGGTCTCACCGTTTGCCATTTTCAGGCGCTCATTGCCGCCCGCACAGGTGTAGGTGAGAATGCGAAGCTGTTCGACATCGGCGCCCGGGGCGGGAAAGGTCCTGAGCCGCCACGAGTCGGTTCGCTTGCCGTTGTCCTCCTGTTCGAGGCGTAGCTCGTATTCGGTCGCGGGCTGCAAGCCCTTTGCCCGGAATTGCCAGAATCGGCCGGCGGTGTCGGTCATTGTTCCGTCAATCGCGACGTCGCCGACCCGCAACCGGGGTGCGATGCGGCGCGAATCACGGAAAGATGCCTTGATCAGGATCTGCTCGTGGTTGGCGCTCGGAATCAGATGAACGAGGTCGGCTTGATACCAGTCTTGCCTTGCCTGCATCGAGGCCGCATGAATCCTGCCGCAGATCAGCGAGGGGGGTACGGCGGCAATCATGCCCAGGGCGCGTCTTCTTGATAGGTTCATCAGTCCTGCCTCTCCGGGTTGTCCGCCTGGACCAGGCCAGCCCACGCCGTTATTTTACACTATATTATTTTAGATATAAAATAATGACCAGGTGCCCGTGGTGCATGCATATGATCTGTGGACGAAAGGAATTGGCATGACCAGCAAGCGAGCAGGATCCGCCCTGCGCGCATTGCCGCTCCTGTTGGTTGCGACGGGCGGCTGCAACGCAAATCGCGTCCAGAACTGGGTGCCGGTTTACGACGAGCCGAGGCACCGGCTGGCATTCGAGAATGATGAGGTCATGATCCTCGACGTGGACCTCCCTCCAGGGTATGTGAGCCTGTATCACAAGCACGAACTGGACCTGCTGTACGTCACCATCTCGGGTTCGCGGGTCTGGGCACAGCCGCTGGGCGCGGAAAGACGTGAGGCTGATGTGCCGACCGGCGACCTGAGGTTCAGCTCCGACAACCATCCGCTACCACATATCCACCGTGTCGGAAATATCGGCACGACGCCGTTTCACGTCATCGGCGTAGGTATCAAACGCGCCTCCACCCGACAGACGAATGCGCTCAGCGGAGACCTGTCCGGAATGCACAAATCGACGGAGAAGCCGGGCGCAGTCGTCTTCAGTATGCAGTTGGGTCCCGGGGAAAGAACCGGCGAACATCGGCACGACTCATCGTTCGCCACGGTTTTCCTCACGGCCGGGAAGCTGGCCGCACCCGATGGGAGCATCGTCGACGTTTCGGCCGCGGATTATCGATGGCAACCCGCCGGGACAGTGCATCGCTACGAGAATGCAGGCACCGGGCCAGTACAGATTGTGGAAGTGGTGACGCGCTGAAAGACCGTTGAACGGTTGCTCGGCGGCCGGCCGCGACCGACCAGACTATTCAGCCTCGATGATCGGATAAGCGGCGCGCCAGCGCTCGCTTTCAAGTCTTCCGGGCACACTTCGGGTATCTTCGATCCGAGCGACACCATCGGCAATGGCTTGCTGCGCCACGGCCTCGGCCACCACACCGCAGACATCCCACAGTCGTGGCAAGTCGGGCAGCAACCGCCTTTGCGCCATTTCGGCGTCGGTTACGCAGGCCGCCAATGCCGTGCTCGCGGCGCCAATCATGCTGCCGGTAATTTCCCTCGCATTGCAAATCATCGCTCCGAGGCCAATGCCCGGGAATACGAATACATTGTTGGCCTGGCTCACGGGCCTGAGACCGCTTTCGGTAGCAACCGGATCGAAAGGGCTGCCTGTCGCATAGAGCGCAGTTCCCCCGGTCCATCGTTCGAGGTCAGCGGGCAAGGCTTCTGTCAGAGCCGTCGGATTCGACATGGGCAATATGATGGGCCGCCCAGCGCCTGCTGCCATGGCGCGCACGACCTGCTCATCGAAGACGCCGGATTGCCCCGACGCACCTATAAGCGCGCTCGGTCGAAACGCGCTCACGACGGCTGTCAGCGACGCATGATTCGCTGGCGCCAATCCCAGCGACGCCACGCGTTCGGCAGGCCAGGCGAGCTCGCACTTGTATGATTCCAGTCCCGGGCGATCCGTGCTGATGACACCGCGGCTGTCCATGACGAGAATTGCGCTCGCCTGACCGTCTTCGCTCATCCCTTCATGCTGCAATTGCCGTCGCCACTGCCGGGCGATACCGAGACCCGCGGCACCAGCCCCGTAGATGAGTACGCGGCTTCTGTCGAGAGGCACGCCCGTGATGCGATGCGCCACCCGCATGCAGGCACTGGCGACGGCGCCGGTCCCCTGTATATCGTCATTGAACGATGGCAACACCGTGCGATAGCGGTCGAGGACGGCAAGCGCATTGTGCTTGCTCAGGTCTTCCCATTGAATGATGACATCGGGAAATACCGCGCGTGCCGCGCCCACGAACTCCTCGACGAACGCCTGGTAGGCGTCACCGCGCAATCGCGCGCTGCGATAGCCGAGATACAGCGGGTCATCCAGCAGTGCCCGATTGTCCGTGCCGACATCGAGCGAAATCGGCAATGTTCTGGCGGGGTGTATTCCGGCACCCACGCAGTACAGCGCCAACTTGCCGACGCTGATGGCCATGCCGCCGGCGCCCTGGTCGCCGATGCCCAGTATCGCTTCGTTATCCGTCACGACCATGAGACGAACACCGGCATACGGCGCGGCAGCGCGAATGACTTCCTCCATGCGGCCCAGGTGATCAGGAGTTATGAATAGCCCGCGGCCGCGTCGAAATACGTGCGAGTAGTGCTGACACGCTTTGCCGACGGTCGGCGTATAGACAATCGGCATCAGTGATTCAAGATGCAGGCTCAGGACTTTGTAGAACAGCACCTCATTGCGATCCTGCAGCGCCGCGAGGTCCAGGTAGCGGGCGAAAGCGTCGCGCTCGCCGCCCATCGATTCGACAATGCGCCGCGCCTGGGTATCGATATCGTTGTACTGGGCAGGGAGCAGCGCCTCGATTCCCAGGCGGCGTCGCTCTTCGCGCGTAAAGCCAGTCCCTTTGTTGTACAGCGGGAAGCGCAGCAGGTCCGTGCCGCGCCGTTTTACTCGCAGCCGATCACCGCTTAACGAGCGCCGCAGATCGAAAACTTCCATTGTGAGGGCGATCAGCCGCCAGCGCGTATCGAGAAATAGATGACTAGCAGAGCGACCATAGCACCGATTCCCGCCATACTGTAGCTGCGCATGAATCTGCCGGGGCGCTGGTAGGGGGGAACGTCCGGACCGAGCATCGCGGAGTGATTGAGCCATGCATACAGTGGCCCCGTAACGAACACAATGAGCGCAGCCAGATCGATGAAAGCCGCAAAGGCACTCATGAACAAGGCAAGCACCATCAGTACGGCAACAATCAAACCAACGACCGCCACGTCGTATACGGGCATACCGCGCAGCTTGCCGCTGCGCTCCGGCCAGCGCGCAAGGACGAGCGCTTCGATCACCCTCGGATAGGCATCGAGCAAGGTCATCAGCGTAGAGAGCATGACGGCCGCGGCGGCAACTCCGATGATGGGGTATGCCCACGAACCGATGGTCGCCGTGAACAGACTGATGACCTGGTTCGCGAATCCCGCAGGATCCTGGGCGAATTTCTGGCCACTGCCGTACATGACCGCGGCGCCCAGCAACATGAACGCAAGGGCCAGTATCACCGAGATTCCAAATCCAATGTTGAAATCGAGCCGGCTCTGCGCCGGCGTCAACGGTGTCGCCGACAGCCGGGCCTTCTGCCGCGTCCATAACGACTGGATGACGCAGGCATCCATCGGCGAAGGCATGAAGCCCATCAGCGCTACGACGAATGCGATTGACTGGGCATTGAATTTCGCTGGCAGAAAATCCGCCGGCGTCACATGGATGCGCGAAATGACCACCGCAATCGTGATGACGATGAGGACGGTAAACAAGACGACGACAGCCTTGGTGACCATTTCAAGCATTCGATATTTGCCGCTCAACAGCAGCACTGCGCAGCCACCGAGCAGAATGGCCGTCACCGCAAGATCGCTGATCCCGAGTCCGAGCGTCGCCTTCAACAGTCCGGCAGTCGCTATGGTCACGGCGGCAACCGCAAACGGCATGGTCAGAATCTGCGCCAGCGCATATGAGTAGAAAATAACCCTGCCGCGGTCGCGATAATTCTCGATCAACGACTTGCCGGTCGCCGCGGCATACTCGCCGCCAAACCGCAACGCGGGATACTTGATCGCGCAGGCGACTATGATCGCCGCTGTCATGGCCAGGTAATAATTTGCACCGGCCCGGGTTGCCTGGACGAGATGCGAGATTCCGACCGCGGCACCGGCGTAGAGTATGCCCGGACCCAGTTGGCTCCAGCGCAGTCGCGCACGACCGGTAACTTCAGTGTTCATAGTGTCGATTTACGCGGCCATACTGGAGATTACTGTAATCCTGCAACCACACGCCGTTTCGATGCAGATAGGCCGACCAGTCCCTCAGCATGCGCCGCAGCTGCCGCGGATTGCCCTGGGCAAGATCGTTGCCCTCGAATGGATCCTGCGCGAGATCGAACAACTGCCACGCAGCCGTTCCGTAGGGAGACTCGACGCGAACGATTTTCCAGCGCCCGCGACGAACGGCAGTGCGCCCGAACAGTTCCCAGCCAACTGCACGGGAGCTGTCTTCGCCAGCTCTTCGCGACACATCCTGCAGACGCGACAGCAATGACCGTCCCTCGATCGGAATCAGCTTGCGGCCTTGATACCGGGCGCCAGGGCCGCGCACGCCAGCGATATCCAGAAGGGTCGGCGTGATATCAAGCACGGTCGCGAATTGCGTGTCGACACCGGCTGGCGCCATGTCGGCGGGTAACCAGGCGATGGCGGGCACACGGATGCCCCCCTCCGTGGGGAACGCCTTGTAGAGCGCGAACGGTGTCGCGCTGACACGCGCCCAGCCGGGACCATAGGCGGCGAATGAGCCAGGATCCCCCAGGCTTTCGGTGCGCGTGTCGAATCGCTGCGGAATCCAGGTCGCATTGTCCTGAATGACATAGGGATCGTTGCCTTCGGGCCCGTTATCCGACAGAAAGAAGATTGCCGTGCGTTCGAGCTGTCCGGTTTCGCGCAAATGCGCGAGCAGCCTGCCGATCTGTTCGTCGAGGGCATCGACCATGGCGGCATATACCTGCATACGTCGGCTTTCCCGACCGCGCATCTGCGCATCCAGGCTCGACCAGTCGCGGGCGGCCGGATCGCTGCGCTCAGGTTGATGCGCGAGGCCAGGCGCAAGCCTTCCAAGCTGGCGCATCCGTTCGACGCGAGCGTCTCGTATGGCGTCGTAGCCTGCATCGTAGATGCCCGCGTATTTTTCGATCGTTGGTCGCGGTGCCTGCAGCGGCCAGTGCGGCGCCGTATAGGCTGCGTACATGAAGAAGGGCCGTCCGGCCGCGCGCGCCTGGTCACTGTAAGCGATCAGCTTGTCGGTGTAGCTTCGCGACGAGTAAAAATCGGGCGGCAGCTTGTCGACCGGCTGCCCGTCCTCGCGATACTGGGCCTTGGGCTGGGCACTGGTTCCCGCATCCATGGTGTAGTGCGACGCGGCACCTCCCAGCAAGGCGAAACTGTGCGCAAAACCGCGTGTATGCGGTCCCGTCGCGTCACCACGACCCAGATGCCATTTGCCGGCCATGTAGGTGAGATAACCGGCATCGCGCAACAATTCGGTGACCGTCACGACATGCTCGTTCAGGTAACCCTCGTAGCCTGGCCGTGGCCGGCTGTAGAGCGCACCGCCTTCGTCGAGTCCACCCATGCCGTTGCGATGGTGATCGACGCCTGTCAACAGCATGGACCGCGAAACCGAACAGGTCGCGGCGGCATGGAAATCGGTGAACAGCACGCCGTGTCGCGCGATTTCGTCGAGATTCGGGGTGCTGATCTCGCCGCCGTATGCGCCAAGATCGGAATAGCCCAGATCGTCGGCAACGATGAGAAGGATGTTGGGGCGCTCGACGGTTTGCGCCGTCGCGCATTGCGCCAGCACCGCCAGACAAAGCGCAAACCTGCCCACAAGAACCGATTTGCCTTGGCTTGCTAGCACGTCGGCACCCCCATCGGTTCATATTATATTATTGAATACATTCAGCGCAATTGAATGGCCACCAAGCCCGGGGTATTCCCGGCGGAAAATCGGCCGGGCAGTCCGTCGGAAACGCCGACTGCGGGGCAGCGTTGCCGGCTGACTCAACCCGGCGCGTTGTTCGGCTGCGAAGGTTTGCCGCGATCTAGTTGCTGCCGGGAAAGCTCCGCCTTCTTGTGCGCCGGCGTGAGGATGGCAAGCACGGCAGCGATGGCTATGCCGACGGTGACGAGCGTGATTTCAAACCAGTATTCGCCCGGATGGACCCAGAAGTCCTTGTACAGATTCCAACGGCCCATGATCTCCTCGACATTCCAGCTGATGATCGCAGTAGGAATGGCGTAACGGATTGCCGTCGTCACGCGCCAGAAACGCAAGAGACGCTGGATCAGATAAACCGCCCATATGACATTGAGGAAGAACAGCACATAGGTCACGGGGTGGCGGTCACCAAGAATGCTTTCGTCGTAGATGAATAGCAGCAGCACGTAGAAGAACCAGATGACGTAGATCGTCTCGAGCGCCGTGATCGCCGCGAAGTTGCGTTCATGCGAGGGATTGGGCTTGCCGGTCTTCAGGCCGAGATTGCGCTGCAGCCACAAGAAGAAATTGCACTTGGTTTCCTTGTTGAACAGGAAATAGGTCAGCGTTGCGGCCAGCACGCCAACGGAGGACATCATCACCAGGTACTCGTTCTTGGTGGCGATTTCGCCGGGGTGGTAGGGATCCATGAGGTCCTTCACACCCAGATAGTCCGCAGCCCAGACGTAGGAGAATTCGACCCAACCCGTCCACAGGCAGGTTCCCGCCCAGAACCCAATCCAGGTCGCGGCAACTTCATTCTTGCGGCGCATCCCCCACCACAGAAAGACAGCGCCGAACAGTCCGAGACCAAACGCTGTCTGCAGCACATAATTCGGTCCCGGCCAGATATGCTCCATGATCGTCATCTGGGCATGACCGAGGCCCTGCACGAGAAACACGATCAGAAAGGCAATCAGGCCCACCCATGGTGGCCGATAGAAGAAATCCTTGAAACTACCCATGCGCGCAATCCTCGTGAATGACACAATTCTAGCCCGCCCTTTCCGTATGCTGGGTCAACACTCGGTCAACGACGCGCAGGCAATTGCCACCTGATGGATATTCCGCACGACAATCGACCGTGAATACCAGCGACGCATCGCCGCAACACCGCCCAAGGCTGCTTCTGGTCGACGACGACCGGCATCTTGCGGCCCTCCTCGAGGAGTTCCTGTCGCTGCAGGGCTTTCAGGTGCGGATGGTGCACGACGGCGAGGCGGCGCTCGAAGCGATCGCCGCCGATCCGCCGGATCTCGTCGTTCTCGATGTCATGCTGCCCGGCATCAGCGGTTTCGACGTACTCGCGACGCTTCGCCGCGAACACGACTTGCCGGTGATGATGCTGACAGCCCGCGGTGATGAATCCGATCGTATCGCCGGACTCACCCGTGGCGCCGACGATTACCTGCCGAAGCCCTTCAACCCGTTGGAACTCGCGGCGCGTATTCGCGCTGTACTGAAGCGAACTCGCGTATCGGCGCGCGCCGTTGATCCACAGGCAAACCTCAGCGTCGGTGCGATCGCACTCGATCGCAAACGTCGCGACGTGGTCGTCGACGGCACGCCTGTCGCGCTGACCGCGAGCGAGCTGCGCGTGCTCGAGCAGCTGATGTTGCGCCCGGGTGAGGTATTGTCGCGCGCAAGACTGACCGAGCTTGCGCTCAATCGCCCGCTCGGCGCCTACGATCGCAGCATCGATACGCTGATCAGCAATCTGCGACGCAAGCTCACCATCAGCGGCAAGGCTACGCCGACGATCCGCAGCCTGCGCGGTCACGGCTATGTCCTCGACGATGGAGTGCGCGGTTGATCCTCGATCGCCTCGGCTCGCGGCTCTATTGGCGTATTGCGCTCTATATTGGCGCCGCCATCGCAGCCTTCGTGCCGCTTGGTATCGCCAGCGTCGCGCTGGTCGCATCGCACGAGTTCCAGGACTACAGCGCCACGCGACACAGCACACTCGGGCGCGAGGCCGCACAGGCGCTGGCCCGCGGCGGTCGTGGCGCGCTCGTGCAATGGCTTGCGCGCGATGCACGCATACCCCAGGACGTGTCCGTATACATCCTGGATGAGTCATCGCAGGACATATTGGGACGGTCATTGCCCAAGGGCTATGGCGATTTCATTCGCAAATATGTCGTCGGCGAACCTACCGCGCCGGCGGACAGTTACCAGCCAATCCGCCTCGCGCCGCAGCTCCTCGGCTCGAATGGCGATCGATACGCATTCCTTGTCATGCCGCGCAACGCGGGCTGGTGGGGAAGCCCGGCGACGATCGCGGGCATTGTCTTTGCCGCGCTACTGGTCATTGCGAGCGTGGCGTGGCTGATTGCCCGCGCCATCAACCGGCCGATCGGCGAGTTGCAGATTGCAGTGCGTAGCCTGGCATCCGGACACGTGCAGGCGCGGGCGCCGGCCGCGATCGTCGCGCGACGCGATGAAGTCGGCGCGCTGGCAGCGGATTTCAATTCGATGGCGAACCAGATAGAGGCGTTGTTGCGTGGCCGGGAAGAATTGATGCGCGAGCTATCGCATGAACTGCGATCGCCGCTCGCCCGCATGCAAGCCGCCGTGGCGCTCATCGATCAGCGTCAAGCACTGCGCCCGACCGACCGTGAATCGATCGAACGTGACGTGGCACGCATGAATCAGGTCATCGGTGACCTGCTGCGTTACTCGCGACTCGACTCCGCGGCACAGGTTCAGCGGCGCCTGTTGCGTGTGAACGTGCTGCTCGCCGAAATCGTCCAGGAGGAGGAGGTCGAGGCATCGAGCCACGGCTGCCGGCTGCGCACGGCCATCGATGACGATCTTGCCGTCGTCGGGGACCCGGAGCTGCTGCGCAGTGGCCTCGAGAACATCATACGCAACGCCATCAAGTACTCACCGCGCGGCGCGGACGTTGAGATTCGCGCATCGCGGCTGGATGACGACATTCATATCGAAGTGCTCGATCGCGGACCCGGCGTGCCATCGGGGATGCTCGAGTCCATTTTCGAACCCTATTTTCGCGGCCCACCGGCTGCTACGGATCGCAGCGGCACGGGCCTCGGGCTGGCCATTGCGCGGCGCGTTTTCACCGCCCATGGTGGCACCATCGTGGCGCGCTGCCGTACCGACGGCGGCCTGGCCATCAAGGTGACCTTGCCGGCCGCGAAAATCAGTTGATACCTGGCCAAATCCCTGGAGTGAGTCATGGCGAAAATCGATCAGGAGAAAATCACCCCCAATCGTGGCACGCGCTACCCGCCGCCCCACGACGTGCCCTGCCGCGGACGCATCTGGTGGGCGCTCGGAACCGCGGCCGGGCTCACCCAGTTTGGCGTGCACCGTCTGGTTCTGCCGCCTGGCACCTGGTCGAGCCAGCGTCATTGGCACTCGCACGAGGATGAATTCGTCTACGTGCTGTCCGGCGACGTCATCCTTGTCACGGACGCGGGGGAAGAGCCGCTGCGCGCCGGCGACGCGGTGGGCTTCAAGGCCGGCACCGGCGACGGGCATCATCTGCAAAACCGGAGCGACAGCGATGCCGAGCTGCTGATCGTCGGTTCACGGGATGAGCGCGATCATGGCGAGTACTCGGACATCGACATGGTTTTCGATGTCGGACGCTACAGCGGCAAGCCCTACTACAAACACAAGGACGGCACTCCTTATTAAAGGAGTGCGCTCCCCGGCGACCGCCGGGCTATAGATCGATCACCGACTTGAAACCACCGAAGATCAGGCGCTTGCCGTCGAAGGGCATCGCCTTGGGGTTCATCATCTTTGCAAGGCGCCGGTCCTTCATGACTTTGGCGTTGACCTGGTCGCGATGCCGGCGTGACTTGTAGACAATGTAGGAAAACCAGACCACCTCGCTCGGCTTCAACTTGACCGCGCGAGTGAACGAGGTGTACTTGCCCTTCGGCACGTCGTCGGCCATGCACTCGCGGTACTCGAGCGCGCCGTGGTCGCGCCAGACTTTGCCGGCGAGCCTTGCGATACGCCGGTAGTCGGCGATCTTCTTGCGAGGAACCGGTACCAGAAATCCATCGACGTAGACGCTCATGCGGGTCTCCCGAAATTTGATTTGGCTTCTGATTGCGAATTGTATCGGACATCGCGATACCTAGGGATAAGTGGTCACGGAAATGACATGAAAACGCGATAAAACCTTCGCGTACCGGAAAATTGGATGAGGTCCCGGCGTGCGCGAATTCTTCGATGCCCTGCGTATACAGCGCTGGGATGACCACCGCTACTATCACCATAGCCGCGTCAATCAGTCACTGCATCTGGTGAGCGCTATAAGCTTTCTTACCGCATATGCCATTGTATTGGTCGATCCAGCCGCAGCAGCCCTGATCGGATGGTTGCTAGCCATGGTCAGCCGCCAGGCGGGGCACTTCTTTTTCGAGCCCAAGGGCTACGATGAAGTCAATCAGGCCAGCCATGAGCACAAAGAAGACATCAAGGTCGGGTATAACCTGAAGCGCAAAATGATATTGCTCGCTGTGTGGGCATTGTCGCCCGTCGTGCTTTGGTTCGACCCAACGTTTTTCGGCATGATGAGCGCTCATCGGGATCCGACGGGGTACATCCAGAACGTCGGAAAAGTCTGGTTGGGCATAGGTATTGCAGGCCTTCTCTTTCGAACAATGCAACTCTTCGTTGTCAGGGACATACGCACGGGGCTCGTCTGGCTGACGAAGATCCTCACTGACCCAATCCACGACGTCATGCTGTACTACAAAGCGCCGCTGTATCTGTTGCGCGGCGAGTGGATCGACCCCATGTGGGACGTGCGAAAACGCGCTTGAATCATTTCCCGCAGAAGCTGAAGACTGATCGTGCGGTCGTTTTGCCCGGCGGGTACATAGAACCAACCGTCGGCGGCCGCTAGTCTTGCCGCTGTTACAAAACGTTCCGAAACGTTTTCAAAATCCGCATCGCTGGCGCCGATGGGGAATATGAAGCGTCCAGTTCCCACCCAACTGAGATGCAATCCCTGCGCCCGCAGATAGAACTGCAGCATCCAGTTATATCGCGACGAACTAAGGTAATTTGTCGTAAAGATGGATGAAAGATTGGTCACCGCGACAGGCACGCTGGCCGCCGACAGTTGCTCATTGAGTGCCGCTGCACGTGCGCTCCACCGCGAGTCGAGAGATATGTATTCGGTCTGTATTTCCGGGTCGTCCAGCGTGCTTAGAAATGCATGCATTGCGCCGATCACATAAGGATGCGTATTGAAAGTTCCGCGAGCAAAGCAAATATCTGCCGGGCGGTCCGAACGAAAGCGGCGCATGAGGTCCATTTGGCCGCAGAGGACACCAACCGGAAGTCCACCACCCAACGTCTTGCCGTAAGTCACGAGATCAGCGCGAACACCGAAATATTCCTGGGCGCCGCCAACTGCGAGCCGGAACCCGACAAAGACCTCGTCGAAAATCAAAGGAATCCTCCGCTCCGTACAGATTTCCCGAAGTTGACCCAGCCATCGTGCATAGTCATCTCGAGAGATCCGCCGTGTGTGACGGGAGGCAACCAACGCGCTGTCGGCTGGTGCATTGGAGTTAGGATGCAATGCCTGCAATGGATTGATGAGCACACAAGCGATGTCGTCGCGCGCACGCACGACGCTCAGGCTGCGCTCGTCAATATCACGCAGAGTATAGGTATCGGTGGCAACGGTCGGATTTCCGACACCGGACTGCACATCTCCCCACCAACCGTGGTACGCGCCGCAGAAGCGAACCAGCTTGGAGCGTCCGGTGTGGTACCGTGCCAGACGAACTGCCTGCATGACTGCTTCCGTTCCCGACATGTGGAAGGACACTTCATCTAGATGAGATATTTGTTTCAATCGGCGTACGACGTCGACAACCAGCGGATGATAGGCGCCCAGTACTGGCCCAAGATCTTTCACAGCGCTGTTGCCCTTTTCGATACACGCTTTGTAGAAATCATAACCAAGAACATTGACGCCATAGGAACCGCTCAGGTCAAAGCTGCACTTGCCGTCGATATCCGTCAATTCCATTCCGTTGCTGGAAACAAAGAAGATCGGCACTTGCAGTTGCTGCCGGACGAGCGCGCTGAATTGAAACGGTACTTGGTAGCGCGAAGTAAACTGCATGTCGGAGAGGATAGTGCGTGCGCGCTCCGCAAGCGGCCGCGACAGCTGGTCGTGGGCGCGGAACCTGTCCGCGAGTTGCGCGAATCCTTCCCTACGCCTGGTCACGATCGGGGCTGGAGCGCCGTCGACGGCGAAGAAACTGTCTGCGTCATAGTCATAAAATGGAACAAGTCGCGCAAAGCGCCGCGCGATGCGAGCGTGTCCTGCCAATGAGGGGTGCTTGGCTCTGGACAGGGCAATTCGCCGCATGAACGCCCGTATGATGACCAGGCACCCCAGGAGCACTGACACAATTGCGATGATAGCCAGGTACATGTTTGGGCCGCCTTGCGGAAACTATTGCGAATTCATGACAAAACAATGAAAGCGGACCAAAATCGTCCAACGCCGACGAGTTTGCGGAGTGAGATCAATTTTCTCCTGACCAATCGCATCCCGCGCCGCCAGCTCACTCGACTTTTTCGCCACATCAGTCGAATTGAGTCGCGACGATTCACGCGGGCTGGCATTTGGCTTTGGCGACGGTTTTGCGATCTCGATCTCAGTGACTCTGCGGGTGGCGAGTTTCGAAGCTTGCACGCTGTTTTTACTCGCGCGCTGCGCAGTGGAGCCCGCCCGATCAATCCCGACTCCAATACGATAGTCAGCCCATGCGATGGCATCATCGGCGCCATGGGCCGGGTGAGCAGTGGATTGGCTTTGCAGACCAAGGGTCTCAGATATTCGCTGGCCGACCTGCTGCAGGATTCGCTGCTTGCGCAAGACCACGAGGGCCGAAACTACGTGACGCTCCGTCTTACGGCCGGAATGTATCACCGAATCCACGCGCCTTATGGCTGCCGCGTACGTGAGGTTATTTATTTGTGGGGCGACACGTGGAATGTAAATCCCGTCGCACTGCAGCGAATCGAGCGATTGTATTGCAGAAACGAACGTGCCGTGATTCGCTGCGAGCTCGATAAGAATGCCGGCGCGGTTACACTGGTACCGGTGGCTGCGATACTGGTGGCGAGCATACGCCTGCATTTCATTGACTACCGCTTGCACCTGCAATATCGGGGACCGAAACGAATCGGCTGCGATGTCCGGCTCAACAAGGGTGAAGAGATGGGTTGGTTCGAGCATGGCTCGACCATCATTGTGTTCGCTCCCGAAGACGCCGCCTTGTCAGCGACATTGCGAACCGGTGAGTGCATTCGCGTCGGTCAGCCACTGTTTACATTTGCTAAAAGCTAGCGGTTCCGTGTCATCCCTGCGAAGCGGAGTCGAGCGTGAGACACCGCGTGAGTGCAACAGCGGCCGACGCGCGTTTCGGGGCGAGTGCCGCCAGAAATTGTTTTGCCGCCCGCATCCAACTGAACTGCAGCGCATGCTTTCGGCAATGTTCGCGATCAATTTTTAGCGCGCCACGAATTGCGGTTTCGAGGTTCTCGTCCAGAACACCACTGTAACGGTGCGCTACAACGTCCTCGGGCGCGCCGCCGGGATAGGCCGCAACCGGCACTCCGCATGCCATCGCTTCGAGCATAACTAGACCAAAGGTATCGGTTCGACTTGGAAACACAAATACATCGGCGGCCGCCATTCGTTTGACCAGTTCGTCACCGAACTTGTAACCGGTAAAGATAGCATTCGAATAACGCCGCCTCAGGTCCGAAAGAGCGGGTCCGTCGCCTACGATCATCTTGGTTCCCTCGACCGACGCTTCAAGGAACGCTTCCAGGTTCTTCTCGACGGCCACACGGCCGGCATAGAGGAGCACTGGCGATTTGCCCATTGGCGGTCGCGTCGGACATGGTTGAAATCGATCAGTATCGACGCCGCGAGTCCACAAGCGAAGGTTGCGCAGACCGCGATCCTGCAGTTGTTGCCGAACTGTATTTGTCGCGACCAAAGTGCGCTCGGCAGGACGGTGAAACCATCGCATATAGGCGTAGCCCACAGACAGTGGAATCGGATACCTGCGGCTCACGTATTCGGGATATTGCGTGTGGTATGACGTCGTGAACGGAAAATTGTTCTCCAGGCACCATGCGCGTGCGCACAGACCAAGCGGTCCCTCCGTCGCTATGTGAACTGCCTCAGGGCGAAAATGCGCAAGGCGGCGGCGAACTTCCTTATCCGGCATAACCGCAAGTCGGATCTCTGGATAACTCGGACAGCCAAAGGTTCTGAAACCTTCGGTCCCCAATACTTCAACATCATGCCCTTCTGCTCTCAGTATCGTGGCCGTTGCAGTCAATGTCGTCACAACGCCGTTGGTCTGCGGATGCCAGGCGTCGGTAACGATCAGGATTCTCATGCGGCTCGCTCGACCGCTATATCTTGTATTCGTAGATCATCGCGCAGTTGCGGCCAATGCAGAACCGATAGCCGACCATTGCCGTCTTCGACAAGCGCGCTGCATGTTTCCACCCAGTCGCCGTCGTTGCAGTAACGAATGCCGTCGATATTGCGCATTTCCGCGCGATGAATATGGCCGCAGACAATTCCATCAAGGCTGCGGCGCCGGGCCGCGTGCGCGGCCGCATGCTCGAACCGCTCAATATGCTGCATGGCATTTGCGACACGATGTTTGAGATAACCGGCGAGCGACCAATACGGGAAGCCAAGCAGACGGCGCAGACCATTGAAGACACAATTGAGCCCTATGGTCGCCGTGTACATGAGGTTGCCAATCCATTCGAGCATTGGGCTACAACGAACCGCGGCGTCGAATTCATCTCCATGAACAACGAGTAGCCGTTCCCCGCGGGCGGTTACATGGATTGTTTCGCGCTCGACCAGAATGTTGCCGAACCAGCTACCCACATGCTCGCGCGCGACCTCATCATGATTGCCGGGGATATACACTACGCGGGTACCCCTCTTTGCGATGCCCAGGATACGTCGCAGGACATTGTTGTGCTCCTGCGGCCAATACGCACCAGTTCGCATGGCCCAGAAGTCGACAATGTCACCGACCAAGTACACAGTCTCAGCGTCAACACTGTAGAGGAATTCCAACAAAAGATCGGCGCGGCATGCCCGCGACCCTAAGTGGACGTCGGAAATGAATACAGCCCGAAATTTCAGGGGCCAGCGTTGTCCCTTTTGCACCGTCGAGACCTCTGCACATACCTGTTCTTGATTTGCATGTCCGACACAGAGGATGTCAAAAGCAGATTTCGCCTTTATGACTGAGGCACTTACAATCTAAAGTTCGATGGAACTCGCAGATAACGTCATGGTGCAGCTACGAACCGAGCCGCTATTTAATGAAATCGTCACAAGTTTGTCATTGGATTGCCACGTGACGATGAATGCGGCGCCGATTGCGTTACATGCTGGTGCCCGCGTCGTCGCGCGTCGCTGGCCAGAGGTAACGCCACAACAGGAATGCCGCGACTGCTCCAACAAGTTCGGCGACGACAAAACCTGGCGCATCGGCCGGCCGTATGCCGGCAAAGGTATCGGTCAACGTCCGCGCAACCGAGATGGCTGGGTTCGCAAACGATGTCGATGCCGTAAACCAGTAGGCCGCGCCGATCCACGACGCGACGATCCAAGGTGTGTCTTCGCTGCGGCGGTGACCAAGGACGACAAGGACTAGCCCGCATGTCGCCACCACTTCCGACAACCACACCCCAGACCCTGAACGAACATGCATTGAAGACTGCACGAGAGGCATTTCGAACATCGCGTGTGCCAGAACAGTTCCGGAGCAACAACCCGCCAACTGAACAGCTCCATAGGCGAGCGCCGCGGGGACTGTGAGTTGACCCCGAACAGCCTCGATGAGTGACACGGCCGGATTGAAGTGCGCGCCGCTGACAGGGCCCAACAGGGCAATCAGTGTTGCCAGTACCGCTACGGTAGCGCCAGTGTTCGCCATCAAAGCCATTGCGGCATTGCCCTGCGCGAGGCGCTCGGCCATGATGCCAGAACCTACAACAGTTGCGGCAAGCAGTAAGGCGCCCAGGCACTCCGCAGCAAGGCGACGTGACATCGATATCACGGTCCCGCCATACCGATTTCGCGCAGCGCTTTTGCCATTGTGCTGTTGTCACGCGTGGTCATTGGCAGAGAGATCAACAAATCGATACGTTTGCTCAGGAGCTGAAATGCTTCGTCAAAAGCACGCGACCGTGCAATCGGGTCGGAAATCGCCGCGGGATCTGGGACACCCCAATGAGCGGTCACGGGCCTGCCTGGCCAAATTGGACACAGCTCGCCCGCCGCGTTATCGCAAACGGTAATCACGAAGTCGAACCGCGGGGCATCGGGCCGAGCAAATTCATCCCAGGACTTGCTCCGCAGACCTGTAGTTGGTATGCCGCGTTCGCCAAGCAATTTGAGCGCGCCAGCACTGACACTACCGGCGGGGTGACTGCCGGCGCTGTATGCGCGAAATCGCCTCGGCGCCTTCTGATTGAGAATCGCTTCCGCCAGGATACTGCGTGCGGAGTTGCCAGTGCACAGGAACAATACGTTCATGCCGGAGTCCACCATGACGGCTAAGCGCGCAACCGCGCCGTCGCAGGTTCGCAGTCGAACGCACCGCCGCAGCAATTTCTCGTCAGATACTCGATCAATTCTTTCATCGCGGAAAAGTCCGCAGCGTAGAAAATCTGGCGGCTGACTCTTCGCCGATTTGCGAGGCCAGCCTGTTGCAGCGCCTTGGTATGGAAAGTAAGCGATGACGGCACAATTGCGAGCGCGTGCGCTATGTCCCCCGCCGTCATGCCCTCGGGACCTGCTTCGACAAGCAGACGAAACACGGCCAGACGGCTTTCATGTGCCAACGCGCCGAGTGCGACCACAGCAATGCCCGAATTCATTTTAGTACGATATTTCGTCAATTATCGAATTATTAACCACCGTGGCATAAAGATCAAACATACGGAATGCGAGGATTATCCGTCTCTGACGCTAAGAGTCGCCCTGTTTAGTTTGAAACATCGGCGTCGTCGCTATCTTCCGGCAAATCATCGAACGGCGCTTCCCAGACGTCGCGCTCAACTTCGCTCGCAACTGGGTCAGCTGCCGCTAGTTGCGTTTGGACCACAGTGGGCATCCCCGTTTTGGGTTGCGCCACGACGGCACGGCGCCGCCCGCGCTGTTTCGCGGCGCCGACACGAGCCGCGGTCTTGCGGCGATGCGCCTTGTGCTTTGTGACCGCCTTGCGGCCGGTGGGATTCGCCCTAATCGCAGGCTTCCTGATCTTGGGCTTGCCCGACCTTGCGGTCGGTGGCTTGCGCGGGTTCTTGGCATCAGGTTTGGCGCGCTTGGCGGCTGGTTTCCCGACCTTTGCCCCTCGCTTGGCTTTCCTAAGTGCCTTCTTGGCTGCCTTCAAGGCAGCTTTCGCTTCCTTCGCCACCTTTTTTGCGCTGCTGTTGCGGCGCCTGGCAACCGCGACCGCCTTTGCGAGCGCAGCGATATCCGGTTTCTTTTTCATGTTCCGCCCCGACTAGGATAGATCATTCGATCTTATCCAAGGCCGACCCTGGATTCCATTTCAGATTCGGCCCCGCAGAAGAATTCGTGGTGTAACCAGCCACCTGAGCACGGCACACGCGCCATTGCGCAGACAACCCGGCGCCACGTCGAGCCGACAAAACCCACCTTTGCGCAAGCTGATCGCGACACCCGATCGTCCGTACAGCAACCGTGACGCGAGCATACCAAGGTCGGGCTCGTGGCCGACCATCAGCACGGCGACTCTGGATTGATCAAAATCAAGCGAAATATGTCGCAACAATTGCGCCACCAGCCCGCCCGGAGCCAATTCCGATCGCATGATGGGTCGCGGTGCATTGTCAATTATCCGCGCAGCAATTTTCCGCTGTCTGACACGCGCGAGTGAGCGGACTTGTAAATATCGCGTCGAATTCGAGCCCCATTGCGTTCATTGCCTTGGCAATGCGCACCATGCGGTGGCGGCCGCCTTCGGTGAGCTCGCGGCCCGCATCATCGCGATCCGTTCGTCGCTTGACGGCACGCGCATGTCTTAGAACAAAGAGCTTGATCACCGCACACCGTCAAGGTATGAGCGCGACGAACTTGGTGAATCATCGTTGTCGTCAACGTCGTTCGTCAAGGGTCGCGAATGCCAGAACTTGCTTGCGCTGCCAGCGAACTGCGACCCGGCGAAGGCTAGAAAGGGCCCTTGCAGGAGTTCCTGTGTCACGCTTGAAGCACTCGATCATCTCTTGCCACATCCTGGCATCCGCGAGATCACCGAGCGAGGATTGCACATTCTTGAGTCTTTCCAGCGCTCGCCGCGATCGCACCCTCATCTGCATACTGGTCGATTCGTGCGCAGCGATTTCCGCCATGTATCGCAGCGGTTTGCATGCGACTCGTATGCGATGCAAAAGTGCGACGTCAGGATCAGGTGGTAACGCCTTGATCCGCCGCCGAAGCTTATCCTCGAGTTCATCGATGCGCCCACAAGTGGATGCCATGTCTACGACCGCTGTTTCGTCACCTAGCCTCTTCAGTCTGCGTATAAGTGGACCTGGTTTCGCTCGTACTAGACGCTTGCGAAATCTTTCACGATGCCCGACAAGCCGGCGCCGCATCCAGCGCTGCATTTCCTGCGATGCCGCGTCGTCGTTCGCAAATGACCTGCCCAGCTGCAGACAGACCTGCAGATCACGTAGCTGGCCGGATGCGCGAAAAGCGCGCCGCACTTTGCGCCCCAGGCGAGCACGGGCCTCATTTGGAGACAAGCCATGAAGAAACATCAGTGCAGCGCTCAAGCGACGCGTGGCTATTCGAAATTGGTGGACCGACGAGCGCGATGCAGCGCTGTTGAGCGCCTTCTTGCGCGCATGGCGCCATTCCGTGAGGTAAGTCTTTTGGATATTCTTCCGTCGCGCCGACATTAAATGAATTCATACAAAATGCAGCGCGTCCCGGCAACCACTGTGCCGGTTGCGTCGATCCGGCGCCATTCAAAGGTAAGGCGGTGTTCAGTCCGTACCGGCCAAAGTCAAGTCGCTGACCGAACACAACCCGATGCAGCTGGGAAAAAGTCGGCCGTCATGCTAATGGTGCAAGCAGGCCGAAGGCAATCTCAAAGGGCCATAATGTCGCAACAATTTGCGTCACCGACCACGTCCTGCTGCGGCGGCTTTTCGTTTGGTCACCCTTTCAGCGAACAGTCGCCCGGCTACTTTGGCGGAGCGCTATTTACGAGGAATTCTACGTCGTCTGGGATTGACCATGTGCTTGGTTGCCAACAGCCCGGCCAGCAACCAGAGCAATTGCGGGTTAATGCTGCCACCACCGCCACTACTCGTGCGCGGATCGGTCGGATTAACCGTAGTGCTTGCGGTCGCACTACCACCGCGACCTTGGCAGGACAACGTAAATGTCGTTGTGGCATTCACCGGGCTACTCATCTCGCTTCCGCCGGTCGCCTGTCGTGATCCGCTCCAGCCGCCACTTGCCGAACAATTGTCCGCGTCCGTAACGGACCAGTTGAGCGTTACCGTTCCGCCTCGGGTGACCGACGCTGCACTCGCTGTCAGGTTGATAGTTGGCGGCGGTGGCGCCGCTTGAACATGCAGCCGGTAGCTTCCAAACCCGCCCGCGGGATCAACCTTCGCAATAAAGGTCAGCAAATAGTTGCCTGGCGTCGCATCGAAACTGAACTGACCGCCGCCAAATATGGAGCCGTCCCGGTTGGAACCGCGAGTGACGACTGCAGCCAGCTCGGAAAATCCGACGGGAAAGCCAAGGTCAGTGACAGCCACGTCGTAACGGCCCGCAGTGGCTATCGAAAGTACGCGTGTTTGCGACAGCGCACCGACAGCCTTGGTATTTTCGAAAACGACCGGCGCGCCCGATGAATGCGTAAGTTGAACGCCGAACAATCCTGAGGCTGTAGCGGATGGTCGGTCCGCTAGTACCAAAATGAAGGCCGGCCCGGCCTCCAGATCGACAGCGATGGTGGTTGCATTCGAGCCGCTTGCCAACACCTGTCCATTCTGAGCGACTGCCCAGTTGATCGCACTGAGCGACTGCGGAAAGGCAAAATCAACGATCTGCAAGTCGTAGCGGCCTGCACTGGCAACGCTGGCAGCAAATGTAAACGCGCGAGCGTCCGCAGCGGATACCGCTGGTGCGACGTCTACAACCGAAAACTCCTCTGAGCCCGCTCCGTCAGTGAGCGCCAGGCCATAGGCGCCGACGCTCTGGGAGTTGGCTGCCGCGGCGTAGGCAAGCAGTGTATGCACGCCGGCTGTCGCCTGGAATGTCTGCGGCTGTGCGCTGGTTGCGGTCGCGACTGCCACGCCATCGCGAACGACCAACAGCCCAACCCCAGCAAGTGGCGACGGAAAAGTGAAATCAGTTGCGATTGCACGATGTGTGCCACCAGCCAGGTCAATCTCGCCGACGTATCGGGCAAGACCAACCGGCTCGATCTTCGCGAACAGCGCCGCGTCGGTCGACGGATCGCGAACACGGACCGAGTAGGCACCTGCTACGACAGCCGCGGCTGCGTCCGCGATCACAAAAATTCGGTAGCGACCGGATTGCGCGGCAAAGCTGGCCGTGCCAGCGCCCGACATTTGCAAGGCGATTGAGGAGCTTCCCTCACGCGTAATCGCCAAGGACATGGACGCAAGCGGTGAAGGAAACGCGAAGTCACCCAGTGTCACCTCAAACGTGCCCGCTGTCGCAATATCAAATGCGGCGTCGATGACACTACGCGTGGAAACAGTTCCAGGAGTCTTGGCGCGCAACGCGACGACTTGCTGCAACACCGGGTTGCCGCCAGCGACCGGTTCCAGCAACAGGCCAACGCTGCCGCTGTCCATCTGCGCTGCCAGCTGACCCACCACTCGCACAACAAACTGGCCTGCAGTAGCCGCGTCAAAAGTCGTATTGCCTGCGCTTGTGAGGGTTGCCAGCTTACTTTCGTTCTGTGTGACTGCAACCGCCAAAGAGGTCAGCGGCGCGGGCTGCCCAATATCGGTGACGGTCAGCCTGTACGCGCCCGCCGTTGCGATTGTCACCGGCTGTTCCACCGGTTCGACCGCATTGCCCAACGTTCGAACTTCGTCGAACAAGCTTGATTGCGCGAACGACGGCGGGCTCAGACCCACAACAAGAATCGCCAGTGCCAGTAAAGCGTAGCGAAATCGACAAATTCCATTCATTTCAAGATCCTTGACGCGCGAATCGGCGCGTATCTGGCCGACTTAAACGTCAGCTTCCTCGTCCCTTTAGTTCGTCTAGCAATCGACGTGCATCCGCGACACCCGCAAAACGCGGCGTACCTTTGAGCACCTTTTCCAGATTCTCGCGAGCATGATTTCCCTGCCCGGACTGCAGCTGCGCAACTGCTAGGTGATACCGCACAACTGAGGAATCGGGTGCATTCTCTGCGGCGCGCTCCAGGAGTGGCAGAGCGGCAACGGCATCACCCATTTTCAGCAAGATCCAAGCGTAGGTATCGAGGTACCGAGGTTCACTGGCATCCGCAAATCGCGCGGCGATTTCATTGGCTCGTGTCAGACTGTCGCGATTCGATCCTCGGTAGTTCACAAGCAGCATGGCCAAGTTATTGGCAATTACATTCGACTGTGGCCTACGCTTGAATGCTTCCTCGTACAGACCGATCGCTAGGTCTGCATGACCGGAGCGCTCATGCAATGCCGACAGCTCTCCAAGCAACATTTCTTGGTCCGGCACGGCCTTGAGGCCAGCCTCATACGCACGCACCGCATCAGTCAATCGGCCAGCGGACAGTTCCACCAAGGCCAGGTTGCGATACGGCAGCCACCAGTTCGATTTGGTCGCAATCGTTTTTTCGATTTCGGTGCGTGCTTGCGGCAGGTCTTTCGCCGCCAGAAACAATTCTCCTAGCAGGTTGCGCGATACAACGTCGCCCGGCGTGGCGTCGACGATCTTACGCACCCGCTCAATGGCACGCTTGGTCTCTCCAAGCGCGATCTCGCTGCGAGCCAGTGCCGCCAATGCATCCGCGGCCTGCGGGTTGCGTGCCAGTGCCTCGGAGAATTCATCGACGCTCTCGTCGTAACGGCCCTGCGCTTGCGCAATCAAGCCGGCGAAATACCATCCCGATGCCTCCTGTGGGGCCATTGTCTTGAGCTTCTCTGACGACGATCGCGCAGCAACATAGTTCTTGCTATTGACATACCCCAGCGTCAAAGCATGTTGGACAGCAATATTGTTCGGAAACCGTTCACCGACACGCTCCAAGATCGTTATCGCCTGCGGAAGACGTGCCGTGCTACCAAGCAATTGAGCAAGTTCGATGGCAACATCCGGGTTGTCGGGCTGAGCGTCCAACGCCGCACGCAGATTGTCTTCGGCCAATTTGATCTCACCACTTCGAACGTGCGCTCGAGCGAGCGAACGCAACACGCCGACTGCGCCGGGTTGGTCGCGCAATACCGCTCGAAGGTCCGCCACGGCGGTCGCTGTGTCGTTTGCATCCAATGCGAGATTGCCGCGCATCAAGAGCGCGTCATTATCGCGAGGGTTCTCTTCAAGCACCTCTGCGATCAGCTTTTTCGCGACCGTGAGGTGATCGCGTTGAATCTCGAGCGCTGCCAATCGATTGCGAGCGGCATTCGCTGCTTTGCCAGTTCTTGCATCAGCAACCACCGCGCGATAGGCCTCAACTGCGGCGTCAGCCATCCCGAGACGTTGCAAGAACGCCCCTTTCCCGAGTCGCAGCTCGAAATTTCCTGGTTCCGCGGCGACAAATTGGTCAAGACGCTCAAGTGCTCGGTCCCGACCAAAGTTGTCCGCGATGAAGTTGATAAGAGTGATTTTTGGATCGGGTAAATCCGCGAACTGCGTAACCGCCTCCTCGAGAACTCTCTGAGCATCGTCCTTGCGGTTCGCGTGTGATTCTAGCAATGCTAGTTGATAGCGATGCTGCAGAACTCGCGGCTGCAATGCTATCAGCCGCCTGACCTGTTCACTTGATTCGTCGATTTTGTCGGAGTCAAAGTACAAGCTTGCGAGGATTTGTCGCAAATCAATGGTCTTCGGATTGCGCTCCACTGCGCGCGAGACCAGTTTGACGGCCTCATCAAGCTTGTTGCTTTGGCGATATATCGACGCAAGTAGAGCTATAGCATTTTCGTCGTCCGGTGCCTGCGCAAGTGCCGATTGCGCATCGTCGAGAGCAGCGTCGGTATTTCCCATTTGTAGTCGCGCGGCGCCTCGTACTGTGAGCAAGTCGGCGTCTTTCGTAAATCGCTCGATCGCTGGTGTGATGTACTCCATTGCGCGCTGCGGAGCTCCGGCGAATACGAACATGCGTGCTAGATTCGCTATGGCCGCGGTGTGATTCGGATCGATATCGATCGCCGCCTGATACATGCCTGCGGCATCCTGTAGATTCCCGAGAGCCTCAGCGGTACGACCCGCCCAAAATCGCGCTTCGGCATCGTTTGGGTCAATCTGCAGTGCGTTGCGAAATTCTACGTTCGCTTTGTCGTAATTCTGACTCCGGTAGTACTCCTGACCGCGCGCGAAATGGCTCGCTTTGCGCGCGTCTGCTCCGCCACACGCGGTAAGTGAAGCGACCAGCACAGCAACCAGGAGTGCAAACCGCATGTTGTGCGGGATAGCGAATAAAGCGTTCATTGAGTCTTCCTGACGAAATCTGTTTGTCATCCTGACTCTAGGCAGGTGACTTTACGAATGTATGACAGCTGTATGTAACGCAGGCTAAAACGCCCGCGCCAATACCGTAATCGCGGCAATTGCAATGCCGCTGCTCCACAAAACGACCGGCACTTGGTGGCGTAACAGCTCGATTGCATAAAAGCAGACGATTGCCTTCGCTAGTCCGGTCGTTATTGTGTTTGGCAAGGCAACAAATCCAGGCAGGCTTGGGACAACCAGCGCAAGGAAAATAACAAGGAAGTCCAGCGCATTGAGCTCGAAGCTTGTCGACAAATGCAACCGAATCGCCGTTACGGTTGCGATCGACATTAACGAAAAACATATGAGCATTTGAGGCGAAGTCGGCGAGTATCGGCCGAAGCCGAGCTGGTCAATGTAGATTGTGAGTGCCGTTAGCAGGTACGCCGAGATTCGCATCGACGGCAAGACAGGCGACCACTTCGACAGGGCCGGCGTAAGTAGGGCGCAGACTAGGACAATCAGTGCAAGCACACGGAAGTCTGTCGGGAGCGAGCGTGGTGCCGTGGTCGTCGTCAAAATGTACCCGGCGACCAACACGATCAGCGCACCACGAAGCAGGTATCTCTTTCCCGAATAAATTGCGTCGTTTCCGGGTGGGCCGGGCTCGGATGGATTCGCGGCTCTCGTCGGTCTCGCCACCCGCAGGCGTTGCTCCAAGGTGGCAGTACAAGCGATCGCAAGGATTGCGAAAGTCCCCACAATTGCCAGGTCCGATTCGAAGCGCAATAGATACACCAACAAGAACATCGCTGCCTGGCAGGCATAGATCGCCGCGACCGCCTGCGTTTGCGTAAGTCCGGCGCGAATCAGGCGATGGTGCAGATGCTCGCGATCTGCCGCAAATGGTGATTGCCCGCGCGCCAGGCGCAGGCTGATGACCCAGATCGTGTCGATTATTGGCCAACCCAGAATCAGCAACGGCAATGCCGCGCTAAATGGTGATGGCGATTGCGTGGCGACAATGGAGAATACCGCGACGGAAAAGCCGAGAAACTGGCTTCCACAATCTCCCATGAAAATTTTTGCGGGATGAGTATTGAATCGGAGGAAACCAGCCAATGCACCCAGCAGGGCGCAAGATGCCAATACGACAAACGGCGTATCGGCGAAAAACCCCAGCAAGCCGATGGCAGACACGATCACAAGGCCCAAGCCGCCGGCCAGCCCGTCTAGACCGTCACTCATGTTCATGGCATTGGTAGCGCCGACGATGAAAATCATTGTCAATGGGTATGCGATCAATCCGGGTAACGTCATTCGCTCAATATGTGTTACCGACCCAATCAACAGGCCGCCACCGGTCATGACGACGGTCGCCGCGAGTAGTTGCCCTACCAGTTTGACCAGGTAGTTTGCCCCGCGCAGATCGTCCCAAAGTCCGAAAATCAACAGGATCGAACTACCTGCCAAATAGGCGAGGAGAAAATGGCTTTCTTCCGTCAAAAGCAGAGTCGTTACGATGACGGAGAATACGATCGCGATGCCACCTATTCGTGGCACAGGGACATGATGTGCCTTGCGCGGCCCGGGAAGATCGACGAGTCCTGCTCGCAATGCAAGCAGCGTCAGTAACGGGACGCTCGCAAGCGTTAACCCGAATGCAAGAATCAAAGCCGCCGCGATCTGCAATTGTTAGCCCGGAATATAGGACGAGAGTTCAGGTATTACGCGCGCGGCGAAACTTCCGAGCAGAGCGTCGACGTCGGCGATTGACTGATTAGCGCGAACCGGCGCGGTAAGACGTACCAGAGCGCCATCGGTTCTCTTGCGAGTAAGCGCGTCCCAGAAAATGTACCACTTAACGAGATATTCGTTAGTCAAGTGCCTGCCGCGCTGTTCGAACCAGTAGTAAACTACTTGTCGTTGCAATCCCAGCTCGATCACCACGCGATTGACTCTACGCGACGCACTGCTGCTACCGGCGGTCAAGCTCACCTCGTCGAGGGAAACAATGCGCCAGCCACCACCTGGAATACAGGATCGCGGTGAGTGTGCCGAATGGCCCGAACGCTGTGAGTCGTAATAGGCGACATAGAAGTTGATGGGACCTTGCGTGCCATCTGTGTAGTTCGCCATTACGTAGTCGTCCAGCTGCAAGACCTCCATATATTGTTCCGCGATGGGCTCACGTTGTCCGCTCCACGGTCCGGCAATTAGTGGCCATTCCGACAGATGGGCTCGTTGCGGCAGCTCGTCCCGGCGCTCCGGTAGAAGGATCGTCGTTCCCGCGACCAGCACCAACAGTCCAGCGGCAGTGCCAAGTGCTAGAGGCAATCCGCCCACCAACACCCTCGATGCCTGCTCACTTGTTGCGCCATTCGATTCCGCGGTGACACGGCCGCGAACATGCAAACCGAAAATCTCGCGCCAGGGCGCTCGATCCGGTCCTATCCCGCTCAACAGGACAACGAGCCCCCACAGCAAAGCTGCGCTGAGCATGAACATTGCCCAGCCCTGCGCCTCGTGGAACAGACCTTCCGCCATTTTGAGACCCCAGCGTTCGACCAGCATACCGATAGTCGCGACGCGCAGCCCGTTCATAGCAATAGCAAGCGGAACGCTCGCTAGAAATACCGTGGCTCGCTTCCAAAAGCTCGCATGAAAGAAATAGGCCATCAGGAAACCGATCGTCAGCAGCGGAAACACATAGCGAAGACCGTCGCATGCCTCAGCGACCTGCAGCTTATGGCTGCCGAGATCGATGACGTTACCCTCGACGTACACGCTCATACCCACTGAGCGCATAAGCTGCGCACCAAGCGAGGATGACCATAACTGCATGCCGCCTGAGAGCGAATTCAGCAAGAAGTTCGGCAATGGGACGGCAAGTAGCAACAGTGCGAACGCGATCCAAACACGCCGTGCCGCTGCATTACCAACCCAGATCAACAACAAACCACACACGATCAGTGCAACGCCATACTGGGAGATACTGAAAAGCGTGGAAAAATTTCCCAGCAATCCCAACAGGACGCCGAGTCCGAGAATGGCAAAACCGCTCCACGAACCGACCGGCACCGAATCGAGTAACGGACGTTCACGAAATAGCAACAGGCCGGCCAAGAGCGGAAGCAACATGCCGTGGCTGTACTCGGGTCGATTGAGCCAAGTCGCGGCGAGCTCTGCCAAAGCGGATCTTTGCCACCAGGCGCAAGCTGCTAGTGCAATGATCGTTGCCCAAACGGGCGTGAGCGGCGTCTGGCCTGATCGACCGATCGACACCATTCGGCTGGTCGTCGTGTTCACTCGACCAAAGTTACGCAGTCTGTCTTACAACTGTGTGTCAGACGCAGTGTCGGAAGATGACCCGAGCAAAGTTTCGCGGACCATGATGCTGAGGAAAAGTGGACCGGACACGATGCTTCGCCGCCAAAGCCGCCGTGGCTCCTTGACTAGGCGGAACAACCACTCGAAGCCCATTTCGCAAATCCACTTAGGTGCGCGGACAATGGTCTGCGCATAGTAGTCGAACACCGCGCCAATCGATGCGATCACCGGCACGCCCAATTTGGCCGCATTGCGCGCCACCCATTTTTCCTGCTTGGGTGCGGTCATACCCACCCACAGGACGTCCGGGCTGGCTGCACGGACTTGCTCGACAAAGTGCCGATCCAGATCGTCAGACCATCGGCCATAGGGCGGCGAACAGGTTCCGACAATTTGTACGCAGGGATAGTCCTGGGCCACGCGACTTCGAATGCGTGCCAATACCGTGTCTGTTGAACCGAAGAAAAATACCGTGCCACCGCCGCACCGATTAAGACTGCCCATAACGGCTTCGAAGTAGTCGCTACCGGTGACCCGCGGACCAAAGCTTCGTCCGAGTAGGCGACCGATAATCGCCAAGCCAACACCGTCCACGACAACAGCATTGGCACTTCTGAGTGCCGCGAGAAAGCCCGAGTCGTGCCGCGCGGCCGCCAACGAATGAGGATTTGCGCAAGCGAATACGAATTGCTTCCTATCCGCAATCGCTTCCAGACTTGCCGACACCAGGTCCCTCGACGTCGCTCGGCTGATTCTAATGCCGAGTACCTCGCTTCCTGGGCAAGCCGCCGGTAACGGCGCGTCTATTCGCACCACTGTGCTCATGAACCCAAAGTTAGGCAAATAATGTGACGGCAGTCTTGCTATTCCATGAACGAACGTCGTATGACAATTGAACGACAAATGAAATGCATCGCAACGCACCTGAAATATCTCGCGGATAGCATTGAGCATTTCTATTGGCACACGGCCGATGCGAATTCTGGTTGCTCATAATTACTACCGCAGCAGCAGTCCCAGCGGTGAGGACCGTGTATTCGAACAGGAGCGGCAGCTTCTGCAGGATGGGGGTCACGTCGTGCACAGCGTCGTCAGGCGCAACGATGCCATATCCGACAGCGCTAGAGATCGACTTGGTGCGGCGCTAGCGGCATTCTGGTCAACCGAGAGTTACAAAGAAGTGCGCGATGCGATAGATCGCTTTCGTCCGGATGTCATGCATTGTCATAATCTGTTTCCGCAGCTATCGCCCAGCATACTCGCGGCTTGTAGCGATCGAGCAATACCGGTTGTTCAGACACTGCATAATTTCCGATTGTTATGCGCGAACGGGTTGCTGTTGAGGGCGGGTCGCATTTGTGAATCCTGCGTCGGGCGCTCGATGCTCAGCGGTATTCGCCACGCTTGCTACCGACATTCGCGCTACGCGAGCGCCGCGGTTGCACTGTCAGTATCAGCTCACCGCTTGCTCGGGCTACATTCGGACCGGGTTCAAAAATTTATCGTGCTCACTGAATTTGCGCTGACCAGGTTTCTGGCGGCTGGGTTACCGCCAGAGAAGTTTGCCGTGCGACCAAATTGGGTCCCCGATCCAGGACGACCTCAAACTTCGAGTCAGGAACATTTCCTTTTCGTCGGGCGATTGTCAGCTGAAAAAGGCTTGCGCACTCTATTGGCGGCATGGCGACTGCTTCCGGGGCAGCAGTTGGTAATCATCGGGGATGGTCCTTTGCGCCAAGAACTCGAGGAGCTCGCAACCCAACTAGGGCCCCATGTACAGTTTCGCGGAACCCAGCCGCCCAATCGGGTGACCGAAGCAATGCGGCAAGCCCGTGCATTGGTTGTCCCATCCGAATGTTACGAGGGACTGCCTCTCGTCATTCCCGAAGCCTACGCCAGCGGCGTGCCCGTGATCGCTGCACGCCATGGGGCGATGGCATCGATCGTCAAGGAACCAACCAATGGCCAGACTTTCGAACCGGGCTCGCCGGAGAGCCTTGCGGATGCAGTTCGGCGTATGGTCGGCACATCGCAATACCTGTCGGCGATCGCGCAAAATAATCGTAAGGCCTACGAGGACAGCTTCTCTCCACCGGCCGCGCTCCGGAGCCTTACTCGAATATACCAGGACCTATTGACCGAGCACCGCCTCGCCTGCAGGTAGCAACTGCGGGAATTCTGGATTTCGCTCGCGCAGAATGTCGGCGAGCTGGAGAACGAGAACGTAATATTCCTGATCCAGCATCACAAATTCGTACCAGTATTCGAATTGCGCGGTCGGTACTGCGCAATGGCGGCTGACCAGAAAGCGTCCCAGCGACGCGTCGCGGGAAGCTGCCAATTTGCGCATGTTCGCAACTAGACTTCCAATCTCGTCAAGTAACCTGGCTGGAATTCTGCGAGTTGCGACGACCACGGCTAACCTCCGGACTTGCTGTTACCCGATATCAGGTACCCGCGAACTTCGGTGCAGTTCGATCTGGATCGTGGATTCCGCCAGCTCAGCTGCGGCTTCACAGTAATCCCGCCAGAGTTGCCGCTGCTGATCCAGAGCGACGTCACGATTGACATCCAGTCGACGGTGGGCACCATCATGGCGTACGCGCGCCGCGCGCTGCCTACGTTCCAGCTCGAGAAGGACGCTCCAGAAATTCGACTCGTCATTGGCTGGTCGGCTGTGATCGTCATTGCGCAACGCGCTCCGAGTTCCCTGGTTTGCATTTGACTCAAGAGCCACGTGATACCCCTTCGGAAAACCATTATCGCGCCGCAATTCGCGTCCAAGTTCGGGTTAGGATGCCGGGACAAGTTGACATGCATATTGCAATGTCAACGAAAACCCGTACTGGCTTTACCTATGGCGGCCGCACCTCGATGCGCCATGATGACCGGCTGTGCGATGCGATGTAGGAAAGCATGCAGATTTGCGGCGACAATATCGCCCGAATACCGATCCGCGTAAATCCGTCGTGACGCTGCAGCCATGCGAGCGTAGCGGTCTGGATCGTCCAACGTACCGAGCACAATATCGGCGGCCATGCTGGCATCTTCGAGCGGAATAAAACGGCCATTAATACCATCGTTTAACATCTCAGGAATTCCACCTACCTGCGGCGCAAAAATTGGCAGTCCGACCGCCATCGCCTCAATAATTGACAGTGGCAGATTTTCCAGCGTTGCCGAGTGAATATAGGCCCGACTGACACGCAGGTGCTGCACAGCATCCTTCCTAAATCCGAGGAGTCTCACGCTATCGGAAACATTCAGTGAGACAGCAAGCTGCTGCAAACGCGCCATTTCCGGGCCGTCGCCTATGATAGCCAGCGAAATGTTGCGGCCGTTTCTTCGTAACTGTGCAACAATTTCAATCAGATATGCCTGATTCTTGCGCGGCTCCAGTGTACCGATTGAGACGAGGTCAAATTTGCTGACCGGGGCTCGACCCGCCATGCCAGAGGCGACGAAGTTCGGGACCAGAGCATGGGGTACTGCCTGTACGGCCGGGATTGTGCTCCGAATGGTCTCGTACATGAATTTCGACACATATACGATGGCATCAACCGACGGCAGTACGCGTGCTTCGAACAGCCGAATGCGTCGATATAGCCAATCGCCATCGCGTATCATGCCTTTGTCCCGCCATTCATCTGCCTGGGAGATATTGAAATGGACGGTGAGCACGATCTTTTGCTCCAATGATCGTCGCGCGCGACGCGCAATTTCGGCAGAGACAGGGCATTGCGCGCAAATAATCAATGGGGCACCAATGGGCAACTTGCGTCGTATCGCAAAGCGCAGCGCGCGCCCATGCCAGAATCGGTACCACCAAACAGCCGCTGCTGGCGAGATCGGCGCCAGTAGTATCCGCAGTACCATGAACGGGTAGAAAAGCAGCTTGGGTGCCGAGAAAGGCGTCACTATCTCGCATGGCACGCCCTGCCCGCGCAAGTAGGTACGCACCTGCTGCATATGCGACTGCACGCCGGTTGGGCCGTATTGCCGCAACAGGCTGACCACGAGCACATTGATTGCCACGGCGCTCCTTACGTCACCTGATCGTCATGAGGTTCGTACATTATTGCCATACATTCGTTGCGCAACATTGCAGTTTTGTTGCGCGGCGGGCATTGCCTGGAAATGACAGACCATGCGAATTTGTCGGGTTGCCCCGTCGGCGTTCTTCGTCTGGTTGAGCTTTGCTGCCACATGTTGCGCGGCAGCTCACGTCTCACCTGCCGTTTATATTGATTGGGCAGCAAAAGCGCCTTCCAAAGTCCAAGCTCCGCTTACAGCGGGCCGACCGATGGTGCAACCCCAACTTCGGCCCACCATCAGGCTGCAGCCTGACTCAACGCCCACCGCTGGCAGCGGTACGGTAATTCTATGGATCCGACCGGATTGGCCGATGCCACGACGCAGCGCGGCTCCGTTTCTGACGGCGCGCTGGTCGCACCCTCCTGGCAATTATTTTGCAGCGTCAATGGGTTGGTGGGAGCCTACTGGCCTAGGGCAGCTTTACTTAATCATTTCCAACCAAGAGCATGCATTCTGCTCCGGTCCCGCGGAGCTCCAACCAGCTCATTGGTATCAACTGGTCTTCAGCTGGCAAGGCGGCGACAAGGGCCGTTGCCTCATCTTCGTCAATGGTGAACAGATTGCCGACGCTCCACTGCGTCTGGTCGGCGACTATGGGTTGGATGGCGACGTATTTCTCGCCAGCGATCGGGGGTCGACTGATCGTCGGCCGAGGGAATCGCGCATGAAAATCTCGGCTGTCAAGTGGCTTGCCGCGACGCTCGATGAAACAGACGTCCTTGCTGACCTGGCGCGCACACTGGGAGGCGTCCCGCAATCAAAAGAGTATCGTCATCGTTGGCTTCTGGACAAAGGCACTGGTGCACCTGTGTCCCGTCCGATGGGTAATCGCGTACTTTTCGAAGAAGGCCTCGACTGGTCATATTCAACAGCGGCCGCCGATTCTTTGGTGGACCGCGCTGCCCGCGCAGGATTCAACGTTCTTATTCCCTGCGTCTGGCATGGCGCTGGCACGAGCTACCCCTCGACACGAGCACCGCGCGCCCTTCTGCGGCCGACTGACCCGGACGTCGATGTGCTTGCATACCTGATCACTTTGGCGCACCAGCGAGGCATTGAGGTTCATCCCTGGATTACAGTTGCCAGACGTGACCGTGACTTCCTTGACGAATACAGCCCGAAAGGCACGCCGCCCGGTGCCTTCAATCTGCAGGATCCGGGTTTTCGCGAATTGATCGTTGGTTTGGTTGAAGAACTCCTGAGCAGCTATTCCGTTGATGGGCTCAATCTCGACTACGTGCGCACCATGGGCTTTTGTACGACCGCGAAATGCCAGCAGGAATATGCCAAAGTTAATGGCCGCGAATTGCTGATCGATATCGCCACACGGGGCAGCGATGCAACGGCCGCTGCGGCGCTTCGGCAATGGCAAGACTCTGCGGTCGGCGATTTGATTCGCCATGTTGCCGCGCGACGAGACGCATTACGCCCGTCTGCCGTTATTAGCGTCGATGGCCATATACATCGCCGAGGTGAAGTGTATGCCGCCGACGGGCGAAACGAAATCGCCTGGCTCGATGCTGGTCTGGTCGATACCGTGTTTGACATGAACTATTCGGCGCTGGTCGACGAGGAGCGGCTGCGCAGTCTCATGAAGGAGTTTCCGTCGCCGCGCATCATTCCGCTGTTTGCCAACTACGATCGTATTGAAGGGACCGCAACCTCGCGCAGCGGTCCTGTCGTCAATGCCTTGGCCTATCTGGCGCAGGGTTTACCCGGCAATCGGTCGGTCGCGTTCTACCTGAGCAATATGCTCACGACCGAACAGGCGAATTCTTTGCGAAACGGCGCGTTCGCTACGTCTGCCCCCGCGGCTTGGCGGCTGGAGCGAAGTGGACTAACACCATGACGAGTATTCTGCACATTACGGGAGGGCTCACGCTTGTTGGGGGAACGCCGCGTAAACTCCTCTACCTCGCACAAGCGAGTGACCGAACGCTCCTGCGCAACCATATCCTGTGTACCGCGACCGACGAAATTGCGCGCGAATTTGCGACAGCGGGCGTGGAAACTACCTGTACAAGGGGGGACCCGTTACATCTGACGGCGACCGCCTTGCGCTTGACGAGAGCGCGGACATTCGACGTAATAGCTACGCACTTCAATCTGGCTCTCGGCTGCGGGGCCCTAGTAGCGCGAATAAAGGGTCTGCCATGGGTACATCATGAGCATGGGCCCTACGACGCCCACAGGCCGGCAGGTACTGCGCGAGCCTGGGCGGGAGAACAAATTAAGAAGCGTGCATTGCGCCATGCCGACGGCGTCATTGCAAACTCGAACTACACAGCTCGAACTGTCGTCTCGGGTGTTGGAGTCGACGAGAACCGCATACACGTGGTTCACTGCCCGGTCGTAGCGAGATCCCAAGGCACGAGAAGAGTCAATGAGCCCAATCGCACCGCTAACAATCGTCCGCTGGTTGTCGGGCACGTAGGTGGGCTGATTGCGGCGCGCGATCAGCGTACCGCAATTCTTGCACTCGCCGAGGTCCGGCGCCAAATCGATGCGAAGTTGCTTATCGTTGGCGACGGACCATTACGCAACCATCTAGAGCGCTATTCAGTTGAATGCGGTGTAGCCGACCATGTCAACTTCGCGGGTTACCGAACCGATCTCGGAGAATTCTTCAACGCCATCGATCTTTACGTAAATCCGGCAGTAAGCGAAGGATTCGGGATTGCAAACGTCGAGGCGATGCTTGCCGGCGTTCCCGTACTGCTTGCCAACGCAGGTGCTCACGCCGAGTTGATTCGTGATCGTGAAACAGGCGTACTCTTTGAGCCCGGAAATGCGATGCAACTTGCGGGTGCCATAGTTGACCTGGCACTGCATCCAGTGCTGCGCGCTACGATCGGCGATTCCGGCAAGGATCATGCCGGTCTGTCCTTCAGCCCTCAAAAATTCTCGGACAACTATTTTCAGGCTATAAACGCGATCCTCAACGATTCGGCTGACATCGAGCTCAAACGCATGACACGGCGCGCTGTGTCCGGCTGAATTTCGGGAAGATCAGGACGTGTCCGGGAGTGACATGGAAACGATCAGCCGCCGGCTGATGCTCGCCACGTCGACGAGCATACTCCGACTTGCGCTCGCAGTACCAGTGTACTTGTTGTTGACTCCATTCGTCCTGGACCGGCTCGGCAAAGAGCAATTTGGGGTCTGGTCATTCGCGACGGTCATAGGCTCTCTGATCAATCTTTCTGATCTGGGTTTCAAGAACAGTCTGGTGTTTCATATCGCGCGCACCACGGAACGCGCTGGAAGCACCCGGTCGCTGGTGATCGCCGGAACTAGAATGTACGCCATGTCACTCGCGGTACTGCTCGGCACGATTTGGTGGTTTCGGAATTCATTGCTCGGACTTTTCGCCGTACCCGTTGCGTTGCGTGCTGACGGGGAATTCGTAATAGCGGCGGCATTGGTCGCGTTCGCGTTGCGTCTTCTCAGCATGCCGCTACAGGCCTGTATCGAAGCACATGAAAATGCCTCGTACTCGAACCTCACGATGCTTGGCTGGTTACTGGCGAACACTTTGTTGACCGTTGTCGGTCTGGCATTTGCACCTACACTCTACACGATGGGCATCGTCAGCGTTATAGGCAATCTGCTGGTCGTGATCGCCTTGTATGCGCGTTCGCGTCGCTACCTGAGTTCGGACGGAGCTGACACCGCGGTCGTAGAGCGCGTTCCCTATCGATCGTTAGTCAGCTATTCCGGGTTTGCATACGCCGCAACCGTTTGCGTCATGTTACGGGAACCCTTGTACAAGACATTTCTCGCACAGGGCGCAGGGATGTCTGTTGTCGCCGATTTCGAAGTCTCCTACCGACTTGCATTGCAGCTCGTCTCGTTCTTCGCTAGCCCCATAGCCGGCGCGTTTGCCGCTATCGCTCTGCTGGCGGATCGGTCACATGAGATCGAGAAGCTTGTCAATCCACTAATTGGCGCGATGGCGCTTGGTCTATCGCTGGCTTGCGGTTTCTTGTTCTACTTTGCGCAGCCACTTATCACCTGGTGGCTCGGTAGTAATGCCGGTTCTGCGGGACACCTTGTGCCACTGCTGTTCGCAGCACTCGCTATTTATTATTCGACCGAGCTTGTATACAAAACGATTGAGGCCTCAGGTAAGCCTTGGTTCACGGCGGTCAATCAGTGTTTCGCGCTATTGGTCACCGCGCTGATTCTGTTCGCTTCTCGAAGCGAAGTCGGCGCACGGGGCGTAGTTTGGGCTGCGCTGTGCGGCGCGTTCGCATTCAGTATTCTGAATTTGATTGCTCTGCGTATTTTGGTGCCAACTGTCACACTGATGACCGTCAACAAATTGTTGTTGGTGTTGCTGCCCACTATGGCCGTAATTGGCCTCAAACATTGGGTGTCTATCTCCACAGAGGCCGGGGCTGCAATTTACGGTGCATACGCACTTGCGCAGATAGTTGTGGCTCAGTATAGCGGTATCATTGATTTGCGCGCGCTTATGCATCGGCTGGTTGCGCCTCAGCTGCGGAGCCCCATCTCTTGACGCATGTTACCTTCGTTACGAATGTGCTTCCGGATTACCGTGTACCGGTGTTTGCACTACTTTGCGAGGACTCCTCGTTGCGTGTGAGATTTCTCGTGTCTAGGCCGCTTCGGTATAGCAGCGCTGCCGCAGTACGAACTTTTGATGTTCAGCACAGTATTAGCCTGAACCCTTGGTTCAAGCACAGTCGCCGCAGATCCCCCGCCGAGCAATCGGATCCCGTGCCAATACCAGTCGCGCTTTTTTTGCAACTGCTTGCGGTTCGTGCCGATGTTATTGTCGCGGGCGACTGGGGTCTGCGCTCCGTTGTCGCGCTTCTCGCCGCGCGCCTGAAACGTGCAAAGTTTGTCATTTGGTCGGAAGAAACCCCAAACAGCGCCCGCGGACGATCCGAAATCCAGCATGCTATCCGGCGGTGGCTAGCGCGTCGCTGCGATGCCGTCCTGGCCTGGAGTCAGGAGGCTGTGCAATATGCGCGCGATATCGGCCTGAATCAGAACCGCATTTTCCGTAGCTATCAGACCTGTGACAATGACTATTGGCTCAGTGCCAGCAAAACTCTGGACCGTGGCTCGCTACGTATTGCGCTTGCGGTGCGCGGTACCGTCTTCCTGGTCGTTGGTCGGTTGCTCAAGCTCAAAGGTATACATCTGTTACTGGACGCCTGGGCGGATCTGGATGCAAGCCGACAGCGGCAAGCCACATTGCTGATCGTCGGTGATGGCCCCGAAGCAGGCGCGCTATTACATCAGTCGCTACGGCTCGGCCTCAGAAACGTACGATTTCTCGGACACATGAGTGCCGATCGCCTCGTACAGGCCTATGTGGCGGCCGACGTGTTCGTGCTCCCGTCCCTGCTGGACGTGTGGGCGCTTGTTGTCAATGAAGCCATGTTATGCGGCTTGCCCGTGCTAGGCAGCCGTTATGCTGGTGCATGCGGCGAGATGCTCACGCACGACGGCTTGGGCCGCGTATTTGACCCGCTGGACAGGCCTGTTTTTGCAGAACTACTGAGCTTTTTCGTCGATAGCGCGAGCAGTTTCGATCGCTGCGATATTCGACGCGCCGCGGCCGTAATGAATCCAAAACTTGCCGCGCGCGGTATCAATCAAATGATCCGCGCGTTGGCGTGATTTTGCCGTATCAACGTGGCTTTGGACCCAGCCGACCAATGCTAGCTGCGTACTTCGGGAATCAACCAGCGACGTAGTCGCGTGCCAGTCGCTCGACCGATGGAATGCGGCAGTGCCCGCAATACATACGGCAGACGCTGACGGCGCGGATCATTTGCCTCCAGCCAACGACGCGGATGCACTCGCGACAGTGGTCCGTTCGCCGGGCGATGGTCCGCTAAGCCGGGCAGCTTGCCGACATGGTCGCGATCGACGAACAGGAACAGGTTTTGAGCGTAGTAGTACGCGATATCATCATCCATCCAGAGCAAGGGTCTGAAACAATCGTAGGCAACATAGTCTTGAGCGGCGAATCGCTCGGCCCAATACTCCGGCCACTGCTCATTGCAATGACCGTCGCCGCCCTGATGCGGGATTGCGGCCGAAAACATGACGACCGGTGCCAGAGAAACCAGGAACTTGAGAAAGCTGTCCGCCCGTGCCGCAGGCAGGTGCTCGGCAACCTCAAGGCTGATCGCAAGATCGAAGCGTCGACCGACATGCGGCGGATCGCTGAGGTTGACCGGAGTAAATTGCTCCGGTCGAATCAGAAGCTGCCCGCGTGGCAAATAATCGCCGTCCATACCCACCAGGTCGGAGACACCAAATTCACTGAATACGCTCAGCCACGTACCAATACCGCAACCGATATCGACCACACTTCTGGGTTGCACGAAATTCAGAGCAATCGGCACGACTCTCCGCGCGGATCGCAGCGACTCCGTGCGATATGTTTGGTAGAACCGTTCGTTATATGGAACTTTCATAGGTCTATTGCCTCACCGGATACCGGAATGTATTCGTTGATCCCGAACTCTGCCAGAGCCGGATGACGGATGCGTGTATACGAATCGCTCTGCGCTGGACAGATGGCGACGACGAATCACCTGACCATCGACAATCCCGAGCGCAATGGCCAGGGGCAGAAGCGAAAAGCTGTAAGAAAATGGTGCATGGACCGGGAGCACCATGAACCCAGTTACGATAACCGCTGCGATCGTCAGACTGCTTGCGGCAAGTTCAGGCTCAGCGGTGGCGCGCGCAATTGCAATGCAGCGCCATGCGATCAGGCAAAATGCGAGCAACAACACGAGACCGCCGAGGTAACCAAACTTTATTCGAAGATCCATGTCGCCCCGGTCAACAAAACCCAGCACGCTTCCAGCAAATGCGCTTAAGTGCAGTTTCGACATGACCGCCGCTTTGCGATAGATGAATCCATATCCCAACAGCGGTCGCTCTTGCGCAAGGGGACGTAACACCGTTGCGTAAGCCTCCCTTGCGAGCAGTGAACTTCCTGCCTTACCTGCCAATTCGGTCACCCCCGAACCAGCGAACTGCTCACTATAGTTAGAAACGACCTTGAGCCCGCCTGCCGCCAGCCCTACGAGTAGTAGGCCACCTGTGATCAATGCGGCGACTTCCATGGTAGCGCCGCTACGAATGGCTTTACTGCGCTTCGCCAGTACGGCGACCAGAGGAAATGCGACCATCGTTGCGAGGGCATAAGAGCGATAAAATGTCAACAGCACACCAGCCAGACCAACGAACAACAGCCAGAGGTAGCGTCGCCGACCCGCCAGGTACATGTAAAAGCCAAATCCCGCAGCGACCAGGATTACCGTCCAGAATGGAAAATAAACTTTCCACAATCCGTAAAAATCTGGCCGATAGGAATACGTCAGGCGCCTCAGCAGGGTCGCTCCCCCTAACTGTGCGACGAGTTCGATACAGCAATACGCAATTCCCAGTGCGATCAACGAACGCCATGCCCATGTCGAATCGCGCTCACTGCGGAAAAAGAGCGTTGCCGGGATGTACGCAAAGACCATCATGAATTCTCGCGATCCCTGTATCGCAAACCAGAGACTCGAGTCGCGCCGCGCGACCGGTAGCAAAACAGCGAGTAACCAAAGCGCAAGCAACAACGTGACGGGCCCCAGAAATTGTGCGTGACGCAATTGCGGCAGTCGCCCTAGCGACAGCAGCGTAGCGCCACCAAGAATGACCAGTACCAGCGCATGCACATCAAAAGCGTTGGCGACAGCAAGCTGCATTTGTGGCATCGTGCCCAGAAATTGCGAAATGATGAGCATCAGGAGTGCGGCCAGGCCGGCTCGCCAAAATGTTGACAGCAGCACGCTGCCGACCGCCGCGATGACAATCCAAACAACGACTGAATCCATGGTTCTAGTTCCGCGCGTACGGTCTGGCCATCGGCTCGCCGACAAACAGACCTTGTGCCGGCATCGCGACGCTCTTCCAATAAGCCAAGATCAGGGGCTCACCAGCCAGATAGTGACGTATGAGAACCGGAATACTTGGGAATTTCTGCGGGTACGCACAGGGTTCGGACACTGTCCCGTAACTTGCCGTCGCCCCGCCGTCCAGCCAGCGTAATGCGCTCATTTGCGCAGTTCCGAACAGATTGCCACCGCTTGAAGTCAAATGGTCCGCGATCGCACCGGGCAGGAATCGATTGCTCGGAATGTCCGGTACGCGAATTGCGCCGCTGAAGTAGAACATGACATCCGGGCGGTTCTTTATTGATACCCCCTCGATTACGGCAACTTTCAGATTTGGCCTGGCCAGCGAGCGCGAGGGCGAGTACGTCGGCTCGCGCACCGCACGATTCCGGTCCGGTCCTTTGAGAAGATAGGCTGTACCAGTAGGTTGGCTAGCATCGGCTTGCACTCCGCGGTCGACCAAGGCGCGACCGGCGATCAAATCACTGGCTGCCAGCAACATTGACGGCCGCATGCCCAATCGATCGTAGGGCCGTGCGATATCGCTGTCGTAAAGTGGGTTGACGCGTGAAAACGTGCACCCATTCGCGCACAATTTCGGCTGGAAACCCAACGTGAACGCGGCTGTCAGCGAGTTGCACTCAACCCGAAACGGGCGGCTCCAGGCGAACAGTACGAACTGCACTGCTAGGGGCAAATTCTTTGTGAGCTGCGCATCCAGACGGGAAAATTCCTGCGCCGTCAACGAATCCTTGCCAGTCGGCAAGTCGACCGCGACCAGGTTGCGCGCTGGAATCCTGCGTCGCTGCCTGTAGTAATGGGCTATCGCCACACTTTCGTGGTCGCTGCGGTTGTACACCACCGCCAGCGCGTTACCGGCGCTCGCCCGCGTGTTTGCATACGACACCGTTTGCAGGCAGGGGAGCAGTGCCAGCAGAATCAATGAAGCGTGTCGTGTATGAGATTCCGCTGTCACGCGCGTAACTGAGATATGGCAGGCTTGACGACAGCGGGGCCCGGCAGCATACCGCCGGCGGATCTGTCACGCAGTGCTTCCTGCATGGTCTCGATGCCGATGCTCGTGATGCCATCTGCCATTCCATACACCAGCGCTAGATCGCACAGCATGTTGATCAGCCGTGGAATGCCGCCAACTCTCTCGTACGCAACCAGGATCGCATCTCTGGATATGAAATGATCGGATCCACCGGCGATCTGCAGGCGATGCCGCACGTAGTCCACTGTTTCTTCCGCGCTCAACGCACTGATGTGATAGTCGACTGATATACGTTGTGCAAATTGTCGCAACCTCGCGCGCTGAAGCAATGTGCGCAATTCCGGCTGGCCGACCAGAAAAGTCTGCAGGACCAGGTGTTTGTCCGCGTTAATATTCGACAGGATCCGCAACTCCTCGAGACCGCGGCCGCCAAGATTTTGTGCCTCGTCAACAACAAGCACGACGCGCTTGCCACCGGCATATTGGGAGACCAAGTAGTCGTTGAAACGACTGTGCGAATCCGCCGCACTGGCATCTTGCGTATCGATATCGCAAGCAGCGCAAACCCATTGAAGCAAATTGCGACGCACTTGGCGCGAGGCATTGACCAATGCAACACGGATCGTATCGTTGTATTGATCAAGAAGCTGTCTCACGAGTATCGTCTTGCCGCTGCCTACTTCCCCCGTGATCAGCGCAAATCCCAGGCCGGACTGAATGGCATATTCGAGGACCATGTACGCCGAACTATGTTGACGGCTGCGAAAAAGGAAAGCCGGATCAGGATTCAGCCGGAAAGGGTGCTCGCGAAAGCCATAATACGCAAGGTACACGTTGAATTTTCTCAGTAGACGATTTGTTGACGTTCGGATGCCCGGTTGAGTACGGTTCCAATGATCTTCACATTGGCCAAGGTGGCGTCAAGCCGACGTAGGTCCTCGCGCCTCGTGCGCCCCTCCGCCGCAACGACGATGACTGCGTCAAGCTCCGGAGCGACGGTCAACGCATCGTCCGCAGTGAGCGCCGGCGGCAGATCGATCAGGATAAATCGGTCGTCATACCTTGATTTGAGTTCGTGCAACAGTGATCGCGCGCGTTGATCCGCCAGAACTTCTGAAGTTGCAGCCATCGGGTTGAACGCGGGCAGAATCGCCAATCGGTTCACACCGTACAGTCGACAAAACAGCTCGGCAAGATCTGCAGATCCATGCAGGTAGGCTTCAACGCCCTTGCGAGGCGGAATGCCCAGCACTGTCGCTACAGATGGTCGGCGCAGATCGAGGTCCACGAGAAGCACGGTTTGGTTGGGTTCCGCAGCCATCGCCAAAGCAAGATTGACTGCCGTCAGCGTCTTGCCTTCACCGGGCATGGTACCGACGATGCCAATCAGTCGCAGGTCCTCTGCACGTGCGCGCTGCAGCACCTGCGTTCGCAGCAGGCGATACGTCTGCGCGGCAGGAGATTTTTCCTGCGGCAGCACCACCCGTTGCTCACGCAGATGCTCCGGTTTCATCGTCACCAACCAGCTTTGGGTTGTCGGCGACTGGGTCTGTGCTTGAGATGTCGAATCGACGTTGCGCGGCGCGCCACCGTCCATACTTCCTGGTATGACCTGAAGCGTGGTTCCCGCGCGTGCCATGTCCAACGCCCTCTTGAGCTTTTCCATGCCTACGCTCCCTTCAGATTCCAAACCGGCGCGCGATGACGAACCAGAGAACGTCGAGCGGTCGAAAAAGGAAATGCACCGCCACGACAATAGCCACGAGCGATGCGCTCCCTGCCATCGCCGACATCCAGATTCGCCGCCGCCCCCGTACGATCTCTGACGGTGACCGCATTACAGGCAGCGCTGCCAACACTGGCGCCGCCAAATATTCCGCGAGGTCGATGCGGCTGCGTACACTGGTGTCCAGCGACTCATGTATTGCCGCCCCAACAGCTGCAAATGCCAGGGTCAGAATTGTTCCGAGTATTAGAATGGCGAGACGATTGGGCGATACCGGCTCCTGCGGCGGAAGTGGCGGTTCGATCAATGTGAAACGTTCACCTTTTCGGTCCGATTCGAGGTTTTGCGCGAGACTTGCCTGCATTTGCTTGTCGCGTACCTCGTCGTACCGCCGACGTGCATTTTCATAGTCGCGCAAAATCTCACGATATTCGCGCTCGACATGCGGGGCCTTCTCGAGCTTGCTCTCGTAGTCGGACAATACGCCGTGCAATGTCGCCTGCTTCTTGATCAAGCTAGCCTTTTCTTCAAGTACTGCGTTGAGTTGCGCACGAACCTGAATGTAGGCAGGGTTATCGGCATCATCGATCGTTGCAGAACCACCAATTTTGCGCTGCGAGGCAAGTTCATCGAGTTGCCGCTGCACCGCCTTGACATCCGGATGATCCTCGGAGTACCGCTCTCGCAGGGCAGTCAGTTCCGCTTGCAATGCGGACCGGCGCTGTTCTTTGACCGATTGGGTCGTCGAGGCTTGTTGCGCCTCAAGACCGGAAATTTCGCGGGACAATCGGACCACGTCTGGGTGATCGCTTGCGTAACGCGCCTGCGCCTGCGTGAGGTCCGAACGGAGGATTTTCAGGCGATCCGTCGCGCTGAGCACACGCTCGCCTCCTTCAGTATACACACTCGACGACGGTTCAAGCATCGCCAATTGGGCCTCGAGATAAACCCGCTGCTGATCGAGCGAACTAATTCGCGTCTGCACATCCCGAACCTCCTGGCCGGTACGGTCAAGAACTTGGTAATTCAGCTGCGTGATTTCCGGAAGCGCGGAAACATTCTTCTCCTTGAATTCCGCAAGGCGCGACTCGAGACCAGTGATTTCGGTCGCGAGGCGGCTTGCCTCTTCTTCCAGGAAATTCGTTGTATCAGCCGCAAGGCGATTTCTTGTCGCTAGATTCTCGTTCAAATATAGCGTGGTCAGTTCATTAGCTACCTTGGAAGCCACCTGCGGCGAACGGTTCGTATAGGAGACCGAAAATGCTATGGTTGCCTGACGCGGCAAGCCGCTGCGTGGATCCACAACGTCAGCGCTGATCATCTGAAAGTCGATGTCATCGCGCATGCGTTGAATCAACCGCTCTCGACTATCGCGCTGTTGCCGATCGACATACAAATCGAATCGTTTGACGATGCCAAGCAGATTCTGGGTCGTCATCACACGCTGGCTGATGATCTGCACGCGCTCGTCGGCATAGGAAGTGACTGTTGATCGGACGAGGTCCTGTGGAATTTCCTGCTGCTCGATCAGAATCACAGCTGTGGACTGATATCGCGGTGGGATGAGAAGTACGAGAAGCAAGGTCACAACAAGTCCTGTAACCAGAGTCAGCAGTATCGGTTTGCGTCGACGGCGCACGATCGCTAGCAGATCACGAAATCCCGGTCCTTGTTCTTTTGTTGCGATCGCCAGCGTATTCATCGAGAAATCCTTTCCTGCATGGGTGTCCAGGAAAATCCAAGAGAGATCTGCCGCCCGCGCGCCACATTTGGCACGTTTTCGTAGCGTTGCTCGCGTTCATTCAGGCCGACACGGAGTGACAATTGCTCACGCAGCCTAAAGTCGACAATGGCTGTTCCAGAAAAATACTCGCGACTCACTGTCAACACGCCCGGAAACACGTCGGCAAGACGGATTGCTCGTATTCCAACGCTGGCGGTCGTGCGAGGACTAAATTGTCTGGAATAGGTGAGATCCGCTTCATCGCTTTCGTTCAATAAGCCGCGGCCTGTTGGCACAAGTGACTTTTGCAATTGAAGGCTCATCACCGCTGTCTCGGTCTCATGTTCTACGACTACTCCAAATGACTCACCATCGCTACGTCGTCCGGCAACGGACGTGCGGTTGCGGCCCACGCTGAGCCTGAAATGTGTCCGCTCGCTAACTTTGGTGTCCCACGAAACTGCCGCTTCCGCACTGTGGCTGCGCCTGTCGAAATCGAGCGGATCAACCCGCGATGCTGTAAAGGTAGATGTCACCTGGCTTCGCTCGGATGCCAACCATTGCATCGAGACGCCAAGGCGCGCGATCTCATAAGCCACCAGTGCTGTCGAGGTCTCGCCGGGATACGTAACTCGATTGTAGCTCGCGTCCACTCTTGCAGCGAATCGATCTGAAAACGCCTGTACAAGACCAAGGCGAACGCCTCGTTCTTGTCGCCTTGCACTGCGGTCTACGAACCCTGTTGAGCCGAAATCAGCAACCAGCGTGCTGTCGTTATCAATAGTGGCGCTGGCCTCGAGGCTGCGCGTCTGCCACTTTTGATTGACCTGCATGTCTATTGACCAATCGTTTTCGTCTATTTCACCGGCTTCAGTGAATCGCCGCAATTGCAGCTTAGGATTCAGAACCCAGGAACCGAGTTCGGTTCGACGCTGCAATTGATTGTCGAGAATAACGGTTGCACCCATTCGATCAGTCGCATCGAAGGCCAGACGGGGATTACTGTCGAAATCGAGTGAGGCGCGAACGGTCGTGTCCGCGGTGTATTCGGCGCTCGTAGCCGACGAGGCTGCGACCCAAAGTACAAGCGCACAAATGTATGGGGACCACCGCATTGCATTACAGGACGTCACGGTACGATCACAGTGTCACCGCTTTGCAGCAACAGGTTCTGACCCAGGTTCCTTCCGCGCTCGACCTCATCGTAGTGAAATTCAAACGTCGTCTGTTGACCCAAGCTCGATCGCCTCAAAACGCGAATGGAATTCAAGTCAGCGAATGGCGTCGTACCGCCGGCAAGACTCAGTGCCTGCATCACGTCGACCGATTTTGCGAACGCAAATTCCCCGGGGCGCGCTACTTTGCCGAGTACATAGATTCGATTACCGCCAATTTGCTTGAGCGCGACGGTTACAACCGGATCGGGAATGAATTTACTGAGCCTTTGGCTCAACAGCACCTGCAATTGCGCAATCGTGCCACCTGCGGCCCGCACGTCGCCTGCAAGCGGAAAGCTGAGGCCGCCGTCAGGTCGAATCAGCACATCAGCCTTTAGTTCTTCTTCCTTCCAGACGGAAATTCCAAGAATGTCGCCGGGCTGAAGTAGATATTCAGCCTCGGCTCCATTGGCGGACGATGCCACGTCCGCAGCCACCGCGAGGGAGGTCATTGCCCCAAGCAGTAGCCCCATCAACAACGTCCGTTTCATCTTGGTCATGGTCCAGGCTCCGCGAATTACCAACGAATGACGCCTGTCATACTAACCACGGCACGTGACGTTTTTTTTGCGTCAGACCCGGCGCAGCGGCGAAAGGGGGGGGCATTCCGCCGTTGCGCCGGGGACGCTCTCTTGCGGGGTTAAGTCGTTGCTGCCACGAAGGAAATAGACCGGGTGCCGTCTTTCTGACGCGCTGCCAACAGCAGCATGCTCGCAGCCAGAATCAGCAACCCCAGAGCAGGCGGCAAGGGTACCGGAGTGATTCCCGCTGGCGTGAATGTGATCCGCAGTGAATACAATCCTGCGTTCAGCGCACCCTGGGCAACACTGTGGACTATGGCAAAGAGAGCCATCGGCCCGCTGACGGCTATGCTTGTAGTGCCGGCCTGAGCCAGTTGACCCAAGGTGGTGGTCGCAGTCGTGGCGGCAAATGACAACTCTGCCAGGCGATCCGGCCAGCTCATTTCGGTTAGCGCGACAGTGACCGTGCCAGCTGCTGGAACATCGAACCCGATGATTGACAGAGTACTTCCTGTTACCAGCGACGTGCCTTCGTACAGAACTGAATCGGTAGCAGAATTGCCCAAAGGCCCGACACCGAAAGTATCGGGCGGGCCAACGAGGTCGGCCCTAGCCGGCAGCGCTGCTGCGAACATTAGAACAAGCAAAGCAATTATCTGTTTCATATGCGATTCCTTTTGTCGTTCATGCTTCGCCTGATGCGGGAGTAACACCTGCAAAACCAGCCACGTCGTCATCTTCGGTGTGGCTTGCCACGGCGCGAAAGACGTACTTGTCGTAAAAATAGTTGCGCAAGGGATCGCGGCGGTCCGTCGTCGCCTGCGCGCTGTACGTATCGCTGCGCAGCTCTCCCAGGCGCAGCGCCGCATATGGTTCGGTTGAACCGGTCATCGCGAGCAGGGCCAAATCTTCTGGCTCTACCGTCAGCTCCGAGGGCGCGTTGCGATTGATGATCGACTCGAGTTTGGCAGCGTCCAGGTCAAAAAACCGAACGAACTCCGGTCCACATTCCACGAACACGGGCAAGAGGTTGGTTCCGTGCGATGTGTTGTCATAGAGCGGCGCCAGGCGCGAGAGCATGAGCTTGACCGCGAAGCGGATCACATCCGAATCGCGGGCACCGAGGCGTTCCGCGAGCCGTTTCACCTTGGTGACGTCCGAGCTGTTCATGCGAATCGAGACTGCGCGTTTCCTGCTATCAAATGCGGTTGTCATGCTTTTCGAATTCACATCTACCCTAGTCGACAGTGCAAACGTAGAGAACTAGTGTGTCAATCATTTGGCGATTCGATGACATAACATAAGCTTGGCGCGGACAAGTCGCACCGCATCGAAGGGCAGGTGAGGACGGACAGGAGGAAACACCAGCGGCGAGGAGAAGTGCGTCCAGGCAGACTGAGAGCCGCCGCCTGAAAACGACGGTCAGGTCATTGGCTAACGGCGGCTAGCAGGATCGCGCGAGCGCTACGTGCAATTCGAGCCTTGAGAGCTCGGCGGTCAGGTCAGGGCCTCGGTCGAGGGCTGCGAAAAAAGAAAGCCCCGCTTGCGCGGGGCTATCGGTGCGCACAGTGTCGCTCCGGTGGGGGTTTGAGTTCTTATGCGCCAGGGAGTCGGCGCTCGGGCCGATCCTGTACCGACTCACTTTCAGGCGCAGGAACATCGCATTAGAGTCGAACCGATATGATTCGTCGGCGAGAACGTGCGGCGGTCATACCGAGCAACATGGTGGCACCACTGCCGAGCAACCAGGCAGCGGCGGGCAATGGTACCGGCTGTATGCCGCGTACCAGAACTACGAAATCCTGGTAATCATTGTCACCATTCAGCAAATCTTCGTAGGCCAGAATCGCATCGGTCGGCCCGAAAATGTCATTGCTGGGATTGCCGTCGTTGTAAACGGGGCCTGAAACAAATGAGCCGCCATTGCCGCGATAGGCGTACATCTGATCGGATTGCTGTGGATTCAGTTGGGAATCGCTATAAAAAACGTTGTTCTGCGGCGTGCGCAGATAGAACCCGAACGCGGTACTTTCGAATGGTGACCCCGACTGCCATTGACCAGTGATCTGGCCATAGCTGTTGCGAACGACGACGCCGACCTGAACGCCGCCGGACACTGGGCTGAATGTTAACTGAGCGGTATCACCCGGCGAGTTGGCGCCCAGGAACACTGCGAGCTGATTGTTCGGGTTGGCCGGGTCGTAAATGCCGAAATTGTTGGAGTTGGCGAAGCCTGCGATCTCAAGCAGCAGCGACGTCGATACGCTGCCCGCGGCGGTCCATACTGCATCGCCGTTCGGTCCAGGGCCGTCAAGTAGACAATCCGCCGCAGTGTCGGGCGCCGGCGAAAGCAACAGATTCAGCGAAACCTGCAGGGTTGGCTCGCCGCCCGAGGGCGTTCCGAAGCTGCAAGCCGCCAAGGCCTGCCTTGCCGACATCGAGAGCGCAATAGCGACGCAAAGAACGAGAATTCGTCCACTCATGATAGTGCTCCAGCCAGTTCGTACAAGTGGCGGGCCCCCCCGCACACGCAACTATCTTTGCGCGGACGCATTACGAGTGGATTAAAGTTCAATTGCACAGTACCGTGTTTCACCCCACGGCGAGGCGACTGTCATGCAAACGTCTGTTGTTCGTGTGACGTGATGCGCTGGCGGATCAGGGTGACCCTGGCCGACGCGAGGTGGTGGCCGGGTCGACACGATGGTCGTCTGCTTTGTCGCGGTACGCATCAGCGAGGTTTTCCAGCTGGGTTCGCTTCAGGCGCGTGAACGGTTCAGCGTTGGCGAGAGCCGACCAGAATCCATTGTGTTCGAGTCGGTCGACAACTTCACCATTGATCGCGAGCAATTCCCGATTGTCCTTAACGCAGCTTTCTAGCTGTTCGCCGCGCGTGTCGAGATCACGCACCAACTGCACGCGCGCAAGCTCGGTGTCCCGCAACGAAGCGGCCGTTTCACGAAATTTTGTAATTAACTCAGCCATGCGCGACTTCGTCTGCTCCAACTCGCCCGTAAGATTGGCCGCTTCGCTGCGTGCACGTGAGGCGCTCGCCTGCGTTCCAGCCATCTTTTGAGCCAGCCCTTCACGTTCGCGGTTCGCTGAATCAAATTTCGCCTGCAAATCCGCGAGTTCCATTTTCAGGCGCTGGTTATCCGTCTGCAACTGGGTGCGCTCGGACGCGAGCTGCTGCAACTGCAGCAGTTGCTGTTGGGAACCACCGCCACCACCGCGGCTTGTCTGCGCTACGATTGGCATCGCGGCTATCGCCACGATAGCCCAGCAGCCGAGCGAAATACCGCTGCGGGACACCGAACTCATTTTAGAACCTCGTGTTGAGATCAAGCTGCCAGACATCGATGCCGAGCGGTGGTCCATCAATTTCGTTGGCGCTCAAATATCGAAGTGCGAGCCAGGCCCTGGGCGATAGCGCATAACTACCTGAAACCGTAAAACCCTCGACATCCGTACCACCCAAGCGAAAATCACTGTCTGTGAAAGCATCCAGAACCGCGTCGCGCTCGAGATAGCGATATCCCAAGCCAACGCGCCAAGCACCCGCTTCAGCAAGATCAGATCGGCCAAATGTGAATTGCACTCGATAGCCGTTCGACCGATCGGCAACGGTAACCGGTACACCTAATCCCGAGCTGACTCTGGTCGAGACTTGATCGGCATCGTAACCAATGTTCCTGGCGTAATCACCCACCACACCAAACATGTAGCGGCCGAGGACATTGTGTTCGTAGTTCAACAACAGGTTCGCGACATGGTAGTCGGCAGCGAGCGCAAAAAGCTCGGTTGTCGGGTCATTGTCATTGCGAATATCGAAAACCGTATTGCAACAACGCAGGAATCGCGGTGCCGTAAAATCAAGCAAATTGCTATCGAAAATATTGCGCTTACCCGCAATTCGATCAAAGTGGTAGTAGCCAACCGCTGCCTGAAACTGACTGCTCGGGTCGATACGCCAATCAAAACGCAACTGTCCCGCAAACAGCCATTTGTCCCGCGAAGTCAATTCGCTCTCGGCCATTGGGAATGCACCGGCGCTAATCGACAGTGACCGGTCGTCGTCCATGGACGATCCCAATACGTATCGGTAGCGCAAATTCGCCCCTTCGAATGCCAGATCTTCGTCCCAGATCAGGTCTGATGCGAGCCATGGATTGTTGAATCGGCCAGCCACGAAGTCGAGCTGATGATGCATGCTGCCAAGCGAACCCCGCCAACCGATATACGCCTGATCAACCGCGAACTCGAAGCGGCCACCATAATTCCCCAGTGTTTGATTTGTCGAGACCGGATCGAGAGGACTGCCGGTGGCGAGGCGAAATCCCAAATTCCAGCCCTGCCCGAGATCGGCGGTCAATCCGAGACGCAAGCGCGCGCGCAGACGTTGACGGTCCTCTGTCGTATTCGCAAACGCGTCGGTACCTGCGCGCGCGATACCACCGGCGGCGTTGATGGCTTCGAGGTCAAGGTATACAGGATCGGGCAAAGCCGGCGGTGGCGGTGGTGGCGCAAATGGATTGACGTTCTCCGCCGCAAAGGTGTCCGCCTGGGCTCGCACACGGACGTCTGCGCTGAGTGTTACGCGCCGTGCCCAATCAGGCAGTGCTGCAGGAACTCCCCACCCCTCGCGATGTGCTGTATCGACAACAGAGCTAGCAATCTGAGGCGCGAGCTCTGCCGCCACTTGCTTGCGTATCTCGTCTTTGACGATTTCCGGTACGTAGGGGACGCGAACTGCATCCGCCTCGGCCGCTTCGACCTTTGCTTGAGCGGCGGTCTCCTCTGCGGCGCGGTTCTGGGCATCTCGGACCATGGCTTCAGCTTGCTCGCGGCTTACGACGCCACGCTCAACAAGGGCCTGCAACAGATTCACAACGGTATTGCGCAATTCGGTGAGACTGCGCTCCTCGGTAGCCGCTGCGCCAGCATGGTGGGCCACGAGCAGCAGAGTTAGAGAAATTGCTGCGCAACGTCGTTTGGCAGTGTCCCGATGTCCTCTCGAAGCCATTTGGGTTCCTTATAAGAAAAGCTTCAGGCGCGCGAAACGATTCGCAGGCTCACAGGCTGCGGCATGTCGGCCGGTGGGCCTTGCGATATGCGGTCGATCTTTGCCAATGCGCCTTCTATCGCGCGATCGCGATCGCGGTCGCCCGACGGTTTGGTGAGTTCAATGCGTTCGACCGTGCCATCCTGACGTACCCAGATTTTGATCTGGACGGAATAGGAGCCCATCCGCGCACGTTGCTCCTCATTGAGTTCATTCAGTATTTCGTTGCGAATGAGGCCCGCGTACCACACGAACGCGCTACTGCGGTTACCGAGCAGATCGCGACCACCCGGGCGGGCGACCAATCCGAATCCATCGCCCCCTGCCGTGCCCTCGGCGTCAACGCCCAACTGTTCACCCGGCGGAGGCTCCATGTCGGGCGTCGACTCCGGCTCCGGCTCAGGCAATTGCTCGTCTTTGGGTGGCGGTGGCGGCGGCGGCTCGGGCGGTGGTGGCGGTGGTCGAATAAGCCGAATTTCCTGAACGACCTGTTTGGTTTTTGGCGGCGCGCTACTCATCCAGGCGCGCAATGCCCAAATGAGCAGGCCGCCGGCAACCACCAGTATGGCAAGCAGGCCCAAAGCCGGCACGAAGCGGAGTTTCTGCGACTTCTCGCTCATTTGACCCTTCGGACTATTTGACTATTCGCTGAGTGACGAGGCCGAGTTGCGTAATCTCGAGACGCCCAAGCAAATCGAGCACATCGACCACACGTTGGTACTGGATTGTTGCATCCGCTTTTATGATCACCGGCAAATGCGGATCCGCCGCTTTATACTGCCGAAGCAGATTTTCAAGTTCTCCCAACGTGACTGGAAATGTCTCCAGATAGATCGTGCCGTCGGCTGTGATTGTGATTGGCTTGGTTTTGTTCTCAGCCAGCGATGGCTGCGCACTGGCTTGAGGCAAATTGACCTTGATGCCTTGTACCGTTGCTGTCGTCATGATGATGAAGATCACAAGCAGCACATACGCTACATCCAGCATAGGCGTGATGTTGACCTCGTCGTAGACGTCGACGTCACCAGTAGGTGCTGACATGGACAATTCCCTCTAGGAATAGGTTTCCGCAATGCGGGTCACGAATTCGTCGACAAATACCCGCATGTCCGCGACGACGTTCTTGATGCGCGTATTGAGGTAGTTGTATCCGAACAAGCAGGGTATAGCGACCCCTAGGCCGGCGACCGTTGCCGCAAGGGCAGCTGCGGTACCCGGCGCGATTGCGTTGACGTTGACGTCGCCCGCCTGCGCGATCGCGGCGAATGTGATCATCACACCGATGACCGTGCCTAGCAGCCCGAGGAATGGCCCACCCGCAATGGCTATGGTCAACCAGACCATGTTTTGTGACAGACGCTGAGTCATGCGTGTCAGTGACGCATCCATCGTCGCCCGGATCGCCTCGATTGACTGCGGCGAAAGCGATTCAACCCGCGCCGCCCCTGCTGCCTGTCCCGCGAGGCGCTTGTTTGTTTCGTTTATGCCATGCCGATAGAGGCGCGATAGCGTTGATACACCGAAAGGACTCTTCCGCGATGCTAGCGCCGCCACGAGTTCAGACTCACCGCCCGCCTCGAAGGCGCTGGCGTCATCGCCGTTGCCCGTCGCTTTGATGAGTTGCGTAGGGTCATCACCCAATTTTCGAAAAGCGTCCAGGAATTTGCTATTGCCACGCACGACTGCATTCAGGAATATGAATTTACCTACCATGATCGCCAGCGACGCGACCAGCAGCAGAATGCACAGAACGATCACGACCCAACCGTCGATAGTCACATTGCGCAAGGTCGTTGCAAAATAGCTCTCTCCGCCGCCACCGTCCTTTTGCGCGTCTGCGCCACTCACCAGCAGCGGCGCGACAATTCCTTGGCTGCGCGAGGCTGCCTGGATGTAGCCGGGCGTGCGCGCGCTTGCGGCCACGGTCAGCTCGTCGATATCGACACGTATTCCAGCGGCTGCGCCATCTGCGCCAACTATCCATTCGCCATCCATTTCGGACGGTGAGACCGCTGCATTGGCGACTTGTTCGCCATTTTGAAACAGTTGTAGAGAGCTGCGATCGATCCGCAGTGCAACGTGTACCCACTGCGAAACAGGCACGGCGCTCGAAGCTGCCGCCCGAACAGTTTTGGTCGATGTATCGAGCTCCGCGACCAGGCGATCGTCATCGACGAAAAGCTTGACGCCACCCGCAGCGCCGCGCATCTGCGCGATGGTGCCCGACTGCGCAGCTTCAATACGCAGCCACATCATCATGGTGAGGCCTTTGGCGGGGTCGAGCCCTAGCGTTGGCGTCGCAGCGATGCGCAGCCGATTCGTGCCGTCAAGGCTTATACCTTCGCCAATCAGTGACGTGACATTGACTTGCGCGGTAAATTCAGTCGGCTCGTTCTTGTAGGCTGTCGCATCCTGAGTCTCGCCGGCCGGTGGCCCGAAATGGTACACGAGCGACTGTGCCGGATCGTAGCTGCCCCCCGAGTCCGCGGCGTTCTCGGCATCAGGGTTACCATAGTACAGATAAATCTTGTCCGTTTTCTGGCCGCCGCTGAGGCGCGGCACCGTGACCCAGAGGAAAGCCATCTGTGCCACAGGATCGAACTTCTCGATGTGAAACTTGAGCGGCGTTTTGTCGTCACCGGCAATAAAACGCAGATCTGCCCCATCGGGTTTGACATCGTTGAAATAGGTGAAATTTCCAAGTGACAGTCGCACCAACACCGGCACATTGCTCAATGGCTCGGTGATATTGGCGCCGCTGGGCGAAAGGTCGAATGTTAGTTCCTTGCGGAACTGCCAGTCGTCGTTCCACCAAGCACGCGCCACCGGCGCCTGCATAGCACCTATAGCCAGCAAGACACCTGTAAGCCAGATGGAACTCCGTGCTCTCATAATAATGGCATGGCCCCTGAAACCTGTCGTAGCATGGCAATCGCGCACCGAACGCGCGTCTGACGATTGTCGTCGCTCTTTGTGACGGCGCTATTTCAGTCACCAACCCAAGATCCCGTGGGTCGCTAGCGCTTGCGATTTCGCTCCAGGCAGTCGTCGTCGTCCTGCTTGCACACTTCGGAACCGAATCCCTCGATGAAAACCTCCAGCCAGCCGAGTGCGGCTTCCGCAAGCGGCGCGTCTCCGCGACCCTTGGCGTCGCCGCCGGCGATCGACGAGACCCCCGCACTGGCAGCGCTGCTCGACGTGCCGCTGACGGCGGACAACGAAGCACCGAGGCCGCCGACGTCGACGGGCACACCCACGGATGTTCCAGAAACCTGAATGTTGTTGGCACCCAGTACGGCAGTTGCGGCAATAGTCAGGTTCCCTGCGACGATCCCGGCATCCCCGGCATTAACAATCCCGCGCGGCGCATACAGGTCGACGTCGCCTGGACTGCGACCGGGCGTGGAAGCGAGCGTCTGGATACCACTGCCGGCCAGCGCCGGCGAGACGACCAACCGCGGGTTGCCGTTCTGGTCGAACGTGATTACCGGTGGCGGCGCGGACACCGCCGTCTTAGCGCCGCGGCCAGCGTCGATGTCGCCGCGTGTCGACCATACCAGGACGTCGCCGCCGTCTGCCGCGAATACGCGAGATTCGTTGACTTCGAAATTGCCGAAAGTCAGAGCGCTGATTGAACCGTTGCGTTGCGCTACGATGCCAAGCTGCTCGGGGGTTTTGCCGAGTCCAAAGGCTGCCGGAGGCGTTGCGAGGCCGACGTTCACGGCGCCGCCAGGCGCGATCAACGAAATGTCCCCACCGTCGAGCGTGTAAATCTGGCTGAAAAACAGATTGACGTCGCCTGCATAAGCATTTTCCTCGCCACCGCCGACATCCGGATTGCTCCCGGGAAACAACATTTCAAGAGCTCGGAAGGCGTCTTCGAAATTGCCGCTACCAGTTGCTGCGGCGGCCCGCCCGACACGTCGCAATTCGGAAAACAGCAGCTGGTAGGCAAACAAGGCCTGACTGCTATCCGGCAGCGTACGAAATACGGTGACTGCGGCTGACTTGCTGACAAAGATCTGGCCCGTACTCGAGGCAAGAAAGTCAAGCAATGCCTGGTCGTAGGTCGTCGTATTGTCGAGGTAGTAGTCGACGAATGCGGCAATACCCGCGCGCCAATCCGCAACTCCCGCCAGTACGACAATTCCGGCGCCGTCATCGGCAAGGGCTGGATTTTGCAGGTTGCCCGCAGTAATGATGCCGCGGCTTGCCTGCAGGTCGATCGCGCCACCCGCCGTCACCAGCATACTGCCCGGACCATCGAGGCGCAGCTGACGCTCGTTCGTCAACAGCTGGCCGAACTGATCGCGTCCCGAGGTATAACGTAGGTCGCCAGCCGCACTGATGCCCGTGACATCACCGGCATTGACGTTCATACCCAATAGAGTCAAATCGATGATGTCACCACCGGCGTAGATCTCTGCGCGCTTTGACGCGAATAGCAGCGAACGCGCTTGCGAATTGTCAGGATCGAAAAGCAAGTTACCCGTCTGCGCTACGAGACGAATCGGCGACAATTCGCGCCGGACGCCGGTCGAATCGGGTTGCACCAAATGTGTCGGCGTAGTCGCATGAAAAAACGGCGACGTTGAAAGTGCGGATGCGCTGACGCGCAGTAGCTCGAAGGCCGAGCCCGCGGGCTGCGCGGGTGTGGGCCATGCTGCTCGGTCGGAATCCGAAACGATGATTTCGACCGTGTCAATGCCACCCACCCGAAGATTGCGTTGCGCCAGCAACTCCAGGGTGCCGGTGGCCGCTGGCAAAAGTGTCATCGAGCCGTCGACGCCAATATCACCGGAGAACGCATGTGCCTGCAGCGATGGCGGGTATACCCGCAATGCGATACGTTGATCAAAACCAACGACCGTCGGGAAGGTCAGCGAACTCGCATTTGACGCGATCGCTTGCACATCATTTCGCAGATCGATGTCGCCGCCAACACTTTCCAGGCGAACCGCTGACTGGTCGCCGTAGGTCGTGAAGAAAGAACTCGTACCAACCGGCTGATTGCGACTCAATGGAATGAGAGTTGGATTCAGCACACTCTGCACAGCCAAGTTCCGGCGTGCCGCCACGCTTAGCGTTGCATCGCCTAAAGCAAAGATCGGCGCAGCCGAGGTTGTTGCACTATCGGTCACACTGGCACCGGCCAGCACTTCACCACGTCCCAGTGCGACGAAATACCCGCCTCCGGCAATGTCGCCATCGGCCGCTACATCGAGGATCCCGCCGCCCAGCACTTCAATCCTGTTCTGGTCAGGTGTGTTGCCGCCCACTTGGCGGCCAACACTGGACACCGAGGCGAAAAGATCGCGAATATCGCCGCCGGCATGCACATCCAAGTTGCCACCCGCCAGAGTCGCCACTCCTTGCTCAAAACGGTCGAACGCTGGCAGCCAGCCGGTGGAAGAAGGTGGAATTCCAATGAAACCAGTTGTGCGCCCTGCCCGCCACAACCAGTTCGAATAAAGCTGATTGGTTGGCGCGCCGATGATGTCTCGGCCGACATCGATGCGAATATCGCCACCGTCTTGTGGATAACTGCGCCCGCCGAGCCCGGCAAGCGGGACGCCTTGCGAACTCGCAAGACCGGCTGTATACACAACCGAGGCTCGATTGCCTAGCGTCAAATCGCGCGCCGCTGAGATGTCGATAAAGCCACTGCCGGTGCGAACACCACGCTGCGTCGAAGGCTGGAGTCCAAACCCCAACGTGCCCGGCGCAATATTGACGCTTCCATCGGCCGAGCCCGGCCCTTGAACAGCATCTAGTGACGCCGACCCAAGATCGGCACCTGCCACCAGGCGAAATGACCAGGTATCGGTGACTGTGTTTGATAATCCGCCGGCGGAGTCAAAACCGTCGCTGATGAGCCCAGCAATATTCAGATCACCTGCAGCGCGAAGAGTGAGGACTCCCACCTTATCCGCAAATCGCCAGGGCATGAAATCCCAATCGCTTGCGACGTCCAATTGCCCGGCGACGTCGAGCTCCACCCCGGGCACGAGTCGGAAATTGCCTGGCAAGCGCGCCGCAATAGAGTCCTCGAGTGGCGCCGCAGCCGCAACAAATGCGTTGGCGTCGCCGAACCATGGGTTGCCCATGGTGGACGCCTCTGTGCCCGTGATGGCCAACGCGGGCAAGTCATAAGCGCGGTACGCCTCTACCGTGCTTTGCCGCGCTCCGGTAACTGTGCCGTTGAGCTGCAGTCCGCCACCCAGCAGACTCGATTGGGACAATCTTAGCCATAGCACTCCGTCATCGGCAGCTTGTTCGATTCGACCTCCTGGAGAGACGCGGATTGCGCCGCTGGCAGCGTTCAGCACCACGGCGCTCCCACTCAGCGGAGACCCATCCGTGCGGGCATCAATTTGACCGTTGACGATGACATTATTCGACGCATTGATATTGACGATCGCACGCGCCGCACCCGAGGCGTCTATGGTGCCGTTTATGACGACCGACCCATCGTCAGCGGTCAAAGTCGACTGGGTTGCAGTCATTGACGCATCCGTTAGTGCGCCGACGATCAAGTCACCAGGACCGCGCTGGCGAAACTCTCGCGCAAACGCAAAACCACCTTGATTGAGTGTGGCATTCAAATTATCAATGGCTGTCAAAGTCAGCGCATCGAAAAGCACGCTTGCCCCGGTGACAGCATTTTGACTGAAGCCACGCAGATTGCCGGACACGCTTATCGAACCAGCAGGCGCCGCGACCGCCAGTCGCCCGGCGCGCGCGCCAAGACCACCGCTCGATACGTCGACTCGACTGCCGTCAGCCAGCGATACATTCCCGGCGTTGGCACGCAGGTCGACGGTTCCGCCAGGTGTCGCAATATCGATCGCATCAAAGCGCACAGACCGGCCAGCGACATCAATCAAGGCGGCCTGTCCAATAATTAGATCACCATCCAGCGCATTGGCACGCAGCTGCCCCGAAGGCAGCAGAAACGCGGCATCAAGCGTGAGGCTCGCGGCGCTCAGCGCAAGCGAAGCACCAAGTCCTGGATTCGCAACCGGCACCGCACCGGCGCCCTGAATTGCCAGTCGACCTGTCGCCGTTATCGCGGCGGTCACGCCAGGCGCTGCATAGGTGACCGGCGTACTCACCGCCACATCGCCCGAAGACGTCCATCGCGTGTCTGCAGCAAGGTAGAGACTATTCGCGCTTGACAGGTCAACTAACGAGAAACCAGAAAATCCAAAAGCGCCTTCGAATCGAACTTGCTCTGTGATCAATGAAAATTCGCCCGACCCCTCGTTTACGACCGGCTCATTGAGATCCGCACTACCTTCCAGTCGCACCGCATTTGCACTCACGGAAACACGCCCCGTCGGAGTCATCAGGGTCGCGCCAGGTGCGATGATCCGCAATTCATCCGCGACGATCGACACGTCACCAAATAGGGAAAGCGGAGATCGACTCGCCAGGACGAGGTCAATACCTGCCAACGCATCAAGTCGCGATTGGGAAATCGAGAAACCGGAATCCCCGACAGGGACCGCGCCGATCAACAGTTGATTGCCGCCGAAATAGGCCTGCTGCGAGGCGTCGAGAGCGCCTTCCAGGTCGATCTGGCCACTGCCATCGATCATGACGGAACCTGCGTCGCCGAGTGATGCGCCGCGCGAGACGCGAATATCGCCCGCCACGCCGCTCGCGCCGGTTCGCTCGAAATCCAGCGCCTGCCCGGACGCAATCCGTATGAATGCCCCATCGCCTTCGGCTGCCAAGCCTTGTGCGCCCGCTGCCGATCCGCTGAGGACGCCCGCCGATCCCAGTCGCGACCCGTCGCGCAATTCGATGGACTGCCTTGCCGTCACAATGATTTCAGGCGCGACCAACGTCGCTCCAGAATCGACGAGGACGTTGTTTGCACTTGCCGTCAGAAGTGCACCGTCATTGCCGGCGACGACTCCGCCGCCGATCAGCAGCGTCTGAGCACCAAGCGCACCAAGTGCATCGACATTGACGGGCAGGAACCCCTGCGGCGCTACCGCTCCATTGGCAATTAGTGCCAGATTTTCGCTAGCGAGCGCCACGATTGAGCCACGCCCACTGGATGAAGGAGCGGCGCGCAGCGTCGAGCTCAGCGCCAGAGACCGTGTGGCTTGCAACGTGAGCGTACCGCTGTCTTGAGGTGATCGAGCCAGCACCGGACGATCGCTGCGTGCGTCGAAGAACTGACTTGCCGCGGTCACATCGTAACGCGCAATTCGTTGCGCAAAAGATGCCGGGGCAATCTCAAAGCCTGTGAGCCGATCGACGCCCTGCGCACGTCCGCCAATCTGCAGCTGACCGGCCACAATCATCGCGCCGTTACTTTGCAGGTACGACTGCCCCGGCGCAATATCCCGATACCCGTCCACGGGCCGAATCAAATAGGCACCCGGCAACACAGCATAGGCGGGAGGCAACAGCGTGTAGTCCCCCGCCGGCAAGCCACTCCCGTCGTAAACATGAATTGTCTCGCCCACGTCGTGGTTCCAGCCCAGGTACTCGGAGGTATCGAAGGGCGCGATTCCTGAACCCACGGCAGGCACAACCGCGAAATAGCCGGAGTCCGAACGCAGAATATCGAACGTGCCGGTCACACCTGGCACAAATTCCTGCGCCAGCATGTCTCCACCGCCGGCTATATCCACGATGCTCCCGACCTGGGCGTCAATATCGGCGGCATCGATTCGAATATTCTGCTGCGGTTCCGGCACCTCCGCAGAGCCGATTATGAGAGTCTGGTTGTCGGCCAGGCCGTAGGCCCAGTCGAACCCGCCCTGCGTACGACCGAAGGGAATCAGTGCACCGTCCGCCGACGTCGATGTGACACTGCCAGGCCGCAGCACAACCGAGTTTGCAAGTAACTCGACCTGACCAAATGGCGCACGCAGAATACCACCCTGCTCGAGCGTGTCGCTCACCAGACGCAATCGACCACCTGCACTCAGTGGAACTTCCGGAATCTGCCCGCTCGATTCGATGCGCAGCGTCTGCGGGCTCGTACCAACTTGCCGAACTGTAAAACGGCTGAAAGTGCTCGGATAAATTTGTCGTGCTGACAGGGTCAAAAGCTGCGCATTGGTCTCAAGGCTACCATCGAGCGACCGACCGATGGGCTGCTGTATTCCACTCAACCGCAGGTCATTCGTGCTTTGCAGACGTACTTCCTGGAATCCGCTGATCGTCGATGTTCCGAAGACGTCGATCAGATCGCCGGACAACGTCAATTGCCCCGATCCATTCGAGTCGAGCAGAGGATTGGCGATTTGCAACCTTCGATCACGATTCCCCAAAGAAAGATAGGGAGCCTGCAGATCAACACGTCCGTTGCCCGTGAGTTCCGCCGCATCCAACTCGAGGTGCCGATCAAGCGCGAGCGCGAGATTTCCCAGGAACTCGATGCGGCCTGCCGCTTGCACCGACGAGCCTCCCGGCGATTCGATGCTCGCGGCGCGAATTGACAACGAGCTCGCGCCCGATCGAGCGACCTGCTGGGCACCAATGACCCCGACGCCATCGCGCGCCGAATCGATGGCGCTTCCCGGTGCGATCGAAACAGGCGCATCGTCCGCAACGACACGAACAATGCGCGGCGGGGTAGGAAATACGAATCGTTGCGGAATATCCTCGGTGCGTGGATCTCGGCGGTTGTTGGCATCCACAGCCAAAGCAATTTCACCACCGGAGCTACGATCGGGGTCACCGGCAGCTGCAAGCAATGTGCCTGACAGCACGAAGCCCTCTGCGGCGGTAATCCCGATGCGCCCAGCGCTGGAGGCGACCATCCGCCCAGCTGCCGCCCCGAGCCCTGCCGCTTCGTCCGGATCCACGGTCGCAGTGGTACCTGAAACGTCGATCACTGATGCTTGATCGGCGATAACGTAACCACGTTGGGCCGCTAGTTCGACGACGCCTCCGTTCAGCACGGTACCGGCCTGGCGGCCAAGGTCGTCAGGCGTATCGAAGACAACGGTGCCGGCCGCGAACAACTGGGCTGCAGGTCCAAGCCAGATTGCCTGACTATCGATGAATTCATCGACCGGCAGATTCGCCGTAAGCTGTGCCGAAATGGTTCCAGCCGGCGCGCTGAGAGTGCCATCGATAAACAGTTGCGAGTTGCTGGAGAGACGAATATGCCCCAACGCGCCGGTAACTATGCTTGCACCGCGTTCAACGCGGAGTACCGGCACGTCCGCAAACGAAGTCCGCCCGACCGAGCCTGCGGCAACCCGTCCAACATTGGTCAATGTCAGACCGCCGGGCTGCCGCAGAGCAGGATCAAGCAGAATCGGGCGCACAATGCTGCGCAAATCAGTGCCGGTGACATATCGCGTTGGGTCACCGGCGAGCTCCCAGTTCAACGCCTGGAGCCTCAGATCCGCGTCACTGGCAACGCGCAGGCCATCGGTAGCCGCGCCGACGCTGAAGTCGACAAATCCGCCTGTCGAAAAAAATTCGCTTGAGAGTTGCAAAGCAGCGTCGCCTCCGGTGCAGGCAGCATCTCCGATGCAAACCGAATCGGCCGTAAGCCCGAGGCTGGCGCCGCGTGCAAGCGAATAACCAGCCAATTCGCTCTCCAGAACGAATTGGCTTGGCACGATGCCGGCCACGCCTGTTGCTACTAGATCGATACCACCGGCCATCCCGCCGTCAACGCGACCGTCTGGAAGCAATCGAGCACCGGCCGAAACATCCAGTACAGAACCGGCTGGCAAGAACAGATCACCCCGGACGGCAGCCAGGCTGATTTCACCGCCGTCAATCCACAACGGTGACAGACCGTTTCCTGCGAAATCGCGAAGATCATTAACCCATTGCCCACGCACATCGATGATGCTTGTGGGACCAAGTGCGAGACGTATGCCTTCCGTGCGCGTGGCGGTCGGCGTCGCGAGCAAATCGACGCGCCCGGATTGCGCAAATACGCTTCCGGCCAGCTCAATGTCGGCTGCAGCGATCGTCAGGCGAGCACCCGCTGGCAGCCGCAACTGATTCTCTTCGGGTAGTGTGACTTGGCCCTCACTGTAGAGGCTGATCTCGCTGAGACCGCTATTCTCGAGAAGCTGCGGCCGCAGGCGAAACTCCGTGACGTCAACCGGCCACAGATCGGCAGCCGGATCAAAAGCACTGCTGTCGGCGTTGCGCATCGTAGGCAGCATGAGGCCTTCCGCCAGACGAATATCCGGCGCAAAGTAGATTGGAAATCCGTTACTCGACGGAGCGCCCGACTGTGAGCCGACGATGAGTGCGCCGCCGCGTGGGACCTCGTCAAAACGCCGATATAGCACATCACCCGACGCAGTTGCCAAATCGCTTGTCGCAGCGCGTTGGTAAGGACCCACGACAACATGGGCATCGACGTCACCATCGAAGACCATGTTGGGCGAGAGCAATATTAGTTGGCCTGCATCCTTGCCTTCGACATAGCCGGCCTCGAAGCGACCTCGATCGAATGCACCGACAAAGCCAGCGAAAGTCTCGGTGACACCCCAACGGCTGTAGGTAACCGCTGCGCCGGCTTGCACCATACCCTGGTAGTCGCGCAACGGATCCGCTTGAGATATATCGACGATCACGCCATTCGATACAAGCCGTGTGGTATTGACGAATCCGTCGGCATAGCGAATTGCGCCTCCGGCGATATTCAGCTGCGCCTGCGGCGCCACGACAATGGAACCCTGCGAGCGGATCGTAATGTTCCCGCCCGCCAGATTACGTTCCGCGACGCCACGCGGGACGGCCGCAATTTGTCCAGACACGTCGGCAAGCGGGGTTCCCTGCCACACACTGCCGTCGGGACGCGTTCCAAATTGGCGAACGTCCACGAACACAGGCAATCCGCGAAGGACGCTGTCACGCTGATCCGGGCTATCGCGCAACTCATTGCCACGTAACTCGGCGCGTACTACGTTACGCTCCATTGGCAGATCGACGGTCGCGCCAGCAACGTCGAGACGCGCGCGCGCTTCGATGTTGACTCTGGAGTCACTGGCCGAAACTTGATCTGGCGCCGGTGCGCGCGGGTCGTCCTGCGCGGACAAGACGAGATCTCCGCCCGTGGCCAGAAGCAGGCTGTCGCGGCGCACGTTAACGCGGCTGCCGGCCAGTTCGATGCGCGACCGCGGTTGTTCGTTGAGATCGACCGTTGTCGCGGTACTAGCAAGGTCGAGAACGACTTCTGAGATACTGCTCGGCCCAATCTCGAGCAATCCGCCCTGGCTCGCATCCACCAGTGATCCGTCTGGCGATAGAACCGCTCGATCCTGCGCCACCAAGCGGATGGAGCCGTTGGCGCTCACGGAAGTCGTTGCACTGACTCGTCCAAGTTGGTTGACCGCAAGACCAACCAAAGTGACGTTGCCGCGCTCGGCGACGATACTTCCGACCAGCGCTTCCGGCGTGCGGCCGGCATTGGCAGTCTCGCCATTCGTGACCATGCCGCCCTCACCGACTTCCACTATAAGGCCGCGCAAATTCGGATCGCTACTCGGGACGATGAATATCGAATCGCCGGCCGCGAGCACCGCCTGACCGCCTGGAGTCGAAATCTGTCCGCGGTTGGCTACCTGCGGCCCGAAGAGCATGGCCTGGCCGCCTTCCTGGGTGCGAATTTCCGCCCCAGCGTCGACTTCGACCGGTCCCGATGGCAAGGGTTGCCCATTCGCATCGACGAAGTTGACAAAGGCCGGTCGTCGATCGAGGGACGCTCTGGCGATGCCTTGTTGCAGCGCCTCGGGTGTGATGGCAAGACTGGATGCTACAAGACCACCGACATTGACGCGTGCGCCGTCTCCAAAAAGGATGCCGTTCTGGTTGACCAGGTAAATGCGCCCATTGGCATTCACGGCACCGAAGATGCGGCTGGGATCATTCTGGAAAATACGATTTAGCGCGACGGCCGTTGAGTCGGGCTGGTTGAAGTTGACAGTACCGTCTTCCGATACGTCGAAACTTTGCCAATTGAGCACGGCACTCGGTGTCGTCTGATTGATTTCGAGGGTATTGCCGCTTTGGACTGCGGTCGCCGCGCCTGATGTTACGAAGCTCCCCGCATTAACGCCGCAGGCACCGCCGGCACAAGGAATAGGCAGTTCAGCGGCGGAGACCGAAAAAGCCGTTCCCAGGGCGCTGAGCACCAATACGAGTGTGCGGCCCATCAGTTCTCGCCTGCGGTCAGAAATTGTATCGGACATCGAAGTGCAACCGATCGTCGCCCGCATCTACAGTATCCGCACTCACCAGCGGGTAGGCCCAATCAAGCGCCAGATCCAGGCCGTGATAACCGAGAAATCTCAGCCCCAACCCTACGCTTGCAAGATCGAAGCGATCTGTCTGGGCAGCACGCACACCGTTCTCGGGAAGCGGATCGTGAATACTGGTGACACCCACATCATAGAACGCAAATAGATCAAGAGCCTTCGCGCCACCGCCGATATACTTGAGTAGCGACGGGCTGTGCAGCTCCAAAGACGCAGAGAATCCGTAATCGCCGAACTCTTGTGCTTCGAGATAGCCGCGCACACTTTCGGCCCCGCCCATTGAAAACTGCTCGTTGCTGATCAGCGGCGCTGGCGCGTATTGCCAGGACAACCGCCCGGCCACCGAAAAACCTGTCGGCAGGTTACGCGTGTGGCGGATATTGCTCCGCAGGTACCAGTAGTTGCTGCGCCCCTTGAAACGCTTGTCGGCAAACTCTTGAGCGGTCGTTCCCAATCGACGAGGCCCAAGTCCCAATCCGAGGTCGAAACTGCTATTCGTAGACTCGCCGCGCAAGGCCCCGGAATAAAGCAAAGATGCATTCCAGTACTCTATCGGCGTCAACAAGCCGTTGCTGACATCCAGCCGAATGTCCTCCAGAAAATCCTTGTGGTCCAAACCAAGGGTCAAGGATTGCGAAAAACGCGCGTTCCCCGGCAAACGACGAATGGCGCGCACGCCCTGGATCCGTCCTTTGCCAAGCACCGACAGTGCCCCTATGGCGGCGACGTCGCTGTCGGATCGCACCGCATATAGCGCAAGCAGCCAGCCAGTGTCGGGAATCGGGAGCGCATATGTTGCCGCCCACACTTGTGTCTCACTCGGTTCTTCGGGTGAGACTTGATATTGCAGAGCGATACTGTGCGCTCGCTGAAGCAGGTTGTCGTAACTGAGCGATGCGCCAATGCGACTGCGCGACGTGTCGGCCGTGTAGCGGTCGTTGACCGAAAGCGAACCATGCAGCGGCAAGTCCTCGACAACGCGCAAATCCAAATCAACGGTACCGGGAGTCCGACCCATTTTCATGACCGGCGTGACCGCCCGGTCGCGCGTTACCTGATTCAGCGAACTCAATTGCGACTGCAGGCTGGGCACGTGCGGCGACATACCGCTCGTCGCAGCTGGAATAGCTGACTTGATATCGCGTGCGGAAAAATATTGCGCACCGACGACGCGTACCCTATCTAGTTTTCCCTCGGTCACCTTCAGGCGAACGACGCCTTGGGTGACATCCTGCTCCGGTACGTCCACGAACACTGCGCCGTAGCCGGCCGCCCGGTAGGCATCTTCCAACGCCGACCGCGCTGCCTGCACGTCTGCCGCCGTCCGCCCCGGTCCTGCAAACGAATAGACGGCGGACTCGATTGTTCGGCGCGATAGTAATGAGTTGCCGAGAACACGAAATTCCTGCACATCGAAATGCGCTTGAGCGGTGGGCGACGCTCCGACCTCCTGTTTCGTTTGCTGTGCACCGACACTCAAGCTCAGCAATAGCCCCATACCGACAATTGACGCGGTACAAGTGGTGCGGATTCGGCGACGCATTCCCTGGCTCTTTGGTTGAATAAAAAGGGTGGCCGCGGATCTCCACGGCCACCCCAGCTTTATCTCAGCTTTTTGCTGCTGATTTATGACAGCGACAACATCAGCCCTGCGGCAGAATCGGCGAGTCATCGTTGACGACAATTGCGCCATTCACCTGGCCCGATACCTGGCAATTGTTGGTACCAGTGCCAAGTGAATTCTTGTTCCAGGAGTTGATGGGTGTTGCACGAACCACTGCCTCCGTGAGGGGCGGCAGCGGTGCAAACAGCGTCGCACCGTCGGGCACACCAAGCAATCCAGAATCACCAAAGGTGAAGCGGAAGCCCGCATTGATCTGCGCGAGGACCGCAGGATCGCTCATGAGAGCCAGCAGCTTGTTGTAGAGCGTAAGCGGATCACCAGACAGGCCGCCGGCACGGTTGATTGACTGCTCTGCGACGTACGAGTAGCGACCCGAGACGGTATCGACCAGGGTCGGCGCCGCACCGTCAATCTTCACGAAACGGAATTTGCCAACTGTCGAAGCAATGTTGCAGGAAGCATTTTCGGGCTGGCACTCCATTGACAGCAAGCCGACAGCGCGGAAACCGTTGTCATTGGCAACAGCCAGACAGTCGCGAACGTCACCAGAACCGGAGCCGGCATACACGTTACCGAGGTTAAACGTCGGGTCCGCTGTGCCCGTGCCTGCAGCGTCGTTCGGCAACATGGGTTTGGTGTTGTTGGCACTTGTTGTGCAACGATTGCGAAGGAAATGAACTTCCGTCGTTGCCTGCGAGCCTGACGTATTGACGCGACGGCAGATCTTCACAGAACCTGCTGCGAGGGAGGCTCCCGCATTATTTGCCAGCTGACTCCAATCGATGATCGAACCTGTGAAGAGACTCGCTACTGTTGTGCTCGACAGCGTCGGCATGTTGATGTACTCGTCATCTGCTACGAGCCCCTGGTTCGCCTGCAGTTCACGGTAAAGATTCAAAGAAACCGGGATACCGAAAACCAGCTGATTGGCGCCATTCGCGACCAGAGCCCCGGCACGTGCCGGCGTCGTAATGAGCTTCGGCTCGACGTCCGAAAACCCAATTTGCGGTATGACGTTCGAGGTTGACGGATTGGTGCAACCTGTATGATCCGTCCCGTTGGTGAACCCGGCGATTACTGGCATCGCAGCATTCGTGCAGACCGACGTTGCAGACTCGCGAGTAAACGTAAGCTGTGAATTGTCGATCAGGGGATTGACACCGTTACCGGAACCGCCCGACGAGAACTTGTAGAAGCCCGCAATTCCGGCGGTTAGGCCGGATGAAGCGGTCGTAACGTCGCACGACCAGAAGCGGTCGTTGTTGCCGAATTGGAATTTGTCCAGGTTCCCCGTGCAAATTTTGCGCATTACGAACTCGATGCCTTGATCCTGCGCTGATGCCCCGGAGATATAGAACAGGCGATTGGCCGGAATTGCTGTGCCAGCCGGATAGGCCATCGCCGGAAGTGTTGCAGCACAGGCGAGCACGCCGAGCGCTGCAGCAGATACGAAAGATTTCATTACAAGCTCCTTGACTGAAAAATCGGAATAGATCGTGTCGAGATCCTGATCACGCTGCGGCGCGACGGCGACCGACAACCCCCAGACCACCCAGGCCCGAGAGCAACATCCAGAATGCCGCTGGCAGCGGAACGACGGGCGTGCTGCCGGCGATGCTGTAGGTCAGCAAATACTGGTTGCCGACCTGAGAGAGCAGCCACTGACCGTAAACAGTTTGACCGGTGCCGCTGTCGACATAGCCATATCCTTGCTGAATGGCGGCCGGCCGACCCGGGAACTGGAATGGCAGGCCAACGACCGTGCTACCTGTGTCGTAGTAGTAGAAGCCGAGAGCTGTACCAAATGCGGCACTCGATGCCGGGAATGCACCGGCGATATTGAGGTCCCATGCCGGTTGCACGGACGAGACATACCATGTGTCTGCGGGTCCTGCGACCTGACCGTCATGACCCGCACCAGCATTGACAGCTGCCGCCAGCGCGTCAAACGCTGTGCCGACGTTTCCGACGCCGCTATTCGTTATGTTGGTGACCGGAGAGCCGAGCGCACCAGTGACAGCAAAACGGCGGTCGAGCAGGCCCGTGGAGGCCTGGTCGCTCGCCAGCGAGTCCACGGCGATCACGTTGTAACCGAGATTGGGTATCGTCGCGCCGGCGCCGAGCAGCGACTGTACCTGCGCAGTGACGTCGATCGTGATGGTGGTTCCCGGTGTATTCAAAGAGGCCGGCAATACGTCATCGAGACGGTAGCCGAGACCGTATACGATGGACACTTGAGCCGTTGAATCCCAGACTGTAAGGGTTAGTTCACCGTTGCCGGTGGACGCCGGATCAATTTGTGCGAAAGCTGGCGCGGCAGCCATGCCAACAAAGGCAAGTGCTGTCGCCGCGATCGCGCCCATGAATGAATGCTTGAACATAAACGTAGTAACTCCCGATTGAGCGTTTTCCATTCCGCGCAACCACCCACCGCAATCGGGTCGTCGCTCGGTCCCCTGCTAGTCGGTTGGTACCGACACCGATTTCATGCTTCACAAGATCAGAAAGGCAAAGCATTCCTCCGGCCACGACGACAATAGAAACCGCTCATGACAGCGCGGTTAAGGATTCTTGAAGCGCGTCACATAGCCCGAGCGATGTGGGCAAACGTAAGACGAATGTGTGTCAATCAAATCGCAACGCGATGGCGTTCGGCGTTGATCCCCAGACGATCGTTGGTTGCGTCTTCCAGTTGCCAGCGGCGCTGGAGCGTCGCATAGACGCGATGCAATCCCGTTTCCAGAGGGATTTTTGCGCGCCAACCAAGCGAGGCCATCCTGCTGATATCGAGAAGTTTGCGAGGTGTGCCGTCCGGATAGCTTTCGTCGAAACGGAATCGACCGCGGTAACCCACTACCTTACGAATCACTTCCGCAAGTTCGTAGATGCTGATGTCCTCGCCAGAACCGATATTGATGGGGGCGGAGCTCTCATAGTGAAGCAACGCCGTCAGGAGTGCCTCGGCAAAATCGTCCGCATGTAGAAACTCGCGTCGGGGTCTGCCGCTGCCCCATACGACGACTTCCTCCGCGCCTTCGATACGTGCACGATGCATCCGCCACAGAAGCGCCGCAAGCACATGGGAGTCACGCTCGTCGAAATTGTCTTCGCAACCATATAGATTGGTTGGCATCAGCGCGATTGCATTGAATCCGTGTTGCGCGCGCAATGCCTGGCACAGCTTTATGCCAGCAATCTTGGCAATTGCATAGAACTCGTTGGTCGTTTCGAGGGGACCGGTCAGCAGACTCTCTTCGCGTATCGGTTGCGAAGCGTTACGAGGGTAGATGCAACTTGAACCAAGAAAGACTAGTTTTCGCACACCGTAACGAAACGCGTTAAGGATCACGTTGCTTTGTATGGTGAGATTCTCGGCAATAAAATCCGCCGGCCGCGTGCTGTTGGCAAGTATGCCTCCGACGCGGGCAGCTGCGAGGATGACGATCTGGGGACGCTTGCGGGACATGAAGCGCGCCACTGCGCGCTCGTCGAGGAGGTCCAGCTGCCGACGACTGCGCGTTATTACATCGCTGAAGCCATGACGGACCAACGCGCGCCCGATGGCACTACCGGCCAAACCGCGATGGCCCGCCAGATACACGCGATCCGTAAGCGCAACCACGCGTTTTCAGTCCCCGTGTACGACGACTTGGAATCCCTGACGCAGCAACGCTGCATCGCGCCGCGCAACGTGAAGGTCATTGTTCACCATTTCACGGACCATGTCGTGGAAGCTCATACGTGGCCGCCAATTGAGTTCGTTGCGTGCCCGCGCAGCGTCGCCGAGCAGCGTATCCACCTCAGCGGGACGAAAATACCGGGAATCCACACGCACAACTGTGCGCCCCGAAGCCAGATCGATCCCCGTCTCCGCAAGTCCTTCGCCACGCCACTCGATGCGCATCCCGAGCTCGAGGCCGGCGGTTTGGACAAATTCACGGACGGAGTGCTGTTCGCCGGTGGCGATTACGTAGTCTCGCGGCTCATGCTGCTGCAGCATGAGCCATTGCGCCTCAACGTAGTCACGCGCATGCCCCCAGTCTCGCCGCGCATCGAGATTTCCCAGGAATACGCACCGATCCAGACCGAGTTTGACCCGTGTAAGTCCGCGCGTAATCTTGCGCGAGACAAATGTCTCGCCGCGCAGTGGCGACTCATGATTGAAGAGGATTCCGCTACATGCAAATAGGCCATAGGATTCTCGGTAATTGACCGTAATCCAATGCGCGTAAAGCTTGGCGGCACCGTATGGCGAACGCGGATAGAACGGGGTTGTCTCTGACTGCGGTACCTGCTGGACCTTACCGAACATTTCCGAAGTTGACGCCTGATAGAACCGAGTCTCTTTTTCGAGACCGAGAATGCGAATGGCTTCAAGGATGCGTAAGGGCCCCAGGGCATCCGCGTTCGCGGTGTATTCTGCGGTTTCGAACGATACGGCGACGTGACTCTGCGCGCCGAGGTTGTAGATTTCCAGCGGCCGCACGTGCTGCAGAACCCGTATCAGATTAGTGGCATCGGTCAAGTCGCCGTAATGCAGAATCAGGCGACGCGGCAATTCATGTGGATCTTTGTAGATCCCGTCGATGCGCTGTGTATTGAAGGATGATGCACGTCGCTTGACGCCATGCACCTCGTAGCCCTTGGCGAGCAGGAATTCGGCAAGGTAGGCGCCGTCCTGTCCGGTAATGCCAGTGATGAGCGCGCGACGCGGCGCTATTCTGCCGAGTTCCATCACCGCGATATTGATCCACGACTGTGACATCGACATGACGCCCGGACACACGGTTGTCACCTGAGTGCGCTACCGTGGTCGCATTTAACGGAATCAGCGAATATGCAAGATCGTGACAAGTATTTTCTGATCTGCGTCATTGGCTGCGCCTTGATCTTGACCGCCCTTCGCGCGTATGCAACCGAGGCGAACGACCCGGTCGTCGCCCATGTCGGGCGCGATACTGTTTCCCAGTCCGCACTCGAAAGCCAAATTGCAGACAAACTGCAGGAGCAGCGACGGGCACTTGATCAGGCGCGCCTGCGTCTTGCGGCGGAATACGAGCGGGGCCGTTCGGAGTTGTTGCAATCCGCGCTCGAGCAGATGCTTGACGAGCGTGCCCTGCAACTCGAAATCGAGCGCACCAAGATGAGCCGGGACGAGCTGCTAGCCGCTGTACCGGTTCGGAAAATAGAGGACGCTGAGATTGTCGAGTTTTACGATCAGAGGCAGGTGGAAATTGGCGGCGCTCCGCTCGATCAGGTACGACAGCCCATAGTCAATTATCTTCAGCAGCGCGCGGAAAATGTTGCGAAACGGCGGTATCTTGATGAACTGCGTCGCAAGTATGATATTTCTGCCCACTTGGCGCCTTATCGTGTGAAAGTGGCCGATCAAGGCCCGTCGCTTGGACCTCCCGATGCACCTGTGACCGTCGTCGAATTCGCCGATTTCCAGTGTCCCTTCTGCGCGCAGATGGCACCGACCCTGCGGCGACTGCGGGAGCTTTACCCGGACCAGGTTCGCGTGGTCTTCCGCCAACTTCCATTGCGCGATATCCATCCGCTTGCGGTCGACGCCGCACAGGCGAGTCTATGTGCCGATTCCCAAGGCAAATTCTGGGATTTTCACGATCGTGTCTTTGCCGATCAAGCATCATTGTCGCGCTCGTTCTTATTACAGATTGCCGAATCTCTAACGCTTGATATGCCAGCGTTCGAGAAATGCATGACCGATCGACGCTACAATTCGCAAATCGCTGCTGACGTACAAGCAGCGCAGAACTTGTTTGTCGAGTCAACACCATATACGTTTGTGAACGGCCGACTCGTACGAGGTGCCGTCGACGTTGAAGAACTGCGAAGAATCGTTGACCAGGAGATACACTCGCACAAAGTTCAATTGCGAGCTCAACACCTCTTGCGCTAGCGAATTTAACATTGAGTTCACACAGATCTGGCCGTCAGCGAGCCCGGGTCGTTTATGAATTGACGTGCACGGCCACGCGCGCTTCTAGCATCCCGCGCGTTTGCGGCACCCGCCAAAGTCACTTCACAACGATCTTTCGTGATGCTAAGCATCAGACAGCTGCGCGGCGACTTGTCAAGCCAGCGCGATTGTTCAGGACCTAGTTTGGTCCGGCCAGGCGCGCGTAAATTCGGTCAGGAAGATGCGACAACACGTTATCCACCGCCGTCCAGGCCGCGGGCACAACTGAGGCGACCGGTGCTGATGCGTATTGAGCAAATGAGCAGTCAACGATTGATCGAGTTGCCGTTGGTCATTTAGGCGCAACATGCCGCCTCGCGGGCGCGCGGTGCCGCGTAAAGGTATGCGCTCGAAAAAGGCACGGTACGCTACGGCTCGGCGACTGCAAAATTGCTGCTGATCGTCCTGTCTCTCCGACTGATTCCCAGTGTAGTCGTTGTCGACCTCATGGTCGTCCCAGGTCATCAGTCAAGGGCAGTAAGCGTGCGTCTCTTGAAGGTTGTAGTCGCTGCGATACGGCGCGTAGCGCGACCGATAGTTGTCAGGCGTTGTGCACTCGCCGCGGTCGTGATTCAGAACGTGCTGCTATCCCCAGGTCAATTCGCAAATATTGTCACCAGGTGAACAATGATATCCGCCCCATCGTGGATCATGTGCCGGTAAGCCGAGTAGTAACCGTGCTCGTATTGTTGACAACAAGCGACGGCCACGCACCAGTCGCGATCAAAACTCGGCGCTGTTGCGATTGGGTGTTTTCCATCCCCGGGCGGGAGATGCGGCTCTTGCGGGAAACCGCATCTCCTCGCCCAACGTGCACAGTCCCGGTCGAAGTACCCGGACATCTCCCACACTCTTGGCGGGCAAAGCCAGATTAGTGCGGAAACTTTTCAATTCGTTTGCGTATTGATTGCTGTTGTCCGTCAAGTTATTCAACGCGCCGCATCCTGCGATCCGATGCCGTTGCGTGACACGCCAACGGGAAAAAACTTCAGCCATTCGGTAACATCCTGCACATATGACATCCATTGATCCGACCCGGCCATTTGCGCTCGCGGATTGGCTGGTCGACCCGGCGCTCGATGAAATATCCCGCGGTGGTGTTCGGATCAAACTCGAGCCTCGCATGATGCGACTGCTGTGCATGCTCGCCCGGGATGCCGGCAAGGTTGTTTCGCAAACCGAGCTCCTCGACCACGTCTGGAGTGGCGTCATCGTCGGCCCCAACTCCGTCTACCAGGCGATAGCAAACCTGAGGCGACAGCTCGGCGACACGGACGAAACGGCTCGCTTCATTGCGACGGTGCCTCGCAAAGGGTACCGCCTGGTCGCCGAAGTCAGGCAACCACCGGATCCACCTGCCGCGCTGCCCGCACAGGTCACGCAACCGCCCGCGGCTGTCGCGGCGAGTGCTCGACCATCGACCACACGTAGCCGGCGCGAGATTGCGCTGGGGATCGTGGCAGCAATGATTCTCGCCATCGGTGCATGGTGGCAATTGCGCCAAACTGCGCTGCCGGCGGACAGACCAACGGTCGCCGTACTGCCCTTTGATGACCTCAGCGCCGAGGGAAACAATGAAGTGTTCTGCCAGGGGCTGACAGATGAAGTGCTGAACTCGCTCGCGCGTATTCCGAACCTGCGTGTCATCGGCCGCACGTCGAGCAGCCGTTTCGCGGACAGCACCGAAAATGCGCGGCAGATCGGCGGCACGTTGGGTGCTTCGCATCTGCTCGAAGGATCGGTCAGGCGATCGGGCAACCGTGTGCGGGTCAGCGCTCAACTGGTCAGCACGGAGGATGGTGTCGAAGTCTGGGCCAACTCCTACGACCGCGCCGCAAGCGACGCGTTGCAGATCCAGTCGGAAATAGCCCGGGCCGTAACCACGGCGTTGTCACTTAGGCTCTCGCCGGCCGTTGCGGAAAGGCTCGCAAGCGATCCGACCTCGAAAATGAGCGCCTACGATCTGTACCTGCTCGGCCGCAACCAGCAACAGAAACGTACGCCGGAGTCACTGGCTCGTGCGATTGAATATCACGAGGCTGCCATCGCCGCGGACCCTGGCTTTGCGCTGGCACACGCCGGATTGGCCGACGCCCAGATGGCACGCTACTACTATGCGGGTGCGTCGCTCGAGGAAACTGCGGCGCGCGTGCAGCCCGAGGTCGATGCGGCGCTGCGACTCGATCCAGAGCTGGCGGAAGCCTACGCCGCGTGGGCCGTGCTGTTGACAGAGCAGTGGCGCACGGATGAAGCCATCAAGGCATTGCAGCGTGCAGTCGCCATAAACCCGAACTACGGCGAGGCCTACCTGCGCCTCGGTGCTGCCTACGAATACGCCAGCCGCCCACGCGATGCGCTGGCCGCCTACGATCAGGTCGCCCTGCTCGACCCATTGCACACCATCATGCACGTCCGTCGCTGCCTCGCTTTGCAGAATCTTGGGCGTTTCGCGGATGCCGAGCGTGCCTGCCAGCGGGCTTTCGAATTGCAGCCGGAAATTCCGAATGCACTCTGGGCCTGGGGACTGAACGACCTGGCGCAAGGCCGGCTGGAAGCGGCCGCCGGACACTACCTGGCGGCATTGAGCCGCGCACCCGCACGAGGCGACATCCGTGCTGAGCTCGTGCTCATCTATCTCGATCTCGGCCAGTCGGAGCTGGCCAGGGAACAACTCGATCGGCTGCGAGCTGGCGCGCCGCCCGCTTTGCTGCGCGCAACGGCCGCGCGCTACCTGTTGGCGACGAGCCGCGACAAGATTGTCAATCTGCCCGCCGATCTTGATTCGATCCCCGGCGAGTCGCGTCGTGACGCCGTTCAGTGGGCATTCCTCAGGCTTGCAGGCGGCGATCTCGCGGGGGCCAGGCAACGGGCCGCCGCTGCGCTCGAGAATCGCGCTGCGCTCCTCGATGAACTGACCATGGGCGTCTACCAGACGCGCTGGGGGGTTTGCGATTTATGCGCGGCCGGTACGTTGCTGCGGACACTCGACGACAAGGCCTCCGCCGAACCGTTGGAGCGCGATGCATTGCGAAACCTGGATGAACTGGAAGCCGCGGGGCACGTCTGGCATGGCCTGCATTACCTGCGAGCCGCTCTGCAGGCGCAGCGCGGCGACGCGACCAGTGCACTCGCCTCATTGCGGCGGGCGATCGGACTTGGCTGGCGCCGCGCCTGGTTGATGCGGCGTGACCCGAGTTTCGAATCCGTGCGCGGGCTGCCTGAGTACACGCGACTGCTCGCGCAGGTCGACGGTGCGAATGCAATCTCCGCCGCGAGTCTGGCAGTCAGCTCCCGCCAATGATTCGTTGCGGACAGGGATGCACTCGATACAGCACCTCGTAGTGCGCAATGAACTGGACACGCCGGGCACTTAGCGGATAGGTGATCAGCCAGAGCGGCAGGTTATCCGGCGTGACGTCGCTGTCTGCGCGCGGGGAGCGAGCCAACACAAGGGATCCGTTCAACGGACCCACGTCACTGAGGAATACGGGGTCAGTGGCGCTGACCTGTACCCACTTCGGCCAAAGTGTCTCGCATTCTGTCACGCTGCCCCTTCGCGGCATGGCCATCGAAGGCATGGAAGTGGCTTGGTGGCTGATCGGCTGCGTGATCGCAACGGGCTGGCCGTCATTACCCACGGCTGTACGACCACCCCGCGGCAGGGGCAATGCCTCGATTTCGTGTACAACCTGTGCAACGTTGCGCAGTTCAATGACTTCGTCCCGGCTGGCTGAACCACCCGCAATACGCACCGTCACGGGCGAGCCGCGGCCAAGATCCGGAATTGAAACAACCAGGCGCACCCGACCAGAGGCGTCCTGGGAGTCCGCGGACGACTGGCAGCGATAACGCAGGCGATCCGGGTAGATGCAGGTGACCTCGAACGGACCCGCTCGGGCCGCGCTTGCCGAAAGATCGAAAGCGACTCGATTGACCGGTCCTGCCGGCCCGATGGCCTGGGCGCTCGGGACTGCCGACAACGCAGTCCTGCCTGTTACGATGGAGGCGCCTTCGGACGCCAACCCGGCGGTCGCAATCATGCAGCCTGCCACCGCGATCATCGATCGCATGACGCGCGCGGATATCATGCGATGCTAAACGATCAGGCGAACGCAGTTGGCTCAACCGGGCAGCCCTAGCAGCCGGCCAGTGCCTGCCTGTCGAGAAGTCCGCGCAACCTTGCGATTGCATATTTCTTGCGGCTCAATACCGTGTCGGTCGGTGCTTGGCATTTCGCAGCCATGTCACGGATGCTGCTGCCGCCGCACCACAATGCCAGAACCTTGCGCTGCTCCGCCGGCAGACGCTCGACGGCACTGCTGAGGACCTTGCGAACCTGGTCCTGCTGGGCGGCGGATTCCGGACCGCTCTCGTGCACCGCGTGATCAATCATCGTGTCGAGTATCGCTGGGTCGGTTGCACTGGTACGGGTGCTGGCATGCTTGCGCGTGTACTCGTCGAGGAACGCATTTCGAGCCACCGTGAAGAGAAAGGCACGCATTTGCGCCTCATCGGCACAGTCGCAGGCTGCGCGCGACTGCGCGTCCAGTACCTTCAGCCACGCAACTTGGGCCAGGTCCTCGGCGCGCTGTGGACAGCGGGTCATCCTGAACAGAAAGCGAACCAGGCTGCGGTGGTGGTGATTGAACAGTTGCGTTATGCACGGGCGGCTGGATTGGGCATTCGACATGGTAGTGGCTCCCGGGTTTGACACAGTGGTCATTGAGCCGGGCGCCGCGCGCAGGGTCCTCAAGCTAGGCTGAAGGATCACTCAAGAATTGCTTATGAGGGGCACCGGCCACTGCTGCCAAGCCATTTCCGGGCGGGTAATCGTTGTTACGTCGCATCCCAACGCCCAGGAGTCGACTCCCATGCCCGCCAAACCCAGCGTACTGGTCGCTGCCCTGACAGGTTGCGCCACTGTCCTGCCGCAAGCATTTGCCGCCAATGCCGAATTCCAGAACTTTTTCTTCGATGTCTGCCAGTCTCCAACCGGGCAGCTCGCCGCCCGATGCGGGGAAACCCCCGCTGGCCTGGGCAATCTCTCCGGTGACAGCGAGTCATCGCTGAACCCCAGCCAGAACATCGGCCATAGCCGACCCGCATTGAGCTCGGCGCAATCGCGCAGCAAGGCGGTGCGCGAGAAGGGCGAAAAGCTGCGTGACGGCGGCCCGCTGTCAAACGGCGATGACACGACCGCGGTCGCCGGACCGCTGTCGGTACTCGTCAACATCCACGCGAGCTGGTTCGAGCGCGACAGCAAGGACAATGCTTCGGAACGAAATTTCGATGGCGACAGCCGGGCGCTCGAAATCGGGCTCGATTATCGTCGTTCGGACCGCCTGGTCATGGGCGCGCTGGTCGGCTATGAAAAGAGCGACTACGCCTTTGCGGCCGAAGCACCCGGCGTCAATTTCGTGCCCGCTGCGAGTGCGGGCTCGGCCGACGGCAAGCAGCGCTACCTTACCGTTTTCGGAACCTGGCGCATCAGCGACCGCTTCTACATGGAACTGAGCGCCGGTTCCGAGCGTGGCGATTCGGACTTCGCCCGCAACCCGGTCTTTCAGGAATCGACCAGGTCCCTTCCCCAGTTCGATGTGCGGGTGGCGGGCAGCGCCAGTATCCGCACCAACTGGGCGAGCATCAACGCGGGATTCGATCAACAGCGCGGTGCTGTCAGTTTCGGTCCCTATGCTGGTGTGACGCTCTCACGTACACGTATTGGATCTTACGAGGAAACCGATTTGAACGGATCGGGCCTCAACATGGCGTTCGATGCCTCGTCACGAAACTCGCTGTTGGCACACGCGGGCATGCGTATCGGCTATTCTGCCAGCTCCCGGTTGGGCGTCGTATTGCCGCAGCTGCGCCTCGAGTATCAACAGGAACTCAAGGCTGATGCGGGGCGGGCAACAGCCCGCTTCGTCCAGGATGGCGCAGCAACGAACTATTCCTTCAACGGACAACAGGGCGATCGCAATGCCCTGAACGCCGGGCTTAGCGTGGCCTGCATACTGCCTGGTGGTTGGATGCCGTTCATTGACTATTCGATACTGGTCGGCAGTGAAGACTTCGACAGGCAGCGGGCCACGCTCGGCCTGCGGGTTGAGTTCTAACGAGCTTTTTCGCGCCCATCGGCGACCAGGAAGAATTCACCCGCCTCGTGACCGGCGAATCGGATCGGAGCGTACTCCGGCACCTGATCAAATCGCATGTTCGCCGCGGCATAGGCAACACGGGCGGCAACCTCGCGATGCAATCGCTGGCCTTCGAGGATGCCATCGTTGGCATCCAGGACCTGAAGTAGCGCCTTGGCGAATACCGAGTGTCGCCCGCCGCCCGCGTCGAGCACGGGCGCAACGCCACCCGAGGTGAGTACCGTCCTTGACCGTTTCTGTGCCATGGTGCGCAACCAGTGCATGCGTTCGATATCACTCATGCCGGTGTCGAGGTGAGCCATGGCGGATCTCGTCAGCGCGCCCGCATAGCATGAATCGACGACCAGCATGACCTGTTTGGCGCGCATGATATTGATGAGGTCGGTGACGGCAGTCGTTGGAATCCAGTTGGCCGTGCTGTTTCGTTCGGCGTCCACAGGTAACCAGTGGCCGCGCTGATTGACCTCATCGAGCTCACCATGCCCGGCGAAGTAGATCAGCAGGTTGTCTTCGCTGGTGAGTGACTCGCGCAGGTTGTTAAGCGCCGAAAGGACCTGATACCGATCCGCATCGATGAGCACAGTCGTTGCAAATCCATAGCGGCGCTGCAAAACATCCGCGAGATCCTTCGCATCATCGATGGGTGATGACAATTTCGGGAGGAAGCGGTAATTGTTGTTACCGATGATCAGCGCGTGGAAACGGCCGAAGGCGCTGCGTGGCAGTTCGCCAGGTAGCCGGGTGCGGCTCGGCCGGTTATCCACGGCAGGATGCACGCTCGCGCCACGAAACGCGAAATGCAGATCGGAGCGTTTGCCCTGCGCATCGATGGCGGTGATCAGCACGGGGATTTCGGCGTCGCTGGCCTTCAGATCCATCCTGAATACGCCGAACTCATTGGTATTCACAACCTGGTCATTGACACTCAACATGGTCAATCCGGCAGGTGCAGTCACGCGGCCGACAATATGGGTCCCGGTTGCGGTCGCAGCGACCGGTACGATGTCACGGGTCTTGCTGAGCAATGGTTCGATCAGCGTGACTTCCGGACCTGCGAGCAATCCCTGCCTGATCGGCAGGCGCAGGCTCTCGAGTTCCGCACGAACTCGCTGAAGCTCACTGTCAAGCCCCGAGGCGCGGTCACGCTGGACAGTCAATTCCTGTTCGCGAGCAGTCAACTGCGCGGTCAGCTGCACGAACCGAGCCTTCTCGTTCGCCAGAGCCGCATCCGAGTCAGTCGTGCCCGCTTCCAGCTCGGTGACTCGTTGCGCCTGGGCGGCACCTTCGCGTCGTGCGATCTCGAGTTGCGACTGTAGCTCATCAGCCACGCGGCGTTGTTCATCATAGTTGTGCTGCAGCGCTGCGGCTTTGCTTTGCAGCGCTTCGAGCGCGGTGGTCATCGAGGATTCTGCGGCGGCGGTTTGCAGCCTGTCGATGGCAACGCCAATGCCCTTGCCGGCCGCTCGACGGTACCACTCCAGGGCAGTCGCAGCATCGGGTGCAACGCCCAATCCCCGCTCGAAGAGCTGACCGATGTTGACCTCTGCGCGCGCATCGCCCTGATCAGCGGCACGACGGTACCAGCCCATCGCAGCAGCATAGTCGGGGCCAACGCCCATGCCGCGCTCGTAGATTTCACCGACGATTACCTGCGCTGACTTGTCGCCCCGCTCAGCCGCCGGTAGCCAGGCCGCAAGCGCACTGGCGAGGTCCGCCCGATCGTAGGACACGAACTCGCCGCCCCGGATCTGGCACTCGCGGGCAGGCAATCGTGCCGGGCGACGCGCGGTCATATAGACGCTGCGCTGACCCAGGGTGCGCACCTGCCCCGGCAACAGGCAGTCGACCACCAACCATTGCGTTGTGCTATCGGGTTCGGCTGCCACCGCTCGAGCGCCCCCGAGCGAAGTGGCCGCCATCGCCACGGCGCAAGCGCCGATGAAACCGCGTCGCCAATCCCCTGTTCGCGCAATAGACACTCCGCCACCTCACCGTCCTGCCACTGTGCCGCGATCAATAACGAACCACTTCGCACAAATGGCGTGCCGACAGGCTCAAGACCACTTCCTCGCCATGATTCGTTCTGCACCGACAGGGAACGCGAAAGAGGCCTGACACCGATGAATCCCGCACGAGATTTCCATATCAAGACGCTGCTTCTGATCGCGGGCTTGTCCCTGGCGAGCCAGACGCCTGGCCATTGCCAGGAGGTCGTCCAGACGGCCGATTTTCCACCCGTCGCCGCGCCGGGCGAGCTCACGTCGAGTGGCCCGATCATCCCGGACAGTCCGCCGCGACCGAGTTTCAAGCGACTTTTCGCGCAGACCCTGGGTAACGTCGTGCAAGCTGGCGGCGCGGTCCTGCTGAATGGATTGACTCAAACCATCACGGGCGGTTTGACTGAATGGTTCAGTCGCAAGTTGAAGGTCGCACCGCAGGCTTCCGTGGCCGCCCAGGAGCCACTCCCGGTGCCGGACGCGAACGGGTTCGCCCAATCTACCGGACAACCGCTGGTCTCGAGTGCGTCCCAACCGCGCTTCTTCGATCCGGCAACCGGCGCACCACTGACTGGCGATTCGCAGTTTTCCCAGAACCTGGAGGCCGGTGCGACGGGCGGCGAAATGTTTGCCGGCCTTGCATTCGAGGTTCATTTGCTTTTTCCCGACGGATCGACGCAGCCTGTGGATCCGGCGGGTCATGAATTCCGGTCGGGGGACCGCTTCATCGTATTCCTGCGCCCCACACTGCCCGGACAGATGGACGTCTTCAATATCAATCCAGCCGGGCAGCAGACGCAGATTGACCATATCGATCTCGCTGGCGCGCAACTTGCCCAGCTGGGTCCATACGAGTTCACTGCGCTCACAGGAAACGAACAGTTGCGGCTCGTCCTGACGCCCTGCGCGACGCCGCAACTTCTCGCAGCCACGCGGGACATCGTGAACGTTGCCGCCATCGATGCCGCTGGCAGCGGCCTTGGCAGTTGCGCGCAAGCGAACCGTTTCGCCGCCGCGGCGACGACCCGCGACATCCGCAAGGTAGCGGTCGAAGGTGCCACAGCGTTCGCGCTCGATGCGGTTGCGCCTGCGGAACTCGACTCAGGCGCCGTCGCACCACGCGAAATTACGATCTTCTTCAGACATCTTTAGACAGCAACCCTCTGGCGCCGTATCCCGTTCAATCACTCCGGAGATTCATCGAATGCAATTGACCCGCCGACAGCTGCTCGCCTGCGCGAGCGCCACGTTGCTGACACCCGCTGCGTTCGCACGCCCCAAGCAGCCCTACACCTCCTCCGCGCTCGGACTTGTCATGAAGGCCAATGCGAAAAGCAGGACGCACAGCTACTTCCTCGTCGTCAGCAGCTTTGAACGGTATTTTCTCGGCAGGCGCAGGGCGTCGTTGACAGGCTATCTCGTGAGCATCGGCACACCGCAGCTGGTCGCCGCCGCCAACTCGGCATTGCAGACATTATCCGTTGGGGTCAACGTGGATCCCGATGCGGTGCGCGCGCGTATCCGCGCCGCAATCGAACGAAATGTCTCCGGCGCGATGATGCAGGAGCTGCGGCCGGAGCAGCTCACACGCCTGCTTGGAGAACAGGGCTTTCGCACCGGCAATACATCGCTGGCGGCCGAGGGCGACTTCATCGGCGGCGTACTGACGGCGGGTGGGGCCTTCGCCGGCGTTGCGGGCAGCAGCGCAGCCTCTACATCGGTTGCCGCCATCGCCACCGCGGGCGGCGCGGCGGCCGGAGGAGCCGGCATCGCTGCTGCATCGGCCGGGTATGGCGCATACCAGGTCGCGGGTGCATTTCTTGACGCGGTTGGCGCAAACGATGGCTATACGCTCGGTGACCTGATTTACGACCTGTTGCACCCTGGCGAAGAAGGCAACCGGGTCTGGAGCAGCGATTCGTCGAGCCAGGGCCCTGCATCGGGCACGACATTGCCGCCCGGCTTCGGCCCTGAGTCCGATCCAGGCCGCAACATCGTGTTTCAGATCGTCATGGGGCTTGCAACCAATTCATCGCTCGGTCGCAACGTCATTGCACGCCCGCCAACGCTCGCAAGCACGCCGATTCCAGGTGCCGACGGCGTGACCAACCTTGCGCTACTGTTGCGATTCGACGCAATGCTCGGTGGCGCGTATTTCAAATTGGTGCAGCGCTCGCTGAATGCGCGGCAAAACGGCACCGCTACGACGGATCCGGATATCACCCAGGGCACGGCCAACGGACCTATCATGGTCGACTACTCGAAGTGTCCGCCTGCCGATGTCAATGCGATGCGCCTTTCAGCCTACCTGGCGTCGGCAAGCGGCGCATTGACCCGCATCGCCGCACGCTAGCTAGCGCGTACTGGCGGGTGGATGCTCGGCCAACCAGCGCATCGCCATCTGGACGCGGGTATGTCCACTCGGGTGATCGTAGAAGATAACCTCTTCAATCGGACCTGGACTGATCTTGCGATAGGTTGACAGGCGCATGGCGACGCTGGCGAACCCTTCGGGTTCGCCGGCCGCATTCAGACCGAAGATGTCTGCCTCCGATTCGAAAACACGGGTGATGTTGTTGAACACCGGGGTCGCCAGGAAACCCAGCACCGACAGGATCGCCATCGCCAGCGGCAAGCCTGCAATGTCCCCTCGGTCATAGATGCCAAAGCGCGCGCCGCGTCTTGCGACGAAGCGGCTCAGGATCCGCTGCAGCAAATACAAGAGCAGCGCGATGACGAGCGCATAGCCTATGATGGTCTTCCAGCCATGATGCAGCACGTAATGGCCCATCTCGTGGGCCATCACTGCGCGTATTTCCGGCAAGCTGGTATGCTCGAGAAGGTTGTCATTGAGACTGATGCGCGTCGTGCCGAGCGCGCCGGATACGTTGGCGCTGATCCGGGTTGTCTGCCGCGACGCATCGAAGCGATATACGTTATCCGCCGGCACGCCATTGGCGCGCGCCAGGGACAGGATCTGGTCACGCACCGGGCCGGCTTCAAGCGGCTTGTAGTCGTTGAATAGCGGCGCGATGAAAACCGGCGACAGGGCGACCAGAACAATTATCACCGCTGTAACGATACCGCTCGCCCAGACCCAGGCGTGTTCGCGCGCGCGTCGCACGGCCGCATAGATCGTGGCGATGACAGGCGCACCGATGAGGACATCGATGGCGAGCGACAGCAACTGCTCGCCGAACCAGGGCAGGAAGGTCTGTGTCGCGAGCTCGTACTGGCGTTCACGGTACCAGTTCTGGTAGATATCGAGCGGCAGCGTGAGCACCCAGGACACGACCAGAAAGATGGCGGCGAAGACCGCCGCCTGACGCCAGGGGCCGCCGGCGTGACGACCGATCAGATCGCGCAGGCGCGCCGCGCGTTTGCCCATGAGCCACCAGGCGGCGACCGCCAGTGACCATAGCAGGCCCCAGACTTGCAGCCAGTAGCCGCCTTCGAAGTAGGCGTCCGAGCGCGCCCGGGCGGCAGCGGGTAACGTGTCGATCCAGGCCTGTGTGGCCTTGTCGACATCGAAGTCCTTGTGCCATTCGGCTGCCGCAGGCACGGTCAGCTCAGCCGCGCCTGCCGTAAACGCCAGCGTCGCGAGCATCAAGCCCGACAGCAGGTAGGCTGCGGCTCGCGGCGCAAATCGGCAAGGTATCTTCATGGTCATCGCCCTTTTCCGGGATACGGTGCGGCATTGTAACGGGATGGCCACCGCCGCCAACTGCCGATCCGACGGGCCGGTGGGATATCATGTTCGCTTGCGACTGGAGAATCCCGATGAGCTACCACTTCTCTAAAACGGTTAACCTGCCCTTCGATCAGGCGATCGCCAAAGTCACGGCGGAACTTGCCGCCCGCGGCTTCGGCGTGCTGACCGAAATCGACGTCGCCGCGACGCTGCGCAAGAAGATCAACGTCGAGTTTCGGCCCTATCGAATCCTGGGCGCCTGTAATCCGCGCTTTGCCTACCAGGCGCTGTCGGCGGAGGACAAGATCGGCACCATGCTGCCCTGCAATGTCATCGTCCAGGAGCTGGGGCCGGGCCGCGTCGAGGTATCCGCCGTCGACCCGATTGCATCCATGCAGGCAGTGCGTAACCCGTCGCTCGAACCCATTGCCACGCAAGTGCAGGGCCTGCTCAAGGAGTGCGTGGAAGCCGTGTAACCGATTGGCCAGTTCTCGGGCCATTGTTCGTCGTGTGAAGGGATTTGCATCATGCGGATGATTTGCTTCGGTCTCGCGGTGCTCAGCGCCACATTGACATCGGCCGTCGCGATTGCGGGGACGGCCACGCAGCCCGAGACAGCGGGCGTCGAGAACAAGGCGCCGCTGACGCTTGAGGACCTCTATTCTCCAGTGTCGCTCCCCGACGCAGCGGTATCGCCATCGGGTCGTTACCTCGCGTTCATCAACCGCAATGAGGACGAGGATCAGCTGTTCGTCCTGGACCTCGCGAACGGCAGTTCCGCCGCCATCATCGCCATGTCGCGCGACAAGGTGGTCCAGAAGTCCGATGCATATATCATTTCAGTGTATTGGAAGTCGGATCAAAGACTGATATTTCGCACGCGCGTCGTGCCCGATGAAGACGCGCGCACGTTCACCTACACAATTCAGCAATACCAGAAATTCGGCGACCGGCTGTTCGCCATTGATCGTGATGGCAAGAACCTCTTGCGGCTGCTGCAGGATAACCGTGACCAGGGCCTGGTCGGGACACTGGACCTCGGATCGATCGCAGACCTCCTGCCGAGGGATAACCAACACATCCTGATGATCGTCAATGGCGACTATGGCCCCAGCCTGATGCAGGTCGACATTGCCACGGGACGCGGTGCCGTCATCGAGAAACCGAACGCGAAGATTGTCAGCTGGTGGCTCGATGTCGATGGCAAACCCGTTGTGCAGGTACAGGTTTCGGCTGGCACAGTGACCTATCTGCGCAAACTCGACGATGGCAATTGGAAGCCCTTCCACAAGGAGCGATTGCGCGAAATGCGCGAACGCGACTCGGACTATGACGCCATCGGACCCGCGGATGTGGCGGGCAAATACTACGTGCTCGCACGACCACCGGGCCGCGACCGGCGAGGCGTGTACCTCTACGACCTCGGCAGCGAATCATTCGGCGAGCCGATCATCGAGCACAGCCAATTCGACCTGGAATCTGCGCATGCTTCCGCGGATGGCAAGGGTATTGCGTGGTATTGCTACCTGGCGCACGTTCGCGTCTGCGAGTTCTCCGATCCCCGGATCAACGCACATATGCGCGGTTTGCGAAAGTTCTTTTCCGATCGGGCCGACGTCTCTGTCTTCGATTCATCCACGGACAACAAAGTCTTCCTGCTGCGCGTTGCGGGTCCCGCTGACCCGCCGGGCTTCTACTATTATCAGGTCGAGCAGAAGAGTATCCAGCCGCTCGGGGCGTTTCAGGGCGCCACGATCGGCAAGGCCATGCCATCGATGCAGGTGATCGACTACCAGGCGCGTGATGGCCTGGCGTTGCATGGCTATCTGACGATGCCACCCGGTGCGGACGGCCTCAAGAATCTGCCGCTCGTTCTTTTCCCGCATGGCGGACCGGAGATTCGCGATCATCTCGCCTACGATCAATGGGTGCAGTTCATGGCCGCGCGTGGCTATGCCGTCTTCCAACCCAATTTTCGCGGCTCGGATGGATTTGGCCGGGCATTCAGCGAAAAGGGTTATCGCGAGTGGGGCGGCAAAATGCAGGATGATTTGATCGACGGTCTCGATGCACTCGCTCGCACCCAGCGTGTTGACCCCCGGCGCGTCTGTGTCGTCGGCATATCCTACGGCGGCTATGCGGCCTTGATGGCCGCTGCGCTCACTTCCGAGCGGTTCAAGTGCGCGGCTTCCGTCGCTGGCCCAACCGACCTGGTCGAATTCATCAATTGGCGAAAGCGCAATTGGGGCGATCAGTCGGAGGGTTACAAGTACTGGCTGAAGTCGATTGGCAATCCGGAAACCGACACCGCGAAGCTCGAAGCGCGTTCACCCGTGAACCTGGCCGCCGACATCAAGATTCCGGTGCTATTGATGCATGGCAGCGAAGATTTCGTCGTGCCCGTTCAACAATCGCGTCTCATGGCCAAGGCGCTCACCAAGGCCGGCAACGCGACAGAGCTCGTCGAAGTCAAACTCGAGACCCATCCTGCCTGGTCGGACGACAACGAGAAGCTGGCACTCAGGACTCTTGACGAGTTCCTGCGAAAACACCTGGGGCCGGGCGTCGGACAGCCAGCCGGGTTGCAGTAGCGAGGCCCGGGCTCAGGCCTCGTCGAGTACGAGCTTTCCGTCCTTGACCGGGATGAACTTGCCTGGGTCACGAGCCATGCGTACCGTTCCGGTCGCACCATCGAGCTGATAGGTCACCTTGAAGCCATCGGGCTCGCGGTGCGATTCGTAAACCGTCTTGCATTGCTGTTCCGTTGTCTCGTAGGTGTTGCCTTCCTGCACACGCTGCTGCACGCGATTGCCCGCGTAGCCGCCCGCAGCCGCCCCCGCGACCGTGGCAATGGTCTTGCCGGTACCGCCACCGACCTGATTCCCCAGCACACCTCCGACGACAGCACCGACCACGGTGCCTGTCACGCGCTTCTTGTCGCGAGGCTCCTGTTGATGGGTGACGGTCACGTCGCGGCATTCCTGCCGGGGCGTCTTGACGAGCTTGGTGAGCGGCTCGGCACTCAGGACCTCGGCATTGTGGCTGCGTTCCCACGCGCTATAACCGGCAATGGCGCCGCCGGCAGTAACAGCAGCGGCTCCGATGACTGCACCGACCAACATCGATCTGTTCATGTTTGCACCTCACGCGCCAAGCGTTCGAACAACACCTTGCTGACATTACAGCAGCGCCGGCGCAGTCGGGAAAGTGACGGAGTCGACGGATCGTGACGGACAATGGCCCGCCGTGCTGTCGGACGATACTGACAAGCTGTTCGCGGCATCCATATCGTCAAATGACCTGACGACTGTCTTCGAATGGCAACAGGCGTTATCGTTGTGGTTTCATGGCAACGGCCCTGGAATGGCCGGGAGAGCTGCCGCATGAATACGGCCTTGTTGTTCGCGCTTTGCGCCGGATGCGCGGCGGCCCTTTGGGCAATATTTCTCAAACTCGGTTCGAACCAGACAACAGCGGCTCTGGGTGCAGCGATCGTCTCGGCGACCGCACTGCTCGTCAACCTTGGCATCGTCATGGGCCTCAAGGCCGGTGGCCAGAGTATCGAGCTCGATCGCAGGGCAGTCCTGTTCCTGGTGCTCGCCGGCATTGCGGCCGCCGGAGCCGATGCGTTTGCGCTGCTGACATTCGGGCGCGGTCTACGCCTCTCGAGCGCGTTCATCATCAACGCGACTGCGACCGCCATCGTGTTTCTGATTGGAATAGCGGCATTCAGGGAACCCATCAATGCCAGTCGCGTTGCAGCGCTCGCGCTCATCGGTGGCGGCATGTTGTGGTTGAACTACCAGAATGCCTGAAGCGAGGCAACGATGTATCGAGTCACGCTCAAGGAATCGCTGTTTCCGGCACAGGACGGTGAGCCGGAAAACCTGACGACCATCGGCGCCATGCTGCGCCGATCGGTTGCCGCTGCACCCGAACGGGTTGCACTCAAGGAAATTGGCCAGGATGGCGCAGTTGGGCGCGTCTGGAGTTATGCGCAGTTGCTGGCGGACAGCGAGCGCCTGGCGCGCGCACTGGCATCGCGGCATGCACAGGGCGCACGTATCGCCGTCTATGCCAACAATATTCCGGAATGGGTATTGCTCGAACTCGCCTGTGCCTTGGCCGGCGTCACGCTCGTTACCGTCAATCCTGCCTACCAGAAGCGCGAATTACGCTACGTTCTCGAGCAATCGAGATCGGAAGCCATCTACTACGTCACCGGGTTTCGCGGCAATCCGATGCAGGCCATCGTCGAGGCCGCGTGCAGCGATTTGTCTTCGGTGCGCCATCGTATACGGCTCACCGATCACGCTGGTCTATTTGCAGGCGAGCATGACGGCAGGCTCCGTGAACCCTCCCCGCGCGATCCGGTGCAGATCCAGTACACATCGGGCACCACCGGCTTTCCGAAAGGGGCCGTGTTACATCATCAGGGGCTGGTGCAGAATGCCCGTGACGGTATGGCTCGTTGCGGCGTCGAGCCAGGCGAAGTCGTGATGCACAACATGCCCATGTTTCACACGACCGGCTGCGCGATTCTGGCGATTGGCGGCTTGGGCGCCGGCGCAACGCTGCTGATGCCACCGCTATTCGACGCAGAGATGATCGTGAACGTGATCGCCAGGGAGCGAGCCGGATTCATTCTCGCGGTGCCCACCATGCTCGTCGCACTGATCGACGCGGCGGAACGCAGCAGCGCCGACATGACGTCGATGCGGCACATCATGTCCGGCGGCGCCATGGTTGCGCCGGAATTGTGCCGCCGGGCAAGAGTCGTACTGAATGCACAGGTTCAGATTGTCTATGGCCAGACGGAGACCTCACCTCTCATTACACAAGCCTGGCACGACGACAGCATCGAGGACCTGACAGGCACGATCGGCCAGCCAATGCCTCACACCGAGGTGTCCATACGCGATCCCGCGAGTAACGCCGTGGTACCGATCGGCGCCCAGGGCGAAATCTGCTGTCGAGGTTATCAGAACATGCTGGGCTACAACGACAACCCCGAGGCGACCGCGAAGGCCATCGACAGCGAGGGCTGGTTGCATACCGGTGACCTCGGCACGATGGATGCGCGCGGCTATCTCAAGATCACCGGCCGCGTCAAGGAAATGATCATACGCGGCGGCGAGAATCTCTTTCCGGCGGAAATCGAAAACGCCCTGCTCGAGCACGAGGCGATTGCCGAGGTTGCCGTGGTCGGTGTGCCGGACGGGAAATGGGGCGAGCAGGTCGCCTGCTTCATGCGGGCGGCGACCGGGGAGCGGCCAGACGCAACCGCCCTTAAGGCCTTCATACGCGAACGCCTTTCACCGCAGAAAACGCCGCGATACTGGGTTTGGGTCGATGCCTGGCCGCTCACCGGCTCGGGCAAGATCCAGAAATTCCGGTTGCGCGAGCAATTCGAGGCGGGCGAATTCGCGCTGGAGAGGAAGGCGTAGTCCGTTTATGGGCCCGGTAGGATTCGAACCTACAACCAAGGGATTATGAGTCCCCTGCACTAACCGTTGTGCTACAGGCCCGTCGCGGCAAGCCCGTTATTCTAACAAGCCGGCGGGTCAGGTTCAGGCGCTACACTATATATATGTCGCGCCGGCCGTTTGGTCGGCCCGGGCGCGTATTGGATTCCCGCCCGGGCAGAGGTTAGCATCGCCTCCCCCGCCTACAGGAGTCACTCACATGAAGCTCTACTATACGCCCGGTGCCTGTTCACTGGCTCCGCATATCGCATTGCATGAGATCGGCGCGAAGTTCGAAACCGAAAAAGTGGATCTCGCCAAACACACGACGGCGAGCGGCGCGGACTACGTGAAGACGGTCACGTCCAAGGGCTACGTCCCAGCCCTGCAACTCGACGATGGCAGCGTGCTGACGGAAGTTGGTGCCATCCTCAATTACCTGGCTGATCAAAAGCCCGCCGCGGGACTTGCGCCCGCAGCAGGCACCATGCCGCGCTACCGGCTGCTCGAGTGGCTCAATTACATCAGTTCGGAAGTGCACAAGAGCTTCAGCCCGATGTTTGCGCCAGGGGCGACCGATGACATGAAATCACTTGCGCTGGCGAACGTCGGCCGGCGCTTCGACTGGTTGTCGGGGCAGCTCAAGGATCGCAAGTTCCTGCTGGGAGATCAGTTTTCGGTTGCTGACATCTACCTGTTCACCGTGCTCGGCTGGACGAAGTTCGTGAACATCGATCTAGGCAAGTGGCCGGTACTCGCGAAATACAGCGCGTCCATTGGCAGCCGACCCGCCGTGCAGGGCGCGCTGCGCGCCGAAGGGTTGATGAAGTGAATCCGTCATCTGGCGATCGTCCCGGATACCTGCTCGTTCAGGGTATCGTGACCGACCCGGAAGGGTTCAAGGCGTACAACGCTGCCCTGCCGCCGATCTACGAGAAATACGGCGGCCGGCACATCGCGCTGACTCCCGCACCAAAGGTCGAAGTCGCGGAGGGCAATGCGGAGATGCGCAGCATCGTGCTGTCGCGCTTCCCATCGAAGGCGGCTGCCTGGGCGTTCTGGAATTCTCCCGAGTACGCTGCGGCGAAGAAATTGCGTGAAGGCAAAGGCGAGTTCTTCGTCGCCGTACTCGAAGGCCTGCCCGAGTAACGGCCACTTTGATTCGGGCCACCACTTTTGCCCAACTGCTGGCGCTGCGAATGAGCCGCCGGCAGTTCATCGGCGCGGGATCGGCGACGGTTGCGAATCTCGCCGTCGTCGGCTGCACGGGTGTCGGTGCGAGAGCGCTGCCGACAGGATCACAGCCGTCCGCATTTGACGCAATCAAACCCGGGCGGGAGGACGCACTGCGGCTTGCCCGCGGCTATCGCTACGATGTGATCGCACGCTGGGGCGATGCGATTTTCAGTGATGACACCTCCCTCACCGGGGATGAAATACTCGCTGGCAAGCTCACGAGTGACGCGGCCGCAACGAGGCAGCTCGGGTGCATGGGCACCAATTGCGATGGTATCGCCTACTTTGGCGACGCCGGCAGCTCGGCGCGCGGCGTTTTGTGCGTCAACAATGAGTTCGTGACGGCGGCGCTGACCTTTGCGGCTATCGCCGACTCGTCCGCGGGCCGCGCTGCAGGTCGCGAAGATTGGACAAGGCAAAATCCCCAGGCCGTCTCGTTCATGCAGGCCGCGCACGGCATCAGCATCGTCGAGGTCGCGCGCTCATCGGGTCGATGGAAGATGCTGCGTGGCGGGCGGCGCAATCGCCGCATCTGCGCGACGACGCCGATCGCGATCGCTGGCCCGGCGGCGGGCGCTGCACTCCTGCGTACCCGCGCCGACCCGCAGGGCCGTACGGTGCTCGGGACGTTCGCCAATTGTTCGGCCGGCCGCACACCCTGGGGAACCTACCTCAGTGCCGAGGAGAACATCGACGATTACTTTGGCGGCAGCACCGATTGGCTCGCCGGCGAGCCGGACGCGGCGGTGCGCGATGCACATCGGCGATTTCCGCTGCTGCAGCGCAGCCTCTATGGCTGGGAGTATGTCGACACGCGTTTCGATGTGCGAAGCAACCCGACCGAGCCATTGCGTCATGGCTGGATCGTCGAAGTCGATCCGCAGGACCCGGCGAGCCGACCGGTCAAGCGAACCGCGCTCGGTCGTTTCTCGCACGAAAGCGCCAATAGCGCGACAAGCCGTGATGGCCGGCTGGTCGTGTACATGGGTGATGACGACGAATTCGAATACATCTACAAGTTCGTGACGCGCGACGTCGTCAATCCCGTCGATCGACGCGCCAACCGCGATCTACTGGACAACGGTACGCTCTATGTGGCGCGCTTCGATGCGGACGGCAGCGGCCAATGGCTGCCACTGCGCTTCGATCCGAAGGGGCCGCTCGGGCCCGGGAGCGGTTTCGCTTCGGAGGCCGATGTCGTGATTCGGGCGCGCGCCGCGGCGGATCTTCTTGGCGCGACCCCGATGGACCGGCCGGAAGATATCGAGCCCGATGCACGTAGCGGCCGTGTCTATATCGCCTGCACCAAGAACCCCGATCGCAGCGCGAACCCGGGCGAAAAGCAATGGTCCGGCAGGCTGATCGACACCGGTGTCGATGCAGCCAACCCACGCGCCAACAACCGCCGCGGCCACATTATCGAATTGAGCGAGAACGACGGCGATATGGCGGCATTGCGCTTCACCTGGGAGGTGTTCGTGTTTGCCGGCGGCGATGGCGCCGGCGCCGCGATGGCCTGTCCGGATAATCTCGCGATCGACCCGTCCGGCCGGCTCTGGGTGGTGACGGATACCGACGACCGAACACTGGCCAACAATGGCTGCTTCGTCATCGCAACACGAGGCGCTGCGCGCGGGCAACTGCAACAATTGGCCAGCGCCCCGGTCGGGGCGGAGCTCTCGGGCTGCGAGTTCACGCCTGACGGGCGAACGCTTTTCCTCAGCGTGCAGCATCCTGGCGAGGGTGGCACACTTGACGAACCGGTCAGCGATTGGCCGGACGGCGAAGCTGCCCCACCTCGCTCGACGGTGGTTGCCGTCACACGCGATGACAGTGCCACAATCTAGTCTGGAGAAGAAGCGTGTCGATCCTGCTCAACGAACATGAAGCCCGGGTCCTCGGCTGTCTGATGGAAAAATCCGTGCTGACACCGGACCAGTATCCGCTCACGCTCAACTCCCTGACCAATGCCTGCAACCAGAAATCATCGCGCGAGCCTGTCATGGCAATGGATCCGGGTGAGGCACAGGCGGCTGTGCGCAGTCTTGCGGACAAGCACCTGGTGCACATCGAGGAGAACTTCCGCCGTGGCGTCGAGAAGTACAAACAACGCTTCTGCAATACGACGTTCAGCGATCTTCAGTTCGACAACGCCGAGTTCGCGATCATTTGCCTCTTGCTGTTGCGTGGACCACAGACGCCCGGTGAATTGCGCGCACATAGCGGCCGTCTGCACGATTTTGCCGACAATGAAGCAGTGGCGACGACGCTCGATGCACTGCAGAATCGCGGCGGCGAGGCGCTCATCGTCAAACTGCCGCGCCGCACCGGCCGCAAGGACAGCGAGTACATGCATCTGCTCTGCGGTCCGGTCGATTTCGCCGCCGAGGCCACCGTCACGACCAGTCCGCCGGCGACGACCCGCTCAACAACGGGCGAAACGCTGGGCGAGCGAGTCGCGCGGCTCGAGCACGAAGTGCAGTCGCTTCGTGAGCGCATCGACAACCTGACCGCGGCCGGACAGGTCGCGGACTGAGTCATGAATTCATCCGAGCTTCTCAAGGAAATTCGCATCGATCGCAGCGGCGATGGAAATGACGGCAACAGCGCGATGCGCCGCTGGTGGATTCTCGCAGCGCTGGCGGTGCTTGTGGCGCTTGCGCTCGCATTCCTGTTCCTGCGAAAACCCGCCCTGGAGGTCGATGTCGTGCAGGCCGAGACCGCAACGGCCGACAAAGGCGCAGGCTCGGTGCTGGACGCTACTGGCTATGTGGTCGCGCGCCGGCAAGCAACAGTGTCGGCGAAAGTGACCGGCAAGGTGAGCGAAGTCCTTATCGAGGAAGGCATGCACGTCAAACAAGGTGACATCATGGCGCGCCTCGACGATGCCGATGCCCGATCACAACTCGAACTTGCGAATGCGCAGGTTTTTGCCGCCCGATCGCAGGCGGACGAGATCAGCGCCAATCTCGCGAGCGCGCAGCGCGACCTCAAGCGCCAGGAGGAACTGACAGAACGCAAACTGACCAGTCTGCAGAATCTCGACGCGGCCCGCACGCTGGTCGATGCGCTCACCGCCCGGCTGCAGAGCCAGCGTCGGCTCGCGGGCGTCGCCGAAGAGCAGCGCGCCGTTGCGCAGGTGCAGCTGGACAATACCGTGGTCCGCGCACCCTTTGACGGTGTTGTCACCGTCAAGGCCGCGCAGCCTGGCGAAATGGTCTCGCCGCTGTCCGCAGGTGGCGGATTTACCCGCACGGGGATCGGCACGCTGGTCGACATGAACTCCCTCGAGATCGAGGTCGACGTCAACGAGAGCTACATCAACCGTGTCCGACCCGGTCAGGCTGTCGAAGCCGTGCTGAATGCATATCCCGACTGGGTCATTCCCGCCGAGGTGATCGCCATCATCCCGACCGCCGATCGCGCCAAGGCAACGGTCAAGGTACGCATTGGCCTCAAGATCAGGGACGAACGCCTCGTTCCCGAGATGGGTGTGCGTGTCGCGTTTCTCCAGGACGCGAATTCGCTCGAGAGCGCGGCGGCCAATCGGCCAGCGGTGCTGGTCCCGGCGTCAGCATTGCGCGATGATGGCGGTACGGACATCGTATTCATCGTGCGCGACGGCAAGGCCCTGCGCCGCGCGGTCACAGCCGGCACCACCATGCAGGAGCAGAGGCAGATACTCGGCGGGGTGAGTCCGGGAGACAAGGTCATAGTGGCGCCTCCCGCCGGGCTGGCGGACGGCACTGCCGTGCGGGTTCGGCAGACCAACTGATAACGATCGAGGACAGCATGACGGAACCCATGGTCAAGGTCAGCCACGTCAACAAGGCCTATGCACGTGGCAAGCAGGAGATCGAGGTGCTGCACGATATCAGCCTCGAGATTTCCAAGGGCGATTTCGTGGCCATGATGGGACCGTCCGGATCGGGCAAGACCACGCTGCTGAACCTCATCGGCGGCCTCGACCAGCCATCCAGCGGCGAGGTCAGCGTCGGCGGTGAGCGGATCGATCGGCTGCGCGGCAGTGCGCTCGCGCGCTGGCGCGCCGCGAACGTCGGATTCGTGTTCCAGTTCTACAATCTCATGCCGGTGCTCACTGCGCAGAGCAATGTGGAATTGCCTCTGCTGTTGACGAAGCTGAGCGCCGCACAACGGCGCAAGAACGTGGAGATCGTACTGAGTGTCGTCGGTCTCGCGGACCGCATGCACCACAAACCGAGCGAATTGTCGGGCGGCCAGGAGCAACGAGTCGCCATTGCGCGTGCGGTCGTCTCCGACCCGCAACTGCTCGTCTGCGACGAACCCACCGGTGACCTCGACCGCTCGACTGCGGATGAAATCCTCTCACTCCTTCAGACATTGAACCGGGACCACGGCAAGACCATCATCATGGTCACCCACGACCCGAAGGCCGCGGAATACGCAAAGCGCACCTTGCATCTCGACAAGGGCCGCCTTGCGGAGCCTGCGACCGCCTGAGTCATCCGATGACGAGAACCGGTTTCGTAGTTGCCAATCTGTTTCGTCGCAAGACACGCGGCGTGCTCACGCTGCTGTCCGTGATCAGCGCTTTCCTGTTGTTCGGTCTTTTGCAGGCCGTCAATGTTCTGTTCAATTCGGCGGCGGATTTCGTCGGTGCGACGCGCCTGGTCACCCAGGCGCGGGTGTCCTTTACGCAGCCGCTGCCGCTCCGGCTGTTGCCGCAATTGAAGGCCGTGCCGGGCGTCAAGGCGGTAACGCACAATCTCTGGTTCGGCGGCGTTTGGGAGCAGACCAATACGCCTCTGGTGGCCTTCACGGCCGACCCGGCGGGTTTGCACGAGGTCTATCCCGAGTGGGTCATGCCGGAGTCGCAATGGCAGGCGTTCGCCAATACGCGCACCGGCATGATCGCCGGGCGCAAGATCGCACAGCAATACGGCTGGAAGGTCGGCCAGAAAATCCCGATGTCCTCGAATATTTACCCCAAGAAGGACGGCAGCAAGGCATGGGCATTCGATCTGGTCGGAATCTATGATGGCAAGGATGCCCAATGGCAGAGCCAGACCGTGCAGATCTATGTCAACCATGAATACTTCGATGAAGAGAACCAGTTCGGCTCGGGGCGAACCAACATCTTCGAACTGGTCATCGACGACCCTTCGCAGGCAGCGGACATCGCGCGTCGTGTGGACAAGATGTTCGAGAACTCTCCTGATGAGACCAAGACCCAGACCGAGAAGGATTTCAACGTCGGGTTCGTCAAGCAGCTCGGGGATATCGGCCTGATCGTGCGCTGGATACTCTTCGCCGTATTCTTCACCTTGCTGCTCGTCGTCGGCAATACCATGGCGCAGAGTGTTCGCGAGCGCATTCCGGAGTTCGCCGTCATGAAAACGCTTGGATTCACCGACCGCGGTGTGCTGGGCCTCGTGCTCGCCGAAGCGGTGAGCGTCTGCCTGATCGGCGGCTTGATCGGCCTGGCGCTGGCAACGGCTGTCGGGGCAATGATCCAGTCCCAGACCGCCAACTTTCCAATCGCGGTCGATGCGACCGTCTGGATTACCGGTCTGGTTGCCGTGCTCGTCATGAGTCTGGCGGTGGGCGTCTTGCCAGCGCTGCGCGCGCATCGTCTGCGCATCGTGGACGCATTGGCGAATCGATAGGCTCGGCGTCGCATGTTCAAGGAGACATCCGCAATCGTCGGCATCAATCTGCGCAGCATCCCGCAGCGCTGGGTGCCGTCGCTGGTCATCGTCGTGGGTCTGGCCGGTGTCGTCGCGGTCTTCACCGCCCTGCTCGCCATGGCCGAGGGTTTTCGCGCGACCGTGGCCGCGACGGGTCGCAATGACGTCGCCATAGTCCTGCGCGGCGGCTCCAGCGCGGAACTGAATTCCGGACTGACGCGGGAAGCCGCCCAACTGATCGCCCAGGGGCCGGGGATACGCCGCGATAGCGACAACAAGCCGATCGTTTCAGCCGAGCTCATCGTCATCGCGGAACTCCTCAAGCGTGACGTCGACAGCAGCGCAAATATCACGGTACGCGGTGTGCATCCACGCAATGGTTTCCTGCTGCGACCCAACCTCAAGATCACCGACGGCCGCGCCTTCGAACCCGGCCTGCGCGAATTGGTGGTGGGACGTGGCGTCACGCAGCAGTTCGACGGCGCGCAGCTCGGCGAAACAGTGCGCATGCGAGGTTCGGATTGGCGCATCGTGGGTATTTTCGATTCCCACGATGGCCACGACAGCGAGTTGTGGGCGGATGCCGACGTCGCGCAGTCGACATTCGCGCGACAGGGTTATAGCTCCGTTTCGGCCCTGCTCGAGACTCCGGCAAGCCTCAAGGGCCTTGCCGATGCGCTCAACCGCGATCCCCGCCTGGCCGTCGACGTCGAACGCGAGGTCGATTACTACAGCGCCCAGACCAAGCAGTTTCGCGCAACCATCGGCGTCCTCGCCGGCGTGGTGACGCTCATCATGGGGCTCGGCGCAGTATTTGCCGCGCTCAATACCATGTATGCCGCGGTCGCAGCGCGCGCGCGCGAGATCGCCACCTTGCGTGCCATCGGTTTTGGTGGGCTGCCCGTCGTGACCTCGGTCCTCCTCGAGGCGCTGCTGCTGTCACTCATCGGCGGCGCCATCGGCGCGGCGATTGCCTATGTGCTTTTCAACAACGTGACGGCATCCACCCTCGGCAGCAGCTTCACGCAGATCGTGTTCAGTTTCAGGGTAACGCCGGGGCTCGTGCTGCGTGGGCTGATGATCGCGGTGATTGTCGGCATGGTCGGCGGCCTGCTGCCAGCTATCCGCGCCGCCAGGCTTCCGGTGACGACCGCACTGCGCGCGCTTTAGGAAAACTTCGCAGCGATTACTACGGCGCGGTATCGACGTTCGTCCCGTGTCACTTGCATTGCGCCCGCGCGTTGGCAATGCTTCGTTGCATCGACGACTGGAGGCTCATCATGCGGCCATCGATTTCCTCCGCAACGCTGGCGCTCATCGCCCTGGGTTTCGCTGCTTTGGCTCATCCGCAGAGTCCGCCCACGCCCGAAAAGCGCTGTCAGGACCCGGTATTTCACCAGTTCGATTTCTGGCTGGGAGACTGGGACGTCTCCACCCCGGAGGGCGAACTCGCGGGCCATAACAGTATTTCCCGCGAGGAATACGGCTGCCTGCTCGTCGAGCACTGGACTTCCGCCAATGGTGTCACCGGCCAGAGCTACAACTTCGTCGACCGCGTTACGGGCCGTTGGCGTCAGATCTGGGTATCGGCTGGCGCGACCATCGATTACCAGGGTGGACTCGATGACCGGGGCCGCATGCGGCTCGAGGGAACGATCGGTTATCCGCCGGACAATCCGGCGAATGGCGCGCGCTTTCGCGGTACCTGGACGGCGAACGACGACGGCAGCGTCAGGCAGCACTTCGAACAATTCGATGCGGCAAAGGGTGAATGGACCGATTGGTTCGTCGGCATTTACCGCAAGCGCGACCCGTCATCGGCGCCGCGATAAGCATCGGGGTAGCGTCCCAGCAGCAGGAACAGCAGCGCGACCCCGAGTATGCACGACGCAACGATCCGCAATCCCGGCGTATAGCTGCCGGTCCAGTCGCGCATCGCCGCAAACGCCGGCACCAGCACGCCCGGTCCCAACGCGAAAGCAACGAACAAGGCGCCATAGATGCGACCGAATTCGCGCACCCCGAAATAGCGCGACGCCATGTAGGCCATGAGATCCACCTCGGCTCCTGCGGCGAGGCCGGCCAGTACGATCAGGCCAACCGTAACGACCAGTGGTTGTGGCGCGCCACTCAATAGCCAGAGTCCAAGCGCCGAGGGCAGGAAAAAGCTGAACGCCACGGCGGGTGCCCAATAGCGATCCACCAGCATGCCGACGCCAATGCGGCCGATGATCACCGCGAGGCCAAATGAGCCGGCTATCGATGCCGCACTGACCGGCGCGAAGCCCTTCTCGATGAGGATGGGTGGAAAATTGTTGAGCACTCCGGTAATTGCGCCGGAGTAGGCGAAGAAGCCGACGCACATGATCCAGAACCGATAGTCGCGCATGGCCGCAAGCAGGCTGTGTCCGGCAACCGCGCGCCGTTCGACACCACCGCGTTGCGGTGAATCGTGCAGCCACAGGAAGCTCGCTGGCAGAGCAAGGCACAGGGGAAGCGCCGCGATCGCGTAATAGCCAACGCGCCAGCCGTGATGTTCGACGACCCAGGCGAAATACGGCTGGAAGACGAAACTCGCGACACCGGTGCCTGACAGCGCGATGCCCAGCGCAAGCCCGCGGTTGCGATCGAAGCGTGCCGCGAGCAATCGCGTGAAGGGCACCGCCAGCGTACCGCCGGAGGCGAAGGCCATCAGGAAGTAGATGAGGTAGAAGTCGGTCAGCGATTGCGTGAGCGCGCCGAGCAGGATCAGGCCGATTCCAAAGCTCGCCTGCGAAATCAGCACCGGAATGCGCGCCCCGATCCTGTCGACGAGAATGCCGATCACGATCGACATGATCACCACGGCGACCGTCACCACCGGCTGGACGGTCATGATTTCCTGTGTGCTCCAGCCGAACTGCGCCTGGAGCGGCTTGAGCACGACACCAATCGAATAGGGCAGCCCCAGCGTCGCAATGCCGCAGGCCAACCCGAGCACGCTTGCGATCAGCGGGCCGATCTGGCCCGCGAATTCACTTCGCGCGGGTGGGCTCGGCATCGCCACGCGGCGGCTCAGCGGGCTTCATGTCACCGAGATACTTCGGCAGTTCGATGCCGGCCATCGCGGCAACGTCATGCAACGGTGGCAGGCTCTTGATCAGGCCCGCCAGAAAATTCGCCGTATTGCTGCCATTGCCGGCCGCGGCCGAGTCCCACACCGTGACCTTGTCGATCTTGATGCTCTTGATCGCTTCGACCTGCATGGCAACGATCTGTTCGATCTTCTCCGTCATGAGGAGCGTTGCGGCCGCTCGCGCATCGTTGTTCGCGCTTTGCACCAATGATTGATAACCGTGGGCCTTGGCGGACAGCACCTGCTGTACGCCACGGGCCTCGGCTTCGTATTTCATCAGGATGGCATCCGCTTCGCCCTTGGCGTGACGCCGTATCCGCTCGGCTTCCGCTTCGGCCGAAATTTCCACCTTCTGCTTTTCGATTTCCTGGCGAACGACCTCAGCTGCCGTCAGCCGTTGCTGTTCCGCCTTGGCCTGTGCTTTCTGGATCTCGACTTCCGCCTCGAAGTGGGCAACCTGGCCGCGTCGATTGGCTTCCGCCTGCTGCACCGACAGTTCGGCATTCGCGCGGGCGATGTTCGCCTTGGCGGTATTCTCGCCCGAAATCGCCTCCGCCTCCTGCCCCTCGACGTATACGCGTCTTTCGGCCTCGGCTTTTTTCTTGCCCTTCTCCGCCGTCGCCTCGTTCTCGGCAACCTTGATGGCCATGTCGCGATTGGCCGCTGCTTCGCCGATGGTTGCCAGCGTCTCCTGCTGTTGCACGTAGACGCGACGATCGGCTTCCGCCTGTTTCTGGCCCTTGTCGGATTCGGCAACGTTCTGCGCAACGCGGATGGACTTCTCGCGCACTGCTTCCGCCTCGCCTATCGAACCCTTCTTGTCCTGCTCGGCGACGTCGATCTTCGCCTGGTTGATGGCCTCCGAAGCCGCCTTCTTGCCGATGCTCTCGATGTAACCGGATTCGTCGGTGATGTCGGTGACATTGACGTTGATGAGGTACAGACCGACTTTGTTGAGCTCTGGCGCCACATTGCGGCGGATGGCGTCGAGGAATTTTTCGCGATCCTGATTGATCTGCTCGATGGTCAGCGACGCGACCGTAAGGCGCAGCTGACCGAAGATGATCTCCTTGGCCATGCTCTCTATTGCATCCTGATCGAGGTTCAGCATGCGCTCCGCGGCATTGTTCATGATGGCGGGTTCTGTGCTGATGCCGACCGTGAAGGTGCAAGGCACGTTGATGCGAATGTTCTGCAGCGATAGCGCCTTGGTGAGCGGGATGCCGATGGTCATCGGCGTAAGGCTCATGTAGGTGTAATCCTGGATCAACGGCCAGATAAAGGCGCCTCCGCCATGAATACAGCGTGCCGACTGGCCCGCTCCGACCTTGCCGTAGACGACCAGGATCTTGTCCGACGGGCAGCGCTTGTAACGCGCGGCCAGGAAGGTGATCGAAACGATCACCAGCAGGAACAACGCAATTATAGGTAACAGTGATTCGGCGAGCGGCATGGTATTTACCTCAGTGGCAGGGACACCGTGATTGATCAGTCAAGCGGTACAACGACGAGCTTGCCAGCCGCTATTCGTTCGACCCGCACACGCGTACCGGACGTCAGGGTCGTGTCGGTTGCGCTTACTGCCTCGTACTCCCGCAGCCGATTGGCGACCAGGATCTGCACACTGCCGCCCGCTCTGGTTACGTTGGTATAGGCCGTACCCTCGGCGCCTACGGCGTCGCTCATCGCGACCGTACCGCTCGATTGCAGCCGCAACATGCCGAGGAAGATCCGCTGCATCAGCCATACCGATGCGAGACCCGCGCCAATTGCCAGAATGATGGCCGCCAATACGCCCCAGGTGGTGTTGCGGTAGAGCGCGAAACCAACCAGGCCGAACATGGTGAGAAACGATGACAGCCCCTGGATCGTCAGGAACTGGAAGCCGGAATCGCTGGAAAGATGGGGCGCGTCGAAATCCGATCCGTCGTGATCGAGCCCCGCGATCGCGAGCAACACCCGCGTCAGGAGCATGACGCCGCCAACGATCGCGCAACCCAGGAACAGCTTCTCTACGGAATCAAACTGCTGAAACCAGGCCCACATCTTGGACTCCTCAGGAGGACAGGCTGCGGCTTCGCTGCGCGCGGCAATCCGTTGTTGTTCAATTGTACCGAGGCCTGCCGACAACAGTAGCCGTCGCCGGGCGCAACCGCAAGAGCCTCACGGCCAGGCGATCGCAGCACTCAGCTGCGCCGGCGCGCTCCCCTCGTTGGTGTTGCGGCGAGCGGATCTTCCGGCCAGGCATGGCGCGGATAGCGACCGCGCATTTCCTTCCTGACGTCGAAGTAGCCAGAGCGCCAGAATCCCGCGAGATCCCGCGTGATCTGGATTGGCCGCTGGGCGGGCGAGAGCAATACAAAGCCCAAGGGACAGGTCCCTCCCGCGAGCCGCGGGCCTGCCTCGAGTCCGAACAACTCCTGCAGCCGCAGCGCAACGACCGGTTGCTCCGGGTCGGAGTAGTCAATGGCACTGCGCGAGCCCGTCGGTGCCAGGAAATGCGTTGGCGCGAGGCTGTCCATGCGCGCAGACAACTCCGGTCCGATCAAACTCTGCAATGCGCTTTTGAGTGGCACTTGCGCGAGATGGGCAGCGCGCGTCATGCCGTCGAGCCAGGGCGCCAGCCACTCGCCGAGCGTATGCCGCAACGACGTGTCGCTGACATCGGGCCAGCCGTCGTCGGCACGATGGCGCCGAAGAAATGCGACCCGCGCCTGCCACTGCCGAAGTGCGGGGGTCCATGGCAAAGCGCCGACGCCCAACTGGCGCAGCCCGTCCAGCATCGCTGCGAGAACTTCATCGCCTGCGGGCGCATCGAGCTTGCGCTCCTCGAGCGTGAGTGCATCCAGACGGACCTCGGCGCGCGCGACAACCATCTGTTGTTCACGATCCCAGCGCACGATCTGGCGCTCTGTGATGCGCTCGCGATGCCAGCTGCGAAGCATGGCCTCTGAAAGCGGCGCAGCCAGCCGGATCCCGGCGTCGGCGCCGCCACCGTCGAGCTCGACTGCGACGAGATACTCGTTTCGCGCAATGCTCTGAGCCGGCGGCAGGCTCGCGCCACGGCCGCTCGCGAGGAGATAGCGGCTGGCGGATCCGTCGCGACGACGTGCGATGCGATCCGGAAAGGCGAGCGACAGTAGTGCGCCCGTGGCGTCGCCAGCCGCCGCTGGCATGGCGGCCGTCTCATGGGCGCCGAGCCTACGCAGCAGGCGTTGGCTCTGTTGACGCAGCTCGGCGGCACGATTGCGGCGATGCCACTCGAGTACAACGCCGATGTCAGTGCGCACGTGCGCGTCGATTTGCCGGTTGCCGCGCCGATCCATCTCGAGCAATGCGGCGAGTTCCGCGCCGAGCGGCGCGTCGCCGCGTGACGCGGCCTCCAGCATCATGTGTGCGAGGCGCGGATGAGCGCCCGAATGCGCAGCGTTACGTCCGTGCACGGTAATCCGGCCACGCGAGTCGACCATGCCGAGGCCGGCGAGCAGGTCCATCGCGGCCGCCAGTTGCGCGGGCGGCGGGACGTCGACCCAGTCGAGGCGTGATGGATCGTCAACGCCCCACAACAGCAGCTCCAGCGCCAACGGCGTCAGGTCGGCTACCGCAATCTCCGGTGCGGTCTGTGCCGCAAGCGTCTGCTGGGCACCGGCACTCCACATGCGATAGCACACACCGTCGGCAACGCGGCCCGCGCGTCCGGCACGTTGTGTCGCAGCGGCTTGCGAGATGCGCTCGGTGTGCAACCGCCCCATGCCGCTCGCCGGATCGAAGATCATGCGACGCACGAGGCCGCAGTCGACGACCGCGCCGATTCCCGGGATGGTCAGGCTGGTCTGGGCAATGTTGGTGGCCAGGATGATGCGCCGAGCCGTACCGCTCCTCTCGAGTACTCGATCCTGCGCCTCGGTGTCGAGTTCGCCGTACAACGGCAGCACCAGCGCCTCGGCGGCAAACGGTGCATCGCCGAGGGCATTCTGCAATGCGCGAATCTCGCCGCCGCCTGGCAGGAAGACCAGCACGTCGCCCGCGGTTTCCCGCCATGCCTGCCCCACCGCGGACTGCAACGCGCGCATGAACAAGGGCCAGTCATCGGTGGGCAGCGGCAACGCAGTGCCGACGTATCGCATCGCGACCTCGTACTCCTGCAGCGTCGATTCAATGACTTCTGCGTCGGGCAGAATTCGGCGCAGCGCCGCCAGGGCGAGCGTCGCCGACATGACCACGATGCGAAGATCGGTTGCAAGCTCTCGCCTGGCATCGAGCGCAAGTGCAAGCGCTAGATCGCATTGCAGGCTTCGTTCGTGAAATTCATCGAACAGCACCGCCGCCACGCCTTCCAGCGCCGGGTCGGTCTGCAGCATGCGGGTCAGCACACCCTCGGTAACGACTTCGATGCGCGTGTCCTTGCCGACCCGCGTGTCCAGGCGCGTGCGATAACCGATTTGGCCGCCGAGCGGTACGCGCAGGAGCCGGGCCATACGCGCGGCCAGCGAACGGGCGGCCAATCGCCTCGGTTCCAGCATGATGATGCGCCGCCCCTTGGCCCAGGGTTCGCCCAGCAGCGCGAGGGGCACCAGCGTGCTCTTGCCGGCACCCGGTGGCGCCACCAGGATTGCCGATGCCGAGCGCCGCAACGCCGCGCCGATCGCAGGCAAGGATGCGGTTATGGGCAGTTCGGGCAAGAGCATGGGTGTTTTCGCATCGCCAACCGATCGCCCTTCTCTAACGGCAATCGTCGTCTGCTAGTATGCTGCGACTACGATAATAAACAGGGCAGTTCCAAGGAGCGAGTCATGCGCACCGACCAGAGTCGACGGAGCGAGAACATCGAGGACTACCGGGGCCGGCGCTTTGGCGGCAAACCGGCCGGCATTGGCATCGGCGGCATATTGATCGCGCTGGCGCTCGCCTATTTCTTCAACATCGATCCGCGCACCGTGCTCGGCATGCAGCAGGCCGCAAGGCAGATGACTCAGCCACAGGGCGGCGAGGCAGACGGTCCGCCGGTGGTCGGCGCGCCCACCGACGCTGCCGCCGATTTCGTTGCGGCGGTACTTGGCGATACCGAGGACACCTGGGGCGAGATTTTCCAGGCAGCAGGCGAGCGTTATCCGCCACCGAAGCTGGTGTTGTTCAGCGAACAGGTATCGACCGGCTGCGGATTCGCAACTTCGGGCGCAGGGCCTTTCTATTGCCCCGCCGACCAGAAAGTCTATATCGATCTCAGTTTTTACGACCAGCTCGAGCGGGAATTCCAGGCGCCCGGCGATTTTGCGCGCGCCTATGTGCTCGCACACGAGGTCGGCCACCACGTGCAGACCATCATCGGTACCTCCGCCAAGGTCCGGGCGGCGCAGCAACGCGGCGACCAGGAACAGGCCAACCAGTTGCAGGTGCGCATGGAACTGCAGGCCGATTGCTACGCCGGAATCTGGGCGAATCACGCCAATCGTTCCCGACAGATCCTCGAAGAGGGCGACATCGAGGAGGGTTTGCAGGCAGCCTCTGCGGTCGGCGATGACACCATTCAACGGCGCGTGCAGGGCCACGTTGTGCCGGAATCATTCACGCATGGCAGTGCGCGCCAGCGTATGGAGTGGTTCCAGCGCGGATTGCAGTCGGGATCCATGGACGCCTGCAACACGTTTCAATAGCCAAGCGGCATGACCGGTGATGAGCGTGAACTGTGGTCGGTGGTCGAGGGCATGTTCGCCGCATTCACGGACGGACGCACCCATGACATCGATTCGGCGCTCGCCGATGAGTGCACGGTCTGGGACGTATTCGAGCCCACGCTGATCCGCAGCCGCGCCGAGCGCGATGCGTTTCATGTTCGCGACCAGGCCCAGGCGCGGGCTCGCGGACCGTTGTCGCTGCGGCTCGAGCCGCTGCTGATCAGTCGCTTTGACGATTTCGGCATCGTTCGCTATCACGTGCACTTCGAATATGCGCAGCCGAATGCAACGGCTGGCCATGTGCGCGTCACGGATGTGCTGCGCCGCTGCGGGAAGCGATGGCAGATCGTGCACCATCACGAAGGCATGCGGCCCGCCGGACCGCCGCCATATACGCTGGCACCTCAATAGCGCCGGGATTGCGAGGGTCGGCGCGATCGCCGGACACACCGGAGCGTCAGCGCTGCGTTTTGCCGCGCGGAGCTGCGCTTTTCCTGCGCGTGTGCTGGGTCCGGAAAGGCCGGGCGTGACGGCCGCTGCGCCTGCCCTCGCCTTGCAATCCCGTGCCGGGTGGCTGATGCGCAGGTACCAGTTGATGTCTGCCATTGCCGATCAGGTCCGCGCGCCCCATGCGCCGCAGGGCCTCACGCAACATCGGCCAGTTCTGCGCATCGTGATAGCGCAGGAATGCCTTGTGCAGCCGGCGCACTTTGAGGCCTCGCGGCACATGAACTGCCTCGCTGTCGCGATGCACACGGTGCAGTGGATTCCTGCCCGTGTGGTACATGGCGGTCGCGGTCGCCATGGGGCCGGGCAGGAAGGCCTGCACCTGATCGGCGCGATAGCGATTCTTCTTGAGCCATAGCGCGAGCTCGAGCATATCCTCGTCCGTGGTACCGGGATGGGCGGCGATGAAATACGGGATGAGATATTGCTTCTTGCCCGCCGCGGCGGAATATTTGTCGAACAGCTCCTTGAACCGGTAGTAGGTGCCGATACCGGGCTTCATCATCTTCGACAACGGCCCCTCGCCGATGGCTTCGGGCGCGATCTTCAGGTAACCGCCGACGTGATGCTGCGCGAGTTCGCGTACATATTGCGGTGACTCGGCCGCGAGGTCGTAGCGCACACCCGAGGCCACCAGCACTTTCTTGACGCCAGGCACCGCCCGCGCCTTGCGATACAAACCGATCAGCGCGGAATGATCGGTATCGAGGTTGCTGCAGATGGCGGGATAGACGCACGAGGGCCGCCGGCAGGCGGACTCGATCTCGCGGCTCTTGCAGGCAAGACGGTACATGTTGGCGGTCGGTCCGCCGAGATCGGAGATCACGCCGGTGAACCCGGGTACGGTATCGCGTATCGTGCCGATCTCGCGTAACACCGACGCCTCGGAGCGATTCTGGATGATGCGACCCTCGTGTTCGGTGATCGAGCAGAAGGTGCAGCCGCCGAAGCAGCCACGCTGGATCGCGACGGAGAAGCGAATCATCTTGTAGGCCGGAATGGCCGCCTTGCCGTAGGCCGGGTGCGGCCGGCGGGCGTACGGCAATTCGTAGACACCGTCCATTTCCGCCGTCGTGAGTGGCACCGGTGGCGGATTGAGCCAGACATCGTTTTCGCCGTGGCGCTGGACCAGGGCGCGGGCATTGCCGGGATTGGATTCCAGGTGCAGGATGCGCGAGGCGTGCGCGTAAAGCACGGGATCGGAGCCGACCTGCTCGAAGGATGGCAGGCGTATGACGACCCGTTCGCGCGGCACGGCTTTCACTTGCCGCTCGAAGCGTGCGACAGGCACGCCTTGCGGGCGCAGCGCGTAGGGGTCCGGGTGCGTCGGCAGCGCGCCTGGCGTGTCGAGGTGGGTGGAGTCGATTTCCGAATAGTCCGCGGCGCGCTCGCGGCGAACGAATGCCGTGCCACGCAGATTGGTTATCGAGCCAACCGGCTCCTGTGCCGCGAGCCGGTGCGCGAGATCGACGACCGCGCGCTCGGCGTTGCCATACAGCAGCAGGTCCGCCTTGGCATCGAGCAGCACGGAGCGACGAACCTTCTCCGACCAGTAATCGAAATGCGCGATCCGGCGCAGGGACGCTTCGATACCGCCGATTACGACCGGCACGTCGCCGTAGGCTTCACGGGCACGCTGTGCGTAGACGATTACCGCGCGGTCAGGTCGACGCCCGCCTTCGCCATCGGGACTGTAAGCATCGTCGCTGCGAAGACGCCGGTCGGCTGTATAGCGATTGACCATCGAGTCCATGTTGCCGGCGGTGATGCCGAAGAACAGATTGGGGCGCCCCAGCGCGCGAAATGGCTCCACGGTTCGCCAGTCGGGTTGCGCAATGATGCCAACGCGAAAACCTTGCGCCTCGAGCGTTCGGCCGATGATCGCCATGCCGAAGCTCGGGTGATCGACATAGGCATCGCCCGTCACGATGATGACATCGCAACTGTCCCAGCCGAGTTCATTCATTTCGGCCCGGGACATGGGCAGGAAGGGCGCCGTTCCAAAGCGCTCCGCCCAGTACTTGCGGTAGCTCGCAAGTGGCTGTGCACTTGGAACAGGGGCCATGCTACGCCCCTGGCGTCATTTGCCGGTTTGCGTTGCCGCGAGGCCGCGAACGTGCTCGGCGCCTTCGCGCACCTCGTAGCTCGATCCGGCGAAATCGCCGCCGACCTCCTGGTAGCGCCCGCCCAGGCATTGCGACAGGAAGCCTTCGGAGATCGCGTAGAACGACAGGCGGTTTTCAGGGCGGGCGAAGCCATGGCCCTCATCGGGATAGAGCACGTAGGTGACCGGCAGATTTTTTGCTTTCATTGCCGCTACGATCTGATCCGCCTCCGCCTGCTTGACCCGCGGATCGTTCGCACCCTGCGCAATCAGTAGCGGCCGCTCGATAGCCGAGACGCGGCTGAGCGGCGAGCGCTCGGCCAGCAATTTGCGGCCCTCCTCGGTGCGCGGATCGCCAACGCGGCGCGCCAGGTCCTCGAAGAACGACTTCCAGTAGGGCGGTATGGATTCGAGCAGGGTCATCAGGTTGGAGGGACCGACGATGTCGACCCCGCAGGCGAAGCGATCCGGTGTGAACGTGAGTCCGACCAGGGTGGCGTAGCCGCCGTAGGAGCCGCCGTAGATGGCGACCTTGTCCGCGGTCGTGATGTGCTTTGCGATGGCGTAGTCGACGGCGTCGATCAGGTCATCGTGCATGCGCGCAGCCCATTGATGGTCACCGGCGTTGACGAATTCCTTGCCAAAACCCGTCGAACCACGGTAGTTCACCGAGAGCACGGCATATCCGCGATTGGCGAGCCACTGGTGCTCCGCGTCGAAGCCGTAGTTGTCGCGCGCCCAGGGACCGCCGTGCACATTGAGTACCATGGGTAGCGGCGAGTCGGGTATGCCATCGCCATCCGGATCGGAGCCGCGCGGCAAGCTCAGGTAGCTCACCAGCGTGAGTCCATCGCGCGCCTTGATCGCAAGTGGATGCATGGCGACGAGTGGTGCGCCGATCAGCTGCGGACGCTGGTCGAAAAGCTTCACGACGCGGCCCGAATCGCGCTCATAGAGATAGCTCGCGTAGGCGCTGATCGGCTCATCGGACACCACGATCCAACGCTTGTCATCGAGCGTGCGGCTCACGACTTCGAAACCCTCGCCGAGGGTATTGCGCAGGCGCTCGATATCGGCGCGCACGGCATCATCGACCGCGGTGTACTCGTTGGTCAGGTAATTGACCGAATAGGCCTCGAGTACACGGCTGCGCGGATTGAGCCATACGCCCTGCACGTCGGCGCGCTCGTTCGCGGCGACGATCTTCCCGGCGCCGCTCGCAAGGTCGATGCTGACGAGCGCCGCCTTGTCGCGGCCTACGGCAGAGAGCAACAATGCGGAACGGCCGTCGCCACTGATGGCAACCGGGTTGGTGGTCAGGCTGTCGGCCTGGCCGAACCGAAGGAAACTCTGCCATTTGTCGCCATCGCGACGAAACAACTCGCCCCCATCGGCATCGAGTTTTACGGCGAGTCGTGGCACCAGATCGAGATCTTCGAGGTAACCCGCGAAGCCCTGATCGTTGCGCTCGACGAGTCGGCGCTCGCCGGATGCGATGTCGATTTCGTAGACATCGTGCCACTCCGGCGTACGGTCGTTGAGACCGACCAGTACCTTGCCCGGGTGCAGATGCGAGGCACCGATGACCTGCGCCTGGATGCCCTGCAGCGGCGTCAGGTCACGCTGTTTCGCATCGCGCACATCGACGCTGTACAGGCGCCAGTTCTCATCGCCACCCTCGTCCTGCAGATAAAGGACGTGCTGGTTGTCGAATGACCAGAAGTGCTGCCTTATGCCGCGCTTGCGATCGTCTGTGATCGCGCGCGCGGCCGAGATGTCGTTGCTCGGCGCAACGAACACGTTCAACACGCCATCCTTCGGCGCGAGGTAGGAGATGTACGCGCCGTCCGGGCTCAAGCGCGCCTGGGTACGATCCGGATTGCCGAACAATGCCGTGCGTGCAATGAGTGGAGTGGTTGTCTTTGTGTCGGACATCGTTGGCTCACCTTGTAGCGGCACGCAGGCTGCGAGCGATATCGCGGCCGGCAACAGCAATCGTCTTATGTAGTTTGCAAACATCGGGGTCACTCCGCGTGTAATGCAAAGGGCCGACTCGCGCCGGCCCCGCTCCTTGAGGGCAATTTTACCGCGCCGGGCGCGGCGCTGGCCAGATACAAAACGACTGCAATCAGATAACCTTCAGCGCCTCATGAAGAACTCCCGGCCATCCGCGGTCATTGTCCGCGGCGCGCGTCAGAATAACCTCAAGAACCTGGACCTTGACATTGCCGCCGGCCAGCTCCTGGTGGTCACCGGCGTCTCCGGTTCGGGCAAGTCATCGCTGGTCTTCGACACGCTCTATGCCGAGGGTCAGCGCCGCTACGTCGAGACCTTTTCGACCTACGCGCGTCAGTTCCTCGACCGTATGGACAAGCCACAGGTCGATCGCATCGAAGGCATACCGCCCGCCATCGCCATCGATCAGGTCAATCCGGTTCGAACGTCACGCTCGACCGTCGGCACGATGACCGAGCTCAACGACCATCTCAAACTGCTGTTCGCGCGAGCGGCAAAGCTCTTTTGCCGGTGCTGCGGCAAGCCCGTGACCCGCGAAGATCCGGAGTCGGTTACCCGCGATCTCATGGCGCGCGCCGCAAGGTCGCCACAGTCGCGCTGGCTGGTGACTTTTGAAATCAGTGTGCCGGCGAATTTTCGGACCGAGGAAGTCCAGCAATACCTGGCGGCGCAAGGCTATCACCGCTACCGGGAGGTCGGGGCTGGCCGGGTCGAAGTCATCCAGGATCGATTGCGCATCGATCGCGCCGACCCATCGCGCCTCACCGAATCCGTCGAAGCGGCGTTGCGACTCGGCGGCGGCCGACTGGTCGCGCACCGGCTCGCGGGCGAGTCGGGCGAGGAAGTCGTCGAATCGGCGGCGTATACACAGGCCCTCGCCTGCGCGAGCTGCGATCTTGCCTATGCCGATGCGACACCGAGCCTGTTTTCATTCAACTCGCCTCTGGGCGCCTGTGAAACCTGCCGCGGCTTCGGGCGTGTCATCGGTATCGACTACGGCCTCGTGATTCCGGATGGGAGCAAAACACTGCGCGGTGGCGCCGTCAAACCCTGGCAGACCAAGGCATTTCGCGAATGCCAGACGGATCTGCTGCGCTATGCGAGGCGCCGCGGGGTCGATGTCGATCGTCCCTGGGTCGAGCTCGATTCAGCCACCCGCCAGTGGGTCATCGAAGGCGAAGGCGGATTCGATGACAAGGTCTGGTATGGGGCGCGACGGTTCTTCGCCTGGCTCGAAAGCAAGTCCTACAAGATGCATATCCGCGTGCTGCTCTCGCGCTATCGCGCATACACGCCCTGCCAGGCCTGCGGCGGCGCTCGCCTGAAGACAGCGGCGCTGCTGTGGCGAATTGGCGGGCGCGATGCCGCCGAGCAGGCGTTGCAGGGCCGGCCGCGCTTTCGCCCGCAGGATGTGCAGTGGAACGATGAGATGCTCGCGGCGCTCCCCGGCTTGTCGATTCACGATCTGATGCAGCTGCCCATCGAAAGGCTGGCAGGTTTCTTCGGCGCGCTCGAGCTCGCCACCATGGAACAACGGGCACTCGACACGCTGCTGGGCGAGATTCGCCAGCGGCTCGGGTTCCTGGCGACCGTTGGGCTCGGCTACCTCACGCTCGACCGCCAGTCGCGCACGCTCTCCGGTGGCGAGGTCCAGCGCATCAACCTGACGACCGCGCTAGGTACGTCGCTGGTGAACGCCATGTTCGTGCTAGACGAACCATCGATAGGCCTGCACTCGCGCGACATCCATCGCCTGATGCAGGTGATGAAGAAGCTGCGCGATGCGGGTAACACGCTGCTCGTCGTCGAGCACGATCCCGAGATCATGCAGGAAGCGGATTGCCTGCTCGATCTCGGGCCGGGACCCGGCAGCAAAGGCGGCGAAATCGTCTATTACGGGGAGCCGCGAGGCGTGCTCGACACACCGAACTCTCTGACCGGGGACTATCTCGCAGCGCGGCGGCGCATTCCTGCATTTTCCGGCGGCCCGCCGCGAGGCGCGGCGTGGCTGCGTCTCGTTGGCGCGCGCGAGAACAATCTGCGCGATATTGATTTTTCGATGCCGCTCGGTTGTCTCGTCTGCCTGACCGGTGTTTCCGGCTCCGGCAAATCAACCCTGGTCGATCTGGTGCTCTACCGCGCGCTGCGCAAAGCCATGGGCCAGCCGACCGAGGCGCCTGGCGAATTCCGCGAACTGACAGGCGCCGAGCAGATTCACGACGTCATCCTGGTGGATCAGTCGGCGATCGGTCGCACGACGCGTTCCAATCCGGCGAGCTATGTCGGCGCCTTCGACGCCATTCGCAAATTGTTCGCCGCCGAGCCACTGGCTCGTGAGCGCAAGTACACGGCAGGTACGTTCAGTTTCAATTCCGGCACGGGCCGCTGTGCGGAATGCAACGGCAATGGTTTCGAACACATCGAAATGCAGTTCCTCTCGGACGTGTATCTGCGCTGTCCGGCCTGCGACGGCAGGCGCTTTCGCGCCGAGGTGCTGCAGGTCGCCGTCGACGGTGCCGGCAGTCGGCGCGCCAGTATCGCCGATGTCCTCGCGATGACCGTTGCCGAAGCCGTGGAGTTCTTTGCGGCCGAACCAGAAATCCTGCGCAGGCTCGCTCCGCTCGTTGCAGTGGGCCTGGAGTACCTTGCGCTCGGTCAACCAGTGCCGACACTCTCCGGCGGTGAAGCACAACGACTCAAACTTGCCGGCCATCTCGCGAGCGCCTCAACAAGCGAGCGCGGCACGCTTTTCATATTGGACGAACCCACGACCGGTCTGCACTTCGAGGACATCGCGCGGCTCATGCGTGCGCTGCGCCAGTTGGTGGAGCGCGGCGATTCGCTGCTCGTGATCGAGCACAACCTGGATGTCATCGCCGGTGCCGACTGGATCGTCGATCTTGGGCCCGAGGGCGGCGATGGCGGCGGGCGCATCGTATTTGCCGGCACGCCGGCGGCGCTCGCCGGAAACGCCAGCACTCACACCGGCGCGGCCCTTGGCCGTTACCAGCGTCGCGGTCGATTCATGAGCGAGCAGAGCCGCGGTCGCGCGCATCCGCGCGAGGAGCCCGAGCGCGCAATCTCGGTGCACAACGCGCGCGAGCACAACCTGCGGCAGATCGACGCCGTGATTCCACATGGTCGTTTTACGGTGTTGACAGGCGTGTCCGGCTCGGGCAAATCGACCCTTGCCTTCGACATCGTATTCAACGAGGGACAGCGTCGTTATCTCGAATCCCTGAACGCCTATGCGCGCCAGTTCGTGCAGCCTGCAGCGCGGGCGGATGTCGATTCGGTCACGGGCATACCGCCGACGGTCGCCATCGAGCAGCGCACCAGCCGCGGCGGCCGTCGCAGTACCGTGGCGACGCAGACCGAGATCTACCATTTCCTGCGCCTGCTGTTTCAGAAGCTCGGTACGCAATATTGTCCCGATTGCGACGTTGCGATCAGACCGCAGAGCATGCCAGCGATCGCCGCACAGATACTGCGCCGGCATCGGGGAAGGGAAATCACGCTGCTCGCGCCACTCGTGGTCGGCCGCAAGGGCTACTACACGGACCTCGCCGCCTGGGCGCTGCGCAAGGGCTATGGCCATTTGCGCGTCGATGGCGAGTTGACGCCGACCGCCGCCTGGCCGCGGCTGCGCCGCTACGAGCAGCACGACATCGAACTGCCTGTCGCGACGCTGCGTCCCGACATACGGCGGGAAAAGGCCTTGCGCGATTCGCTCGCGGTCGCGCTCGATCATGGCAAAGGTATCGTGCAGGTACTTGCGGCGGGCGGGCGGATGACGACCTATTCGACCTTGCGCGCCTGTCCTTCCTGCCAGCGCAGCTTCGCGGAACTCGATCCCCGGCTGTTCTCGTTCAACTCACCCCAGGGGTGGTGCCCGGCCTGTCGCGGCACGGGTTGCGTATCGAACGACGATGCCGAGGAGCCGCCCGACCCTGAAGGCGCCGCAATCTGCGAGCAATGTAACGGCAACCGCTTGAATGAAGTCGCGCTCCATGTGCGACTCTCCGGCCACTCTATCGCCACCTGGACTGCCGACACCGCGAGCGAGTGCCGGGCGAGACTTGGGCGTGTGAAACTTGATCGACGCGATCGCCTCATTGCCCGTGACATCCTTCCCGAGATCCGCGAGCGACTGGGATTTCTCGAGCGCGTGGGCCTAGGCTACCTGTCGCTGGCGCGTGCGGCGCCGACCCTGTCTGGCGGCGAGGCGCAGCGCATCCGTCTCGCGGCTCAACTCGGGTCGAACCTCAAAGGCGTTTGCTACGTGCTCGACGAACCCACGATCGGCCTGCATCCGCGCGACAACCGCATGCTGCTCGATGTGCTGGCACGCCTTGGACGCAACGGCAATACGCTGCTGGTCGTGGAGCACGACGAGGACACGATTCGAAGTGCGGATCACATCATCGACCTTGGGCCCGGCGCCGGCACGCGCGGTGGGCGGGTGATTGCAAGCGGCAGCCTGCAGCAATTGATGCGCACGCCCGAGTCGGTCACGGGCCGCGCGATGAAGGCAGCCGCGCAACGCGGCATCACGCTGAACGAAAACGCACCGCGCAGTGCGCGGTACCTGCGCATACGTGGCGCCAAGCGCAACAATCTGCGCAATATCGATGTCGACATCCCGCTGCATGCGCTCGCGCTGGTCACAGGTGTTTCCGGCTCGGGCAAATCGACACTGACCCGAGGCACGATCTACGAGAACCTGCTGCGCGTCGTCGGCAAACGCAGCACGCCGAAGACGTGGCTCGGTTGCAGGCGCGTATCCGGCTACGACAGCATAGACCGCGTGCTGGAAGTCGATCAGACGCCTATCGGCAAGACGCCGCGGTCCTGCCCCGCGACCTACGTCGGGATCTGGGACGAGATCCGTCGGGTGCTGGCCAATACCACTGAAGCGCGGCTGCGCGGCTATAGCGCCAGCCGCTTCTCCTTCAATACGCCCGGTGGCCGCTGCCCGACCTGCGAAGGCCAGGGAATGAAGCGGATCGAGATGAGTTTTCTTCCGGACGTGAAACTGCCCTGCGATGCCTGCAACGGCCTGCGCTTTGATCCGCAGACACTGCAGGTGCGGCACCGCGGCCTGAACGCCGGCGAGATTCTGGCGATGGAAGTGGAGAGCGCTTGCGAGTTCTTCGCTGCCCACCGGCGCATCGCCGCGACACTGCGGCTGATGGTGCAGATCGGCCTGGGTTACCTGACACTCGGACAACACAGTCCGACGTTGTCGGGCGGCGAGGCGCAGCGAATCAAGCTGGTAGCGGAGCTTGCGCGCGCCGAAGGCAGCCGCCAGCACACCCTGTACCTGCTCGATGAGCCGACCGTCGGCCTGCACATGGCCGATGTCGAGCGACTGCTCGACGTGCTGCGCCGCCTGGTGGCAACCGGCAACAGTGTGCTCATTGTCGAGCACAATCTGCAGGTCATCGCCGCAGCCGATCATGTCATCGACCTTGGCCCGGAAGGTGGCAGCAACGGCGGCCGCATCGTCGCGAGTGGCACGCCGCGCCAAATCGCCTCGAACCGTGCTTCACATACCGGACGGATACTACGCCGGCACCTGCACAATCCGCGTGGCACGGGGCTATCGCGCGGAAGCGCCCGCGGGCGGGCGGTCTATAATTGACCGCCATGAGTCACGATCTGGTGTGCTGGAAATGCGGCGCGAGCCTCGCCGCGCTGACGTTGCCGCTATCGCGCCGGGACGAGTGTCGCGCCTGCCGCGCAGAATTGCATGTCTGCCGCATGTGCTGCGAATACGATCGCAATTACGCCAAGCACTGCCGGGAACCGACCACCGAGGAGGTCCGCGACAAGGAAGCCGCGAATTTCTGCGACTACTTCCGGCCGCGCAGCGGGGCTTTCGACGCGGCCAAAGGCGCCGCAGGGGAGCGCTCGCGTGCTGAACTCGACAAACTGTTCGGCGGCAAGTAGGGATCAGCTCTTCAGGCGATCCGCCAGCCGATCGAGGAGCTTGGAGAATTTCCTGGTGCGGTTGTCGACCTGCACACGCAAGTGCCGCACGCCCGAGTCGTTGAGCAATTCGCCGCGCCCGTTGTCGATCTGAAGCTCGCTCGCACCGAGGATTTCCAGCGTTTCCTCGAGCGATTGCGGTGCGCCCGCCGGCTTGCTGCGACGACCGGGCGCCGTCGCCTTGAACTTGCTCTTCTCGTTGCGTACCGCGTCGATCTTGGCGCGCACCTGCTCGGGCGCCATACGCTGGACGGGTTCGCGCGGCTTGGCCGTCGAAGTTTCCTGATCGACATCGAACAACTTGAACTCGCCGCTGGCACTGGTGTCGACCTGCGGCTTGCGACTGGCCTGGGCCTTGTCCGCGGCGCTGGCCGAATCGGCTGCAGCCCTGTCCTTCTCGCCCTGGCCGACAGGAACGACCGCAACGGATGCGAAGTCCGAGCGCACGTAATGCGCAACCTGTTTCGCGGATACCGCATCGGAGAAGAAACCGAGCCGCAGGCCGAACCATTTTCGGCCATCGCGATCGCCTTCGACGGTGTATAGCGTATAGGCGCTGAAAATCGCGAGCGGCGGCACCTGCGCCAGGTCGATCGGTGTGACCGACCAGTCGAGCTGCACGGCAAAGGAAACCGGGGCGTTGTTCTCGAGCTGGCCGCGCAGGGCCCGCATCGTGCCGGTATCGTCTGGACGCAGCAGCTGAATGTCGTTGGCCTCCGCTTCGGCGCCGCGCAATGTCGCGCTGTCACCGCTGTCGGAGCGCTGGCGCTCGAGCATCTTGAGCACCTGTGTATCCGACAACTCGGGCTTGGCGAGCCGCGCCGTTGGCGAAGCCGGCGCAACAACGGCGGCAGGTGCTGCAGATGGAGCCACGACGGCAGGTGCCGCGGGTGGAGCGGCCTTGGCGGCCGGTACGCGAGTCGGCGTCGGTGGTACTTTTGCACTCGCTACGCGGGTAGCCGCCGGCGGCTGGGGCACGGCGCGTGGCGGCGATGTTACAGCCGGTTTGGCGCCGCCCAATTGCGCAAGCACCTCGCGCACATTCGACGGTGGTACGTTGTTGCGCGGCAGCTTCTTGCGTCGCTGTGAACTCCTGGGCTCTGCGGCCGGAATGACAGCCGGCTTGGCGGGTTGTCCCCTGACGGGCGCAGCGCCTGCCGGCGCACGCGCGGCAGATGTCGTCGGAGCGGGCTTGGCCGCGGGCGCTGTCGTGGGGGCGGCTATGGACGGACGCGCTGCAGTCGTTGGCTTGACCGCGGCCGGGCGCGGCGGTGTTGCAACCGGCGCGGCAACCGGTGCGCCTGCGCCTCGCGCCACGGTTGCGGGCGGTGACGCCTTGCGCGGTGCGCTCGGCGCAGCTGCCGGTGCTGGCACAGCCGCCTGGGCTGGCGCGGCCGGCGTCACCGACGCGGTGCGCGGAGAATTCTTGCCTACGACGCAGGCAACAACCGGCGCCGCCTTGGGCGCTGGCGTCGCCACAACATTCGGTGCAGCCGCTCTGGACGGTGCGGGAGCGGCGGCCGGCGCTGCGGCCTGCCGGGCGGCAGCCAGCTTCTTGCCTGGCGCATCACCCACCCATGCCGCGGGATAGATTTCCCGGACGATGTTCAGGAGCTCATTGGCTTCGCGACGCGTCGCGAAATAGCCCATGTGCAGGCGGAATCGCTCCCGACCCTCTTCCCGTCGGCGACTGACAAAGAACGTAAACCGCGCAAGCTCCGGCGACTGCGGTTTCACGAGTGCCATTGGCGTCGTGGACGAAGACAGATTGATGACGAATTGTCCCGATTGAGCGCCGCCCGACGCGGGGCCCGCGTGCACACCTGAGTCGTCGAGAGAACTCGCCGGTCGATTCATGAAGTTTTTCCCCGGAACAATAAAGCGTACGCACTGACCGGGCTTGCGTGGCGTCCGCTGGGGAATCGAAGGTCGAGGACGCGATGCGCCTCGTCGGTAACCCCGCTGTCCAACAATCGACGGACCGGAAGCTTTGCGTCCCCGCCTCGCGACGGGTTTGCCCTTGTCAGAGCGGTAGAGTGGACAAGCGTGTGTCATCCGTCAAGCAAGGACTGTGTGGTACGCGTCGCATTCCACCGACAGCTGCGCCCGCGCGCTGGGCAACCAGACATATTGCGCGCCGGCTATTTTACGGATTCCAGAAACGGCCCGCGGCAACGAGGCGATGAGAGAAATAGGGATCGTCCAGATAGGCAATGCTGACCACGCGTCCCGAACTCGGCGCATGCATGAATCGGCCGTCGCCCAGATACAGACCGACGTGATCGGTGGCCTCGCCATTGATCCTGAAGAACAGGAGATCACCGGGTTTCAGATCCGCGATCGCAACCGGCAGCGCTCTGCGGCGTTGCTCGCGCGCCGTTCGCGGCACCACCACGCCGTGTTGTGCGTGGGTATAGAGCACCAGGCCACTGCAATCCATGCCCGTGCGATCCGCGCCGCCATAGCGATAGGGTGTGCCGACGAGCGACAGCGCATCGGTGGCGATCAGCGCGCCGAGCGTTTTCGGTGTTGCGGCGATGGGTGCGGTGTCGCTGCCCTGGCGATCCACGGACGTATCGGGCGCGGTCGTGGCGCAGGCCGCCAGCAGGGTCGGCAGGAGCAGCGCCGCCAGGCAAGATGGACCGCAGCTGCGTCGGCAACGCAATGCTGCCTCGCGCATCTCAGCCGGTCGCCGTGTACGGCAGCGACTCCTGGACGCTCGGTCGCTGCGCCAGCAATGTACTGATCTTTCGCGCCGGCAGGGGCCGCGACAGGAGATGTCCCTGGATGAAATCACAGCCATGTTGACGCAGGAACTCCAGCTGCTCGGCCGTCTCGACTCCCTCGGCAACGACCTCCTTGCCGAGCGCATGGGCCATGGTGATGATCGTGTCGGTAAGCGTGGCCGACGCGCCATCGGCTGGCAGGTCCTCGACGAAACTGCGGTCGATCTTGACCACCGCGATCGGGTGCTGCCGCAGATAGTTCATGGCCGAATACCCAGTGCCGAAATCATCGAGCGCGATACGTATCCCCAACTTTGCCAGACGCTCGAGCGCATCGCCAGCCGCGCTGGCTGCGAGCACGGACTCGGTCAACTCGAATTCCACGCAACTGGGTTCGATGGAAAATCGCTGCAGAATACTTTCCGTCAAACCGAAGAACTGCGGGCTATCGAGCTGCTTGGCGGAGATATTGACGGCCAGCCGGGCCGGCGCAATCTCCTGCGCTCGCCATTCGGCATACTGTTCGCAGGCTGTTTCCAGGACCCAGGCGCCGATGTCGATGATCAGGCCCGACTGCTCGGCGGCTGGTACGAATTCCTTTGGATCGCGCGGTCGGCCCCGGCTCGCCTGCCAGCGCAGCAGGGCCTCCACCGCGACGATTGCGCCGTTGCTGCTCGCGAACTGCGGCTGATAATAGAGCGCGAATTCGCGTCGCTCGAGGGCGCGATGCAGGCCGCTGGTCGTCGCGGTTATTTTCAGGTCCCGCATGCGCGGCTCGAAGAACACGGCGCGCCCGCGACCACTGTCCTTGGCGCGATACATCGCAAGGTCTGCGTTGCGCATGGCGTCCTCGGCACTGGTCGCATCATCGGGCAGCATGGTCACGCCGATACTGGCACCGATCCGGTAGTCCCTGCCGCCGATGCTCACGGGCTTGTGCAGGCTGTGAACGATACGCTCCGCAACGACCTGCGCGGCCTGTGGATCGGCAATTTGCCGCAGGATGATCGTGAATTCATCGCCACCGATACGCGCGACCGTGTCGCCGTCCTTGACGCAGCCACGCAGACGTTGGGCCGCAATGGCCAGCACCTGATCGCCCGCAGCATGTCCCAGGCTGTCGTTGATCTTCTTGAAGTGATCGAGATCGACGAACAGGAGAGCGCTGCGTGCCGAGCCGCCGGCAACCGCGGCGACTTCCTGTTCCAGCCGGTCGGCGAGCAGCAGGCGGTTCGGCAGCCCAGTCATGCCATCGTAGTGGGCCTGGCGGTAGAGAACCGCATCGCGCGCCTGCTTCGACAGCGCGGCCGCGAGACGTCCGGCGAACTCCTCGACCTGTCTGGCGGTATCGGGTACGACGCTGGGTGCATCCTGGAACCCGACTGCCAGCAAAGCACGTAGATCGCCTTCGACATTGACGGGCCACATCCAGAAATACTCGCTGCCGGCCTCGCGCAACGGCGCAATGACGCTGTGGCGTGGTTCTTCGCAGCGCGCAATGGTCAGTCCCTGCGGTGAATTCTCGACCATTGGCAGCAGTTCGGCATCGATGGGCACACGCGACATTTCGGCAGCCGCACGCTGGGCTGTCAGGAAATAGTTGCGCCCATAGGAGCGCGTATTCGGATCGAGCAGCACGATGCATGATGACGCAGCACCGGTCGTTCGCAGCAATCGCTCCAGCAGGCCATCGACGATGGCCTCGACATCATCGGCTGCGAGCAGCATCCGGTCGACTTCAGCCAGGGTTTCGAGCGAGCGGAACTCGCCCTCGATGCGCGTCGCGGCGCGGTTGTAGGCATCGACTGCATCGCTGATCTCATCGGCCCGACGCGGCTCCAACCGCGCCTGCTGGTGCCGGCCCAGCCGGTCGAGCGCCGTCTGCAGCGCGGCCAGCGGTGCAACGTACAGACCGGTGAGGTAGATGACCGCGGCACCCACCGCCAGCAGCAGCGACAGCACGGCGGCGAGCGTGATCAGTACGCCACGGGCGGTGAGCAAAGCGCCAGGCGTATTGGCCTGCATGGTGAGCACGGTCAGCGATTGCGGCGCAACGAGCCCCGAGGGCAGTTGCAGCAGAGCGCTGTGACCCAGCCACTCCCTGCCGCCCGCCTGCCAGCCGAAGCGTTCGGCCGAGGTCTCGAATGCCGCTGGATCGAACTGCGCACTGACGCCGGTTGGCAGAACCGCGTCGCGCGGAAAACCCGGCGGCGTGAGCAGCGCGCCAGCACCTGCGACAAGTACCAGACCGAATGTGGGCGCCTGGTCCGGGTCGCTGCCCAGGAGCCAATGCCTGTCGAGTTCGAAGATCGCGAGCCGCGCCTCGGCGGCCGGGCCAATCCTGCGCACGACGAAGATGCTGGTATCGCTGTCGAACTGCGCCGTCACCAGCGCAGCCGTATCGACGTTGCGCAGCACGTCCTCGCCAGCGCCGCTACGCATCAAGGTTCGCGCCACGGTACCGTTGTGATCTGCCGGCACGACGGTGACCGAGCTGAATGCCGGCGAGACGATCACGTTGGCGCGCAGCACCCGATCGTCACGCCCCGATGCACCGGCCACCAGCACGGCACTCACGTCACGCGCCGCCGCCAGGCGACTCTGCAGGCCCGAAACGGCTGCTTCGCTGCGCGCCCCGAGCTCACTTTGCATTCGCCCGGACTCATCGACCGATCGCTGCCATGAGATCAGTCCGAAGAGCACCAGCAGCGGGGCGCATGCGGCCAGGGAGATGACTTCCGCCATCCGCTGGCCGATCGATGTTCTCAGATGGCGAAGCAGCTTCTGCATGCTGACGCGTGTGCCCCGGTGGAGTTGTCCGCTAACTTAGCGAACAACCAAAGACCAAGATTGCGAGTTAACGCAATTTCGGGCCTGACACGGCAACGCCGATCCCGGAACTGCCGACTGCGTCACATGCCCCCTGTGGTTGACTCGCAACGTCGCAGGCGCTAGCGTCCGCCGCTCGAGCATTCAACTACCTGAGGGAGCCAACGATGGCGAAAGCCAGAAGGACTACGCATCGCAGCAGCAAGGGCACCAAGCTCTATGCGGTTCGCGATGCCAAGGGCAGATTCAAGGACATCCAGAGCTACAAGCGCGCCCATGCAGCAGACCTGCGCCGCACCTCGAAGGCGGAAGCCGCCGGGAAGCCCGCGGCCAAGAAAGCGACGCGCAAGAAAGCCAGCAAGAAGAAATAGCACGCTCCGGCAGCCACCGTCGCTGGCTGCCGGTTTTCGCGAGAACAGATCGCTAATTTCCGGGCGCAGTTCGGAGCTTGCCAAGCTCCTGCATGGCGTCGTAGGCGTAGCGATAGACGCCACGACGGCCACTGCGGGCACAACCCAGCATTGCGCGCGCCACCGTATTGGCGCTGATGGCCCGGTACTGCCGTCGCGGGCCACCCAGGAATGGATTGACCGCCGGCATGACCAGCATGGCCGCGAGCTCCGCTGGCCGCAGTTCGCGGCGCAATCCCAACAGCAGGCCGGGCTGCAGGATATCGAGAGAGCTGAACCCGAGAGCGGCAACAGCGGTTTCCAGCTCGCCCTTGGTCCGAAGATAGAAGTTGGTCGATGCGCTGTTGGCGCCCGCCGCGGTCAGCAGCACGAAGCGCTGCGCGCCACCCGCGCGCGCGGCCCGCCCAAAAGCCATCACGAGGTCGTGGTCGACGCGACGAAACTCCGCCTGTGAGCCGGCACGCTTGATGGTCGTGCCGAGACAGCAGAATGCCGTATCGCAACGCGATCCCTTGAGCTGTGCCTCCAGCCGCTCGAACTGCACGATCCGGTTCGCGAGCCGCGAGTGATCGCCCGGCAGCGGCCGGCGGGTGATGGCCACCACCCGCGTGAAATCCGGCACCTCGAGCAGCAGGCTGAGCAGTCGACTACCGACGAAACCGCTGGCGCCCGCGATCCAGGCCTGCTTCGAATCCGTATCGTTCATTATTATTCTGCCATTGTATTGCGCAGGCACGGCCTTGGCACGCCCAAAGCGCACATCGGGCGCGCCGCCAGGGCTGATCTGCTCGCCAGCACGGAACCCCGGGGGCGTCGCGAAGGTCAGCTATGGCTGATTGCAGGTTCAAGAAGCGATAGTATGACCGCGACAGCGAACGGGGTGCACCCATGAGGCGATTTGCGGCGTTGATCTGCGGCATGCTGACCCTGTCAGCCGCCGCCTGGGCCCAGGACGACAGCGAGCGGCTGGCCCTCTATCAGCAATTTCGCGCCGAATTCGATGCGCGCCGCTTCGAGGACGCACTGGCGCGGGCCAACGAGCTGGTCAGTGCGACCGAAAGCACTTTCGGCAACGATGCGCTCGAGCTGGCCATCCCGCTTACCAACGTCGGCACGACCGCGCTGCGCCTCGGCAACCTGGGTCTTGCCGAGACATCCTATCTGCGCAGCGTCACGGTGCTCGATGCGAATACCCGCGGCGCCAATGCCGATCTCATCCCGCCGTTGCATGGACTCGGCCTGACCTACCTGGCGAAGAATGATCCGACGAGCGCCGCGATCGCACTACGCCGCGCGGTCGATCTGTCGCGTAACCTCAACGGCCTATACAACATCGGGCAGCTGCCGATCGTGGAGTCGCTGATCAGCGCCGAGGTCGCGCTGAATCAGCTTGCGGACGCCGAGAAGGAGCACCAATACGCCTATCGCATCGCGGAAACCAACTACGGCGCGACCGACCCGCGCATGTTGCCCGCCATGGCGAACTACGCGGCCTGGTTCGAGTCCATGGGCCGCTTCTCGACGGCACGGCGCATGTACGCGCAGGCACTCGGCGTTGCCGAGAACAGTCTGGGCAAAGCCGCCCTCGAGTCGGTGCCGCCATTGCGCGGGATCGCCCGCACCTACATGCTCGAATTCCTGCTCGGCTACGAGGATCCCGAGGCCAGCGCCGCTGCGCAGGATCCGTTTGCATCCCAGAACCAGACGGGCGCGCAACTGCAGCGGGTCAATACCGACGGCGAGAAAGCGCTGCTGATTGCGCTCGATCGCATCAACAAGGCGACACCACCCGATCTCGGATTGCGCGGCCAGACCCTGCTCGACCTCGGCGACTGGTACCTTGTGGGCGCCAATTCCGCCAAGGCGCTCGGTGTCTACCAGCAAGCCTGGCCCGACCTGGTGGCCAGCAACCAGTTGGACCTGGTCGCGAAGCCGCGCCAGCTCGCCTACAAGGCGCCGTCGAGTTCCATCACGCGCTCGAGCTACGACCCCGACAAGGAGGATCTTCGGGTGGTCGAAGTGAAATGCAGCGTGAGCGAAACGGGCAAGATCGGCGATTGTGAGTCGATGCGCAGCGAGGCGTCGGACGCCCAGGAGCGCTCGGTGATTTTCGCGGCGAAGAAATCCCGCTATGCGCCACGCATGGAAAACGGGGTAACGGTACCGACCGAAGGCATCATCGTGCGCGACTCGCTCGTGGTCGCCAAGCCCGCGCCACCGAAATCTTGACGCTGCTATCGCCCTGCGAGTCGTTCCTGTGGTGGTGGCACGGGCGCAGGCTCCGCGGCCGGCGGCACCGGTTCGGGTAGGGATGCCGGCGGCGACACAACACCAGTCGCCGGTGCCGTGTCGATGATGGGTACGGCCTCGATGCGATTCGCCCTCGCGCCAGTCGCACTCGCCAGCAGGGGCGCGCCATCGCGCAACTGCGCCGCCAGCGTCATCTCGGGAAACTGCACCAGGAATTTCGCGACGGCATCGCGCATGGCGCGCTGGCTGGCGAGGATCAGCGGATTGCCGCTCGAGACACCCTTCGCGGCACTGTTGCCATAGCCGGTGAGCGTCAGGCTATCAACGGCTGCGCCATCGGGCGTCAGGACGTTGAATCGATAGCGAATGGTGACGGCATAGTAGCCGCCACCGGTGTCCTTCGCGGTCGCGAAGGAGAACTGTTCGATCCTGGGTTCGAAAATCGCGCGTAATCCGCTCGCGGCATGAGCCTCCTCGAGCGTCGAGAACTCGGCGACATCCTTGAATTCCGCGCCGAACAAAGCGCGCACCATGGCAAGGTGGCCCGGTCCAAGTTCGATGGACCAGGGCACGCCCCAGCGCGATTCCTTATGGACGAAATTGCGCATGTCGGGCTGCACGAGCAGGCCGACGCGTGCTTCGATTGGATTGACGAGCGCACGCGGCAACGCCACGGCAGGTGCGATTTCGACGCCGCCGCAGCCGACGATCAGCGCCGCGGCGAGGCAGGCGCCGACCGTTGCGCCAACGCGGCTCAGCGCTCGCCGCTGAGACACTTGCGCACCCCGCCAAATTCGACCGCAAAGCCGCAGGCGTCGTCCTGGGTGATGCCGACGAAGGTACCGTCGTTCTGCGCGCACATACTGCGCATTAAGGCGGAAAACTTGATGTTTGTAAATGCCGTGGGACCGGCCACGGCGGGGAATCCAATGGCATGGATGCGCACCATCTTGCGGCCGCCCTTGCCGGGCAGATTGACCGCCGCCACGGCATCGAGCGCCGTCTGGATGTAATCGCCGGTGTATTCATCGCCGAGCACATAGAGGCTGATGCGCTTGTCCGGCGCCCAATATCGCCTGATGGCCTCCACGATGCCTTCGACCGGGCTGGAATTGCTGTACGGCGCCCAGTCGGGCATGCGCTCGAGGATGCGCCGCCGCTGCCGGTCGTTGTCCTCGAGCCACTTGCCGCGGGTGCCCTCGAACATGGGCCGGCCCTCGTCGTCCATGACCTGCAGTCCCTTGACCTTGGGATAGATATCGAGGATTTCAGTCATCACACCGGCCGCCGTATCCCAGTGCTGGCCGTGCATGCTGTTCGAGGTATCGATGATGAAAATGATGTATTCGCTGTCGACTGGAATGCCGCCGATCGCGTCCGAACGCAACGGCCGGTCGGGTACCTTGGCTTCGAGCAGCTTGACGTCGGCCGTCAACTGCCGGTAGGCGTCTGCCAGCTCGTTCTCGACGATATCGCTCACGCTCGCTTCGTTGCGCGATGTCTTGAACTCACCGCGCACGCTGCTGATATCGCCGGCAAGACGGCTCAGGCGCCTTTTCTCGATCGTGAGCTTGTCGATGCGACCCTGCAATTCGCGGTTGAGTTGATCGGTCTCGCCGCGCAACGCGAACAGCTCTTCCTGCAGTTTCTTCAATTGCTGGGACAGGTCCTGTCGCGATTTTTCGATGATCACGGGCTGGCCGAATTCCGACAGCACGAGAAGCAGGATAACCGCGCCGAAACCGCAGCAAATGCAGTCGATGAACGACAGGCTGATGATTTCGGTCTCGCGTTGTCGCCGCTTCATGGCCAGTCCCGCGATGGCATCACGAAACTGCCGCCGCTCTTGCGCGCGACCATCCAGTAACGATGTGTCGCAGGCAGATCGCCTTTCATGGGCAGCAAAACGACGTCGATGGGCGTCTTTGCGGGCAGGTCACGCGTTGCGGCATCGAACAGTTTGGCGCGATCGCGCACGGAGATGTATTTGGCGAATCCCGGCGGGGTGCTGCCCTGCGTTGGCAGGCCATCGGTGATCAACACGATCTGATCCGGCGCAGGCTTCAGGTCCTTCAAAGCCGCCAGCGCATTGACCAGGCTCGTGCCCTCCTCCGGTACGAGTTCACGGACGGCGTCGCGCAAGCGTCCGCGTGTGGCGCGGTCATCGGCACGCAACCACTTGCCTGCAGTCTCGCCGAGCACGGCCTTCGAATTGACGTTGAATGCATACAGCTGGTAGCTCGATTCGCCGGGCAACTGCGTGCTGAGCCAGTCGACGATGCGCACTGCGCGGCGCCACTTCTCGGTGCGCCGGCGCGTCTCAGGCGCGGTATTGCGCAAACGAAGGATCTCCACGACGTCGTCGTGCATCATGCTGGCCGAGCGGTCCAGCAGGATCAGGATTCGCTTGCCACGCAAATTAAGGCCATTGATATAGCGTCTCGGACCGCCACGCAGCTTGCCCGTCGCCGAGGGTAGATCATCTTCGCCCGCACGCGCCGACAACCGCCGCGATTCCTCCTCCAGCGAACGCACGTCGGCCTTCAGTTTCTCGATGTGCTCGCGTCGCGCCAGCGTCTCCTTGTCGAAGACGGACGACTGCTCGCGCCGTTCCTGGATCTCCTGCACGAAGCGTCGCGCGCGCTCGGCGGCGGATGCGGTTTCACTGGTGGTCTTCTCGAGCGTATTGCGCAACACGACCAGATTCTTGGTGCCTTCCAGCACTTCGATTTCGAGACGGCTGACTTCGGCCGCGAGATCGTCGGTACGCCGGATACGCTCCTGGCCGCTTTGTGCGCTGATGATGGTATAGAAAAGGATCACGGCACCGAAGCCGCAGCTGATGCAGTCGAGGAAGGACAGGCTGAAGACTTCGACCTTGCGGCGGGGCATGCTCAGTCGCCAGCCAGAAACTGCGCATAGATCGGCGGACTGCCGATGCGCAGCAGGTCACCGGCATGCAGCGGCGTGCGCTTCGCGACGCGTTGGCCGTTGTGGAAGCTGCCGTGGCGACTGTGATCCACGAGGTAGTGCCGGTCGCCATCGGCCTCGATGGTGCAGTGATGGCGCGACACGCCCTGCGCGTTTGCCGGCAACGGAATATCGCAGCCCTCGCGCCCAAGGGTCCTGTGTTCGGCAGCCAATTCGAAACGCTGGCCGTTGATGGCGATTGCGGTGGGCGTTGCCGGGGTCGCACTTCGAATCGGCGTCCAGGCCGGCGCGAACACGGGCTCTGCCAGTGTCGGCACGGCAAGTGCCAGTGCGAGCCCCGAACCTGCGACCGCTTGCCGCGATGCCGCCATCGCCGCGACGCCTTGTGGCAGCAGTGCCATTCGACCCGCGCAGACCGCCGCGATCGCCACCGGGAAACCTGGCCAGTGCTCGCAGTGCCGCGGCAGGAGAAGCGAAACGTCGCTCACGGCGCCGAGCTCCGCCAGCACTTGCTGCACGCGCTCATAGAGTGGCGCTGCGGCGTACTGCAGGTCGGCCGCCGCAATCCTGGCGGTGAACGCTCGTCCCTGCGAACTCAGTTGTACCTGTGCCAATTGCCCGTGCGCCAGACGCTCCAGCACACGCGGCAGCGCATCGTATAGCTGTTGTTCGAGCTGTCCGT